>JAISBA010000013.1 GCA_031266455.1 Puniceicoccales bacterium
CTTACCGCCATTGCAGTTCCAGGCTTTAGGAAAGTTACGGAAGATTTTCGGTTGAATTCTACCTTGGAAGATACCTTAGATATCCTCAAAGCTTGCCGTAATTATTATCTTATTTTCAATGAGTGGCCTCCGGATACAAATTGTGACGACATACCAGATTGCTTACTTCCATTGGTACCTAGGCATTTAATTAATCCTAAGCGAGGTCGAGGAGATTTAGACCATAGTTGGAATTGCAAGCCACTGCGGAACCCAGGGTACTGCTATGATATAAACAATTGGGATGGTCGTACTGTGGCTTTAACATTGTTAGGTATCGGCGATGGCGCCGACTGGGATAAAATTTATCCCAGACTTCAGTCGATTATCGGGAAACGGTATTTCATTCCTACTGATTATGGTGGCATATGGTGTTTATTTCCAGAATGTCCTGAATCAATAGATCTTAATGCTGAGATACAATGCGAAAATCGATATTATTAAGCCCACTTCTCGTTTGGCTGGCTTCGTTTGCGTATTTTATTTTCCGAAATAGAATATCGAACCCCCGGGAATTATAGAATCTTGAAAATTTTTATGGATTGGAATAATATAGGTCATTTGTGCATGACTGCATTTTATTTTTTCGGATGAACCTATTGCAATGGAATATTAATGATTGGAATGTTGATTTAATTTTATGCATAAGGTTGTCATCTAAATCCAGCAACGATGGGCTAGGTTTAGAAAAATCTGAAATGCTAAGTGCGATGGCAGTTTTGTACTTGCCGTGAAGATTGCTCTATATGTGAACCCTACCGAGGGGACGAATGGTTATTTCTTCCGTAAGTTCTTGGTGTGATAAAACGGGTAAATCATAAATTTCTAATTCAATCAATTTTCGAATGTAACGTCGGATATCCATGGACGTAAGAAGGACCGGGCGGTGGGACAAAAGGTGAATTTCACCCACTTCATCCTTAATAGCTTTGACCAGTTTTTTGGCAGTCGGTGGGTCAAGCGCAAGATAGCTTCCCGCAGAAGTTTGCCGAACCGCTTTGCGAACGATTTCTTCAACTTGTGGATCCAATAGGTAAACGGAAAGGACATTGCGTCCTTCGCTGAATTTGTAACTGATGTAACGACGTAAATTGGATCGTACGTAGTCGGCCAATAAAACGGGTTCTTTTTCCTTTTGTCCCCAGTCGATTAAACACTGTAAGATGAGTTTTAAATTTCTAATGGAAATTTCTTCTTGTACTAATCTTTGGAAAATATCTGTAATTTTTTGTATGGGTAAAACGCGCTGTACTTCGCGTACAATTTCAGGAAAATCTTGTTCCATATTCTCCAATAAAAACTTGCATTCTTGTATTCCCAAAAATTCTCCCGCGTACTTTTTTAAAATGAAGGATAAGTGATAGGTGAGAATTTGTGGTGTACGCATGTAGGCAACATTGGCTGTATTTAAAGTCTCTATATCGGAAGCGGCTGCCCACAAAGTTGGAATATTGGGTAAAAAGTTTTCGGCTTCGACAATATTAATCCCCAAAATATCGAGGTTTTCTTTTGATTCGCGCACTAAAACGTGTGTCCCCATCAATTTACCTTGACTGATGGGAACTTCGCTCAGCAAAATTCTATAACAATTATCTTCCAAACTTTCGTTGAAT
The DNA here is from genome assembly GCA_031266455.1 of Puniceicoccales bacterium. Classification (GTDB taxonomy): domain Bacteria; phylum Verrucomicrobiota; class Verrucomicrobiia; order Opitutales; family UBA9783; genus CABUVL01. The sequence goes on from JAISBA010000013.1 coordinate 1,653, forward strand.
CTCAGGTGAATCCCGGGAAATGGAACGCCTAGATCGTGATATAAGGCCTTACGAATTTGAATCAATTGCTCATTCAAAACATCGGGTTCGATGGTCTCTTCAACGGAGCGTGCTACATCCAATATGAGTGGGATAGTGACCGAAAATTCATCTCCGGAGTCTTCGGATTCATGCGTAACTTCTGGAGCTTTGTGTGGATTGGCTGCGGGAGACATGGGAGAATGCTGACGTTTGGGTTTGCCCGTTTGCCCACGAGTTTTGACAAGCGTGTAGCCCACAACAAGGACTGTGGATGCCAAAATCATAAAGGGAACCTTAGGAAAGCCGGGCATGAGCATCATTCCAACCACCATGAATCCCCCTATGAGAAGCGCTTTAGGTTGTCCGAGAACTTGTTTGCCAATGTCGCGGCCCAAGATGGTTCCGTCGGCAGCTCCTACCTTTGTGACAATAATACCAGCCGTAATAGAAATAAGCAGTGCGGGAATTTGGGAAACAAGACCATCTCCAATGGTTAAAATGGAATACGTTGTAAGCGCTTTTTGCATTTCCATCCCTTTTTGGGTAACGCCAATAATCAGTCCGGCAATAATATCTACGGCGGTGATAATGAGTCCTGCAATGGCATCCCCTTTAACGAATTTCATGGCACCGTCCATAGCGCCGTAAAGTTGATTTTCTCGTTCAAGATCGCTGCGTCGGCGTTTGGCTTCGTCCATATCAATGGTACCTGCCCGCATGTCGGCATCGATACTCATTTGTTTTCCCGGCATCGCATCCAAGGTAAACCTGGCTGCTACTTCGGCAACACGTTCGGCACCTTTTGTGATGACCAAGAATTGAACGATTAAAAGTATCAAAAAGATAACGGCACCGACGACGAAATTACCACCGACAACAAATTGCCCGAACGTGAAAATAATTTCGCCGGCATCGGCGTACAGCAAAATCATACGTGTGGTTGTAATGCTGAGAGCCAGTCGAAAGAGCGTTGTGAACAATAACATGCTGGGGAATGTAGAGAACGCAAGCACGTTGGGAATGTAAAGTGCCATCATGAGCAGGATGATGGAAATGGTGAAGTTGAGCGCTATGAGGCCGTCTAGGATATAACTTGGAACGGGAACGATCATTAAAGCAATGATCATGACCACCAAGACGGCCAATAAAACGTCATTGAAGCGTGAAACTTTGGCAACGGTTTTTTCTATGGACCCTACAAAGCTCATGAATTTAGTTTTCTACATTTTAAATAATTGTGTAGCATTTCCCGAGATTCCGTAACTTTTTTTAAATCCCACAAAACTTTGCTACTAATGAAATAATAAGCAGTTTTTTGACTGATGGAGAGTTTATTGGTATCCAGAGAATTTAGAACTTTGGTAGCTTCTTCCAAACGACTCGCTTTGTGCAAGCAGAAAGCCAACGTAAGTGCTATTTGCATATTTTCCGCCGTATGTAGACGCAGAATGCGAAATAATTGCAAAGCCTGCGCATATTTTGACTGCTGCATATACATGTAGGCAAGTAGATATAAAAAGTTTGTTTGTTCTGTTGTTAAAGCCGCCATAACCAGCCTATATTCTAGGGGTATACGCTTGGAAAGTAAATAAAAAATTACGCTTGCGTAAAAAGTTCATCGGAGGATTGTTGGCATAAAATTAAATGAATGTCGTGTTACGTATCCGCTTTGCAATAAGAAGGCATTTGAAACGGATTTGCCGTTTTTATTGAAATTTTCTCCTGTACACGGTTCTAAAACTTATTTGCATAAAAACACTTGCAAAATCAATGAATCGGTAAAAAAATACATAGCTTGTGAATTTGCCCAATTGGATTACTTTGATAAGGATACCTTTGTTGTTTGTTATCGGTGGATTTTTTTACGCCTCGTTTCCGGGATCCCTAACCTTGGCATTCATTGTGTACGTATTGGCTGGAATTACGGATTGGTTAGATGGGTATTTGGCTAGAAAATATAATCAGACGTCAGAGTTGGGGAAATTGTTGGATGCCTTAAACGATAAAATTTTTACGGTGGGTATTTTTATTTTGCTCATTGGTAAACATTTGGTACCTTTATGGGGCGTGTTTTGTGTACTGTTAATCGTTTGTCGTGAGTTTTTGGTGACGGGATTACGTATCATCGCCGCAAAATCGGGAAGTATTTTGGCTGCTGAAAATTTAGGTAAGGTAAAAACGGTGTTGCAAATTGTTGTTATGGGATCTTTTCTGTTGATAGAAATGTTAAAAATAGATGGTGCACGTTGGTTTCCCGCTTCTTGGTTAGTAGGTTTGACTTATCTAAATTACGTAAATCTTGTGGTTACCACAGGTTTGACGGCGTACTCTGGATCCAGTTATTTAATCAAATATCGCTATTTATGCAGTTTATGAACTTTTAACCTTATTGCATTGACAACAATGCTTGAAGGTGTATAATGTGGACGGTATAGGGGAGTTATGAGTTTTTGTTACCATAGGCTTTTGTAATTTATGCAGGTATTTCAGCAGTGGCTTAATCAATTAGCGTCGGAAGTAAATTTGGAGGAACCCTTGGTGTTGGATGACAAGCATCAATGTTTTTTAATGTTTGACGAGACATTATTGGTCACCATGGAGTTCAATGCGGCAGATAATGTATTTTCTTTTAAGGCTAGTTTGGGGAATGTCAATGAATGGCAAATTAAACGCATTTATCCACGTTTACTGGAAGCAAACTTGCAATGGAGAGAGACGTATGGGGCCACTTTAGGTCTTCAACAATTCAGCGATAAAGTTTTATTGGTTCAACATACACCCCTCTTGAATTGCGACTACGAAATTTTTGAAAAATCTTTGGAGTGTTTCGTAAATACATTTGAATATTGGGTGCAAAACTTGAAGACCTTGCAGCAGAGCACCAAAGAAAATACCAAAGAGGCTGCGGTATATTCCAATGTGCAAGCGTGATCATCCTTTATTAGTTTTATCAAGTAGCGATAAAATTTTACAAGGGTAGGATTTTTAGTTTGTCTGTTGCCCCTTTTAGCCCAAAGAGGGGTATTTTTTTATACTTAAACGAAAGTTTCCCAGTGTTTTAAATTAAATTTTTATAACCCAGATTTCTCTCCTAATTTCGTCCTGGTCGCGTCAACAATAAATTGATGGCGAAATAGGATTGTTTTTTATGCATTTAGCCTTTAGTAATATTCAATGAATTTTGATGATCATACGATGCAGGATCAGTGGGAAACTGTTTTGAATAAAAAGCGAGCGTGGGTTGGTTTGGATGGTTTTATCGATAAATTGGTGTCCGTTGTCAAGCGTCGTGAAGGTCAAGGCAATCAATTTGAAGCGTATCCTACTTTAACAGAGCTGGGGCAACGTATTTGCGAAGCTTCGGGTTGTAATTTGAATTTAGAATTATTCCCAAAATGTGAAAAAGTAGGTGGCAATGGACCTCTGTTGGCGAGTGTCCTATTGGCCATGGGTGTCAATGTACGCTATGTGGGGACGTTGGGTAATCCCATCCATCCACTTTTTGAGACGTTTGCAAGAAAGACACGGGCAATTTCATTGGGACCTCCGGGTATGACGCAAGCTCTAGAGTGCCATGATGGTAAGTTGCTTTTGGGGTATACCTATCCTATGGATGCGGTAAATTACGAAAATTTATTAGGGCAAAAAGATGCACAGTATTGGATGGATGAATTTTCAAAATCGGATTTGATTGCTTTTCAAAATTGGACCATGTTGTACGGCATGACCCATTTGCTGCAGACAATTTCCGACGAGTGGGTGCCTCATTTATCTTCCAACGACCGCCGTATTTGGTTTTTTGATCTGGCAGACCCTTCCAAAAGGACGCGCGAGGATTTACAAAAATTGCTGCAAATTTTACCTCGATTTGGATATAAAGGGGAAGTTTATTTGGCGCTCAATCGAAGTGAGGCCAAGATTGTGGGTGAAACCCTAGGGGTCCTCTGCCATTCAGAAATTGAAGAAGATCGTATGGATTTTCAACGTTGGTTGTTCACCTTAAAAGAGAAACTCAATATCGACTGCATCGTTTGTCACTGTCGTGTGGGAGCCGTAGCCGTCTACCAGGATGAAGCGATTTTTGTCCCTGCTTTTCGGGCAAAACAGTTGCAGTGCTTGACGGGGAGCGGCGATCATTTTAACGGAGGATTTTTGTGCGGACGTTTGATGAATTTTGACCTTGAACAGAGTTTATTATGGGGACATAGTACCGCTGTTTTATATATCGAAACGGGTTGTGTGCCTTCGTGTGAAAACGTCCAAAAATATTTGAGTTGTTAAACGTAGCGTATGAAAGAAAAAGGCATTTTTATTACGTTTGAAGGTTGTGAAGCTTGTGGCAAAACGACGCAGATTAATCTTTTATCGGAATATTTACAAAAAGCAAACAGGTCGGTTGTGGTAACGCGTGAACCCGGAGGTACTGCGATCGGCGAAATGGTGAGGCATTTATTGATTGAATCTGCCAATGCGGATAACATGGTCCCCGAGGCGGAATTGTTACTTTTTGCGGCAAGTCGGGCTCAATTGGTACGTGAAGTTATCTGCCCATCTTTAGAGGAAGGAAAAATTATTCTGTGCGATCGATTTTTGGATTCTACCACCGTTTATCAAGGAGTAGCCCGTCGATTGGCGAGTGAATCTGTACGTACGATCAATACTTTTGCAGTAGGGGAGTTGATGCCCGACTTGACGATTGTAATCGATGTTTCGGCCGATGAAAGTTTGTTGCGTGTGCAAAGGCGAACAACGGGAAAGTGCGATCGAATGGAAAGGGAAAGTATTGATTTTTATAAAAAGGTGCGTGAAGGCTATTTGTGCCTTGTCCGGCAATATCCAGAGCGTTTTGTTCTCGTCGATGGTTTACTAGAGGTTAAAAAAATTTCCCAACGAATTTGGGACATTGTAGGGGCTCGATTTTTGCTAAAATAATGGATTTAAATGTTTTTTTGGAGCGTATACCCCAGAGTGTTTTATTGACAAGCGTAACATTGGATGCCGCCCAACAATTCCTTTTGCGGTGGTCGGCCCGTTTGCTGCAATGTTCGGAGGAAGTGGTTGAAAGTCATCCCGATTATTTTTGCGTACGGCCCATCAATAAAATGCGTCAAATTAGCGTGGATTCGGTCAGAGAACTCAGTCGAAACGTGTTTAATTCACCGCATCGATCCGATCGTAAGGTTTTTGTTATTTATGAGGCAGATCGTCTGCCAAGAGCGGCGGCAAATGCTTTTTTGAAAACTCTGGAAGAGCCTCCGGGGGATACATCTTTATTCTTATTAACAACGCGCCCTTACGATTTGCTACCCACATTGAGAAGTCGTTGTTGGTGGATTTCAATTCCCATAGGCGTTACCCATCACCCATGCGATGAAGTCCAATCGTGGATGCAAACATTTAAGCGTTATGTCGAACAATACTTGCAAGGAAACGAAGTATCTCTAATGCAAATTTATGGATTATTGTACCATTTTCAATCTTATATGGAAGTCGAAACGCAGAAAATACAACTTTCCGAGAGCGAATACTTAAATGCAGAAGAAGTATTGGCCGTAAAAGCAGGTATCGAAAAACGGCAGGTGCAGCAATTTTTTTTGGCGGTTGAAGAATCTTTGGGTGAAGTTTTTAGGTGCAATCAGGTTTTAGAAAAAATGTATTTGTACCCCGAATGGATTCAGAACTTGGAAAAGGCTTTTGAGCTGACGGAAGCAAATTTAAGTGCCGCCAGTGCGCTTGAGGCATTTTTATTAAAATTGTGTCTGTGTCGTGAAGCTTAAGTTGAAATGAATGCGTTCAAGTTAAAAATTTTTCTTAGATTTTACGACGGTTTGAAGGATTCATGCTTGTCTTTTGCAGAGATTGAAGTGTACATTATCAATGCCTGGTACATTAATTGGGGAACCTGCCGGTAAAGGGTAACAATTTTCAACGGGTTCTTGGAAAACGGTGAGATTGTTTTGTTTTCATCAAATATCCAATAAAATTAAATGTGACAGGTAGAATCAATGATTGTAGGTATCCCTTGTAATCGTGAGGTGTACGTAGGTGTGAATCGGTATTTTTATGAATCAATTGGAAAGCTTAAAACAGTGGACAAAGGTAGTTGCCGATACGGGTGATTGGGTGGAATTGCAACGTTTTCAACCGGATGAGGCCACAACAAACCCAAGCCTTATTTGGAAACTTTTCAAAAAACCGGATTATGAACGTTATTTGCAAGAAGCTTACGGTTTTTTCAAAAGCAACCACTCTCGCAATCCAACATTGCAAGAATTTTTGGAATGCGTCTTGGTGACTGTTGGGAAAAAGATTTTGGACATTATACCCGGACGTGTTTCCACAGAGGTAGACATTCGCTATTCATTCGATGTGGAATCCACCCTAGAGCAGGCATACCGTTTGAGAGATTTGTACAAGGCGTACGCAATTCCAAGCAGTAGGGTGCTGATGAAAATCGCAGCCACTTGGGAGGGAATTAAGGCGGCAGAAGTGCTCGAACAGAAAGGGATTGCTTGCAACCTTACGTTAATCTTTAGTCGTGTGCAGGCAATTGCTTGTGCAGAAGCTGGAGTAACGCTCATATCTCCTTTTGTGGGCAGAATTTTTGATTGGTACAGCACCCACAATTTATTGGTTGCTGGCGAAGAAGATCCGGGGGTTTGTTCGGTAAAATCCATTTACAATTATCTAAAACAATACCGCTACAAAACCGAAATCATGGGAGCCAGTTTCCGCACCCTAGAGCAGATCATTGCATTGGCAGGCTGTGACCGTTTAACCATTGCGCCCAAATTACTGGCCCAATTGGAGGCGAATGCAGGGCCCATTATCCCCCAATTGCAAGCACCTAAGGTCGAAAAATCAATGATGCCAGAATCTCCGGTAACCGAAAAATCTTTCCGCTGGCAGATAAATGAGGATCCTATGGCAACAGAAAAATTGGCAGAAGGCATTCGTCTATTCGCTATAGATACCCAAAACTTGGAAGAAATTTTGCTGCATTTTTTGGAGGAGAAACGGTGACTTTCGGTGTCAAATAGGGATGTAAATAAGTAGGTATAGGGTAAACGATTTTATGCAACACGTTTAAAGTTATTTGCGTCCGTTTAAATTTGTGTCGGATAACAGCGATTTGCGTCCATTTTACAATTGACTCAGCACTCGAATCCAAGCTTTGATAGTTAAGCGGGCTTTGGAAGGATGGCAGAGTGGGCGATTGCGACGGTCTTGAAAACCGTTAAACCGAAAGGTTTCGAGGGTTCGAATCCCCCTCCTTCCGCCAGAAGGTAACCTTACTACATTAAACAAGTGAAATCGAAGAAAGTTTTAGTTTTAGGGGCAAACGGCTTTATTGGTAGTTCTTTGTGTGCACACCTGTTGGCCAGAACAGATTTTGAAATATACGGCGTTGATCTGGCAATGCACAAATTAATGCCTTGTGCAAATCATGATCGCTTTCATTTTCAAGAGCTAGATTTAACAATTCACGATGAAGCGATTGAATATTTAGTTAAAAAGTGTGACCTTGTACTTCCGTTGGTGGCCATTGCGACACCGGGGGTTTACGTTACAAATCCGTTGGGTGTTTTTGAACTTGATTTTGAAGCAAACCTGAAAGTGGTGCGTTGGTGCGTTAAATACAATAAGCGTGTGATTTTTCCATCTACTTCGGAAGTCTACGGGATGGCTTCGGATGCAGCATTCGATGAGTATAACACCTCGTGTGTGTTAGGACCCGTAGATAAACAACGATGGATATACGCCTGCAGCAAGCAACTCATGGACCGTATCATTTACGCCTATGGGTTTCAAAAAGATCTAGATTACACCTTATTTCGACCTTTCAACTTTATAGGCCCCAAGTTAGATAATATTCGAAATGAGGCGGGATCACGCGTGGTCACACAATTTTTGCACAATATTTTGCAAAAAAAACCCATTGAGCTCGTAAATGGAGGTCAGCAGACGCGCTGTTTTACGTTTATTGAAGACGGGATTGATTGCCTGCTAAAAATTATTGAAAATAAGGAACATTGCGCCAGTCGAGGCATTTTTAATATTGGCAATCCGAATGAGAACTATTCCGTTGCCCAGCTCGCACATATCATTGTGGATGTTGTAGGCGAATTCGATCCCAAGTGGGCGGCCAATATCCAAATTAAATCTGTCACATCGGATGAACATTACGGTATTGCGTACCAAGACGTGGAAAGACGAGTACCTATCATCAAAGAAGCTCAGGAAAAGCTTCACTGGGAACCCAAGGTAAATTTAAAAGATGCCATTCGCATTACGTTGGATTATCATTTAAACGGTACGGATCGTGATGCCGTATTATTGCAGCAAAATCATCGGTGAAGATTTATTTTGCACAGAAAAACCTTGCACGCGTGAGAAAAATGTTATTCCCTGTTGGAGGTTTATTTTGGACGGTTAGCTCAGTTGGTTAGAGCTACTGGTTTACACCCAGTGGGTCGCAGGTTCGAGTCCTGCACCGTCTACCAAGCTAAAAAAGTAGTGCTTCCAAGAAAATAGGGCTCGAGGCGTTGCATTTAAAATACTATTATTACCTTTTACAGTATTGGGAGATTAAATTTGCTGTGCGTTTTCCCTATCCTATCCATTTGTCGGTGAAAAAATAACGGAATGTGAAATTGTAGGTGCACGCATGTTTTACCTTGAATTAGACCGTTGTTAGGCCAAGCACGGGAAGCTTAGATCTCGGGAGCTAATCGGTGAATTTCCGTTGACAGATCGTTTGACAAATACGGGCGAGTGTGTACTAAATACTGCCATGCAGCAGAAGACGCTGAAAAGGCAATTTGAAGTTTCCGGACAAGGATTACACACGGGACAATCGGTGCGCGTGACCGTGAAACCGGCTCCGGAAAATACGGGTATTGTTTTTCAGAGAACGGACGTGCATGGACGCTCGTGTGAAATTCCAGCTCTTGTGCAGTACGTTGATGATGCGGTCCGCGGAACGACACTATCCAAAGAGGGTGTCAAAATACATACTGTAGAGCATTTGATGAGTGCATTATACGGGTCGGAGATAGATAATGCACGGATTGAAGTCGATGGAAACGAAGTGCCTATTTTGGATGGTTCTGCAAAGCCTTGGGTTGAAAGCTTGCAGGAGGTAGGGGTTGAATTGCAATTGTCCGAGAAGACGTTTGTGGAAATTACGGAACCTATTTCTTTCGTTCAAGAGGACCGTTCCATTTTGATTCTACCCAGTGAAACATTTCAAATAACCTGTACATCTGCGGACAATAGAGGTGTACACGTACAGCATTTGACTTTAACGATTGATCACGAGACCTACGCGCATGAAATTGCAGATGCGCGTACATTTACCTTATATGAGGACGTAGAACCTCTATTGAAGCTTGGAAAAATAAAAGGCGGAAGTCTCGATTGTGCCATTGTTATTAAGGGAGATAAAATTCTTTCGAATGAGCCTTTGCGTTTTTCGGATGAATTTGTAAGGCACAAAATCCTAGATATTGTGGGTGATTTGGCGCTCTTGGGTCATCCTATAAAAGGTCACATTATTGCCATTAAAACGGGGCATGCCTTAAATGTAAGGTTATGTAAGGCCATCCTGGAACAATTTTATCAAGAAAATTTAAGTGAATTTCCCGTTTATACGGATGCGGTTTTAGATATTCAAGGCATTTTAAGACATTTGCCGCACCGCTATCCGTTTATTCTGGTGGACCGTATTATTAGCATTGAAGAAGACGCTTTGCGTGCCATTAAAAATGTGACCGCAAATGAACCTTATTTCGTGGGACATTTTCCCGGAAACCCCATCATGCCTGGAGTCCTTCAACTGGAAGCAATGGCGCAGGCGGCAGGTATTTTGATGGGATACCAGTTGGGACAAGAAAATAAAAATGCAAAGGCATTCCTCATGAGTGCCGACAAAGTGAAATTTCGTAACGTCGTTCAGCCGGGGGATCAAATGTTAGTCGAGGTACACTTGTTGAAAATCAAAAATAATCGAATTGGAATTGCCGAAGGCCAGTGTTTTGTAAATGATAAAGTGGTATCTTCGGCTGAATTAATGTTTATGATTTCTCAAAATCAATCGTAAGATGCGATGCAAATCCATCCAACAGCCATTGTTCATCCCAAGGCTCAATTGCAAAACGATGTCGTGGTGGGCCCTTACGCTTTTATAGGTCCACACGTTATTTTGGGCAAACATTGCGTTGTTGAACATCATGCAACCATTGATGGACATACCGAAATGGGTCAAAATAACTGCATATATCCCTACTGTTATTTGGGAGCTAAAACCCACGATTTGAAACATAAAGGTGGAATTTGTCATTTAAAAATTGGCGACGACAATGTGTTTAGAGAGTATGTATCCATTCATACGTCCACCCAAGATGGCCAGGCAACCACTTTAGGTAGTCATAACTATATTCTGGCATTTGCACATATCGGCCACGATTGTACGGTAAAGGATTATGTCATCATCAGTGCTCAAGTTGCGATGGGTGGACACGTTAGTATCGGTAATTACGCCAATATAGGTGGAAATACATCCCTTCATCAGTTTTGCAGGGTTGGAGATTACGCCATGCTGGGAGGACATTCTTTTTTAAAAAAGGATATTCCGCCTTTTATGTTGGCCTGTGGGGTTCCGGCCGTCGCAAAAACATTTAATAGGATAGGTATGTTGCGTAATGGTTTTTCGGAACAAGAGTGCGCCGTCGTAAAAAAAATTTTTAAATACATGTACGGATCGAACTTAAATCGTTCTCAGGCGATGGAGACGATTGCCAACGACTCGGTGATCGCTCAATGTCCAATCATTGCAAAATTGATCCTTCATTTCGTACATACGCCATCGACGCGGGGACTTGTCTAGCACAATTGTACTTGAAGTTTGTCTCATTTCATCCTTGTATGATTATTTTCATTGATAATGGGTGTACAGGAAGATACTATCGTGGCCTTATCTACTCCTTGGGGCGAATCGGGAATCGGGGTTATACGTTTAAGTGGACCCGATTGTCTCCCTTTAACAAAAACCATTTTTAGGCGATCCGTCATCGCTCCAAGACACAATTATGTGGGCTCTTACCAAACGCTAGAAGGTTTGTCTTTGGATGACGTAACGTTTGTCTATTTTGCGCCTAACGCGTCCTTTACGGGTGAAGCGACTTTAGAAATTTCCTGCCATGGGAATCCGCTTATACTGAGGCAGGTGATTAGAGACTGTATCCAGCGCGGGTGCCGTCAGGCAAATCCTGGAGAATTTACGCGCAGAGCCTTTACGAATGGTGTTTTGGATCTCTGCCAATCGGAAGCCGTTGCCGACCTGATACACGCCAAGTCGCAACAAGCGCTTGCAATAGCGCGCAACCAATTATTGGGATCCCTGAGCAAAAAAATAGATCGTTGGGTCGCCATTTTAATGGAACAGATTGCCTGGATCGAAGCTTATTTGAATTTTCCCGAAGAAGATTTACCGGAAGCCAATCGACGTGCGTACTTCAATGAATTATATGTTTTATCGGAAGAAATTGATAAGCTTGTGCATACCCATGCGCATTATCAAAGCTTACAAAATGGTATTACAACCGTTATTGTGGGAGCGCCCAATGTGGGTAAGAGTACTTTGTTAAATACTTTATTGGGCCATAATAGGGCCATTGTTAGCCCTATGCCGGGAACGACAAGGGATTTCATTAGGGAGTATGTTCAGCTGGAATCTTACGGATTACGTCTTGTGGATACGGCCGGTATTCACGCTTCTTGCGATGCGTTGGAACACGAGGGTATTCAAAAAAGCTTGGAACAATTGGAAAAAGCGGATCTCATCCTATGGGTATTGGATCAATCCCAACCGATGCCGCATTTTGAGCAGAGTTTTATCCAATTATTAGATCCGTCAAAAACCCTAGCATTGCTCAACAAAGCTGATTTGCCATGTACGGATATTGATTTTTCTTCTTACTTAAGGCAGTATTCGTATTGTTCCATCAGTCTTAAAGAAGATGTTGAAGCGTTCAATAAAATTCAAACCTTCATAAGAGATTTTTTGGACCAACGTTATGAAGATTTTTCCCAAGCTGCATTTATGGTTAATGAGCGTCACGCCGAAAGTTTAATGGAAGCGCAAATTGCGATAAAAAAAGCGATCCATTTATTTCAGACGCAAGGATTCGAAGATTGTTTAGCTGCAGAATTAAAAGCTGCTTTGCATGCCATGGAACAAATGGTGGGAAGAGTGGACTATGAGCAAATACTGGATCGGATTTTTTCTCGCTTTTGCATTGGAAAATGAAAACGGATTTTGATGTCATCGTGTGTGGTGGTGGGCATGCTGGCTGCGAGGCGGCATGGATTGCAGCGCAGAAAGGGATATCCGTGCTACTCATTTCGGGAAATTTGGACACGATTGCTCAGATGAGTTGTAATCCCGCGATCGGAGGTTTGGCCAAGGGACATATAGTCAGAGAAATCGACGCGTTGGGTGGTCTCATGGGCATCAATGCCGATGAAACGGCCATTCATTTTCGCATATTAAATCGTTCCAAGGGTATGGCCGTGCAAGCCCCGCGTGCTCAATGCGATAAAAAATGTTATCAATGGAGCATGAAATATCGTTTGGAGAAGCACCTTCATATTGTTTTGTTTCAAGATGAAGTGGTAAGGTTGTTAACACACGCGAATCATGTCTGTGGTGTGGGGACCCAATTGGGTCTTGAATTTACTGCGACGACGGTGATATTGGCAATGGGTACGTTTTTGGGCAGCACGTTGCATATTGGACATCGGCAAACGCCGGGCGGCCGTTTGGGAGATTTTGGTAGTTACGCTCTCTTGGATTCTCTCAAATCTTTGGGATTTTCTTTAGGATTGTTGAAAACGGGGACACCGGCGCGTATTTTAGGTCGCAGTATTGATTTTTCCGCTTGCGAAGAGCAACCCAGCGATGCGAATCCTTGTTTTTTTGCTTTTTACGACACGCGTCAAGAGACATGTCATAAAACTTACAGACCTATGTCTTGGAAGCCTGGAACGCGTACTATATCCTGTTGGATGACGTATACGAATCGCCATACGCACAAAATTATTTTGGATAATTTGGAACGTTCTGCTTTATTTTCCAGGCATATTCATGGTCAAGGTCCTCGATATTGCCCGAGCATTGAAGATAAATGCGTGCGCTTTAACGATAGAGAACGTCATCGATTATTTCTGGAGCCAGAAGGGATATGTACGGATGAATGGTACATCAATGGGCTATCTACCAGTTTGCCCGTAGATGTTCAGAGGGCAATGCTGCAAACGATCCCGGGTCTTGAAAATGCCATTTTAATGCGTCCAGCATACGCGGTTGAATACGCTTTTTCGGATCCCACAAATTTGTACGCAACCTTAGAAAGTAAACAGTGGGAAGGATTATTTTTAGCAGGACAAATTAATGGGACTTCGGGTTATGAAGAAGCGGCCGGGCAAGGCTTATTGGCTGGAATTAACGCGGCTGCAAAAGTTTTGAGAGAACCTGCCTGCATTTTATCTCGGCATGAAAGTTACATTGGGGTTTTGGTGGACGATTTGGTAACCAAGGGTACGCAAGAGCCCTACAGAATGTTTACTGGGCGAGCGGAATATCGTCTACTTTTAAACCATGCAAGCGCCGAATTGCGCCTGTATGAAAGGGCAAAGCAATGGCATTGTTTGGATGAAACTCGTTTAAAAGCTATTCAAGACAAGCGTGCGTGCGTGGAATATTGGGTTGAAAAGTTAGAAGAAGAGTGTTGCGAAGATGGCCAAAAATTAGGAGATAAAATAAGGCGTCATCATTGTGAGGAGAATTTTGAATTACCTAAACTTCCGTGTGACTTTCTAGAGCAAATTACTTCCATTCGCGAAGAAGTTTTTTATCGCATTTATTATAAAGGATATTTAGAGCGTGAATCAAAGCAAATGGCAAGGTGTCAATGGCTGGAGGATATTCAAATTCCAAAGACTTTTGATTACAAAACGGTGTACGGCCTACGGAACGAAAGTCTACAAAAGTTGATGCACTTAAACCCTCAGAATTTGGGGCAAGCAAGTCGCATCAGCGGTGTTAATCCTTCCGATATCCAAATACTCATGGTTGCCTTAAGAAAGCTTTTAAAGAAGATTCCTCAGTGACTTTCATCCATTTTAATTGTGCACAAAAATGTTGTCTTTTTAATCCATTAACTTTGGACTCTAATTGTGGAGGAGAAGTATTTGGAATGGCTGTGTTCTGTATAAATAAATGGCAGAGCCCGGTTATAATTAGACTTAAAATCGTGTGTACTATAAATTCCTGTCCCAATTACCTTTTACAAAGTACTTTATACGACGATCGTATCTCGACGTAACACTTAGGTATTAACTACTTATACTTCCTCATTGTGTCCTCAAATGACAGGATCTGGCTTACTTCACTGTAAGCGCCCCCCTGAAGCGAATACTGCGCAGAAAAATTGCTGATAATTCCTAACGGACACATCGGTTCAGTAGTTCTTGAACACGATTTGTTTGTTCCCAGGGCAAGTTCGTTTTTGTAAAATGTCCAAATTGCGTTGTTGATTTGTAAATGGGATTGCGAAGATTAAGTGTTTCCAAGATAGCAAATGGTCTTGCGTCAAATATTTTGGCAATTGCTTCGCGCAAACGACCCAAGTCGCAATTTTCTGTTCCGTAGGTCGTCAAATCGTAGTGAATGGGTTTAGTTCCACCGATGGCGTACGCGAGTCGAACTTCTACTCGTTTTGCCAATTCGGCTGCAACGATATTTTTTGCAACCCAACGACAGAAGTAAGCGCCCGAACGATCCACTTTGGAAGGATCTTTGCCGGAAAATGCACCTCCTCCGTGATGCGCCCAACCGCCGTAGGTATCCACTATAATTTTCCTGCCCGTAAGGCCCGAGTCGACGGAAGGTCCTCCGTGAATAAAGCTGCCACTGGTGTTAATGTAATACATGGTGTTATCCGATAGCCAATGTCCGGGAATGATTTCTGGAATCAATTGTTCTTTGCAAAACTCGTAGATTTCCTTTAAACTTACGGAATCGGCGTGTTGGATTGCCAGTACAACATTTTGAACGTCTATGGGGGAACCATTTTCGTAACGCATTGTGACAAGAGCTTTACAATCGGGTTTCAACCAAGGCACACGCTTAGTTTTTCTGTAGGTGGCTAGCGTTTTGCAAAGTTTTTGCGCCAAAAGGTAGGAAGCGGGCAGGTATTCCGGTGTTTCATCGCATGCGTAACCGAAGAAAAATCCTTGATCGCCGGCTCCTATGCCGTGGTCTGCTTTAACGACCGCATCCGCAATTTCTCCCGATTGCGGCGTTAATAAATTATGAATAAACACGGTATTGGCATTGAAAAGGTCATTGGGGTCCGTGTAACCGATATCTCGAATGGCGTTGCGTGTTACAAGTTCATAATCCACCTGCGCTTGCATTGTGATTTCTCCTGCAAGTACGACACAATTCGACTTAACTAAGGTCTCGCAGGCGACACGCGCATTTTTATCCTGTTCCAAACAAGCATCCAAAATGCTATCCGATATGTAATCGGCAACTTTATCGGGATGTCCTTCTCCAACGGCTTCGGAAGAAATAAATTCAACAGTCATGGGAAACTTTTATGGAAGCCAGACTGAAAAGACAAGATTAATTCTTTTTATTCTCTTGGTAGGCAAGGTAACACGTGCAGGGCATGATGATAAGAAACCCAAGGCAGGTGGATAAAGTTGGCTTTTCGGAAAAAAATAAAAATCCAAAAAGTGCAGACACAAGAAAATCGCAATAGCGAAATGGAGCCAAGGCGGAAGCATCCATGTATTTCAAAGCTTTTAATAGGCAATAGAACATTAAATTGGCTCCAATGCCGAGCATGATTAAAATGGTTATATTGTTAAAAGGGGTATGTATTTCGCCCGAAAATGCTGGAATTGCACTGAACATACAGGTAAAAAAGGCCGTATAAAATAGCATATTGAGGAGAGACTCCTTGCAAACATATTTTTTGTTAAATACGTCTAAGAGAGCGAATAGAAGTGAAGATAGGATCAACAAAAGGGTTCTTGAATCAAAGTTGATGTCTGTGGGATTCAGGATAACCCATACGCCCACAAACCCGATACATGTTGTTAGCCAACGATCTTTATTAACCGTTTCTCTCAAAAGAGGAATGGAAAGAATAAGGGTAAAAAAGGGAATGGAATAATTGAGTGCAATGGCCGTACTCATGGGGACCAACGTGAGACCGTAGCACCATAGGACCATACCTAAAAACAATAGAAATCCTCTGAATATGTGAATGTGCCAATATTGAGTTAATGAAAACCCACTGCGAATCCATCGCATGCCTAGAAATGGCATGAGTGAGATTACGCCAAAAAGGAATCTGTAAAAGGTAATTTCGAAGCTTTTTAGGTTATTTCCCAAATACTTTTGTATGACATCCAAACCAACTCCAACAATTAAACTCAATAGGAACCAACTCACACCTTTGGCCAGGGGCTTATGCATAATATTTTTCGATGGAAATTATGGGACTCTGATCCAGCCTCGGCCTTCTTTTTGCGGCTTAATATGTAAACCGTTGGCCTGTTCTATGAGTAAAAATTTACCCTCTGAGTATGAGATTTGAACCGGCCCCGATTTGGTTAATGTGTGGTGCTCGTTTTTGTTAAGTGTTCCGGCAAAGAGGCGTCGTCGGTCGGACTCTTGACGTACAAATATTTGCACCGTATCCAATGCGGTGAGTACGAGGGTGCTTTCGGAAGCGACGGTGTCCTGGATGGGCAGTATATCTTGTACCGCTGGGTGGGTGGATGCGGCATGTTCTTTGGTGTAACGCAAGTAAAGACCGCAAGTAAGTACGATTAAAGTGATGACAATGCCGATAATGAGCAATCTGAAGTGGACAAACTGCGGGACAGGACGTACATACCTCGCTGAATTTTCTCCGGGTTCCAATTCTGTTATTTCCGGCTTATTATCGTTACCGATACTCTTCGGGTTATCCAATTTTAATTGACCTAACGAAAAGCTCGTACTGGGGTTGATTTCACCTACAATTTCTTCGTAGTCGGCCAATAGTGTGGGCGCGTTGAGTTTTAAAAGTTTTACGTACGCTTTGAAGAAACCTTTTCGGTATACGGGAGGTAATTTTATGTCAAACTCATTGGATTCAAATTTTAGCAGGACATCTTTTCGAATTTTGAGTGTCGCTGCAACATCTTCGAGAGACAGGCCCAAGCGCTGGCGCGCTTGTTGTAGCCGTTCTCCAATGGTGGTCTGCTGCATAACTTGAGAATGAAAAATAGAAGTTTTTTACAGAACTGCAAGTTATTTATGCGTTAAAAGTAGGGTTATTGCAGAAAAATGCAATCGTAGGGATGCCAATCCAGCAAGTTGCCAACCCAGTTATGTACGGTTGGGTGAACGAGGTGAGACGTGGTACTGGAATGAATGGGGATAAGCGGTACGTCTTCCAGAAGAACTTTTTCAGCTTCCTGCAATAACCTTAGGCGCTGTGTGCGATAAAGCGGATCATTAGCTTTCAGGAGCAGGGATTCAAAAGTCTCGTTATGCCATCGCACAAAGTTATTATTCGCATCTTTTTTCCACAGGTTTAAAAATGTGGTAGGATCGTTGTAGTCGCCGACCCATCCCCCGCGTGCAATTTCAAATTGGCCGTCTCGGCGACGTTGCAGGTACACCTTCCATTCTTGATTCACGAGTTCAACGGTAATTCTAAGATATTTTCTCCACATTTCTTGAATGGCGGATGCGATGTAGGTTTGCCCTTCGCTCGCGTTGAACAGCAGGGTTAATTTTGGGAAACCTTTCCCATTGGGAAAACCGGCTTCTGAGAGTAATGTGCGTGCCATCAGCACATTTTCTTGAACGGGACGTGTGGATAGGAAACCGGCGCAACCTTCGGGAACCAATTGGTAGGCAGATCGATGTTTTAATTTAAAGTGATCGCTGCCCGCAAGTTGATTGCGATCTATGGCCAAAGAGAGTGCTTGTCTGATGCGCACATCATTCAATGGATAAACGTTTATGTTTAATAAGTAATAAAATGTGTTCAGGTAGGGATGAATCTGCAGGGGAGAATTTTTTTTCGTATGATAAAAGTATAGTTTTTGATAGGGAACATTTTCCGTAATGTGCAACTGGCCGCGTCGAAAAGCGCGCTCTTCGGCGGCCACATCTGCAATCGGGAAGAAATGGATGCCATTGAGTCGTACGTTTTGATGGTTCCAATAATGGGTATTTTTCACCACTTCTATTTTTTCACCGATGGCCCATTGTTTAAGTTGAAAGGCTCCATTCGAGACAAGATGATGCGTGGGATATCCATTTGGATTGCGCGTCCAAGCGCAGGCATTTTGCTCCAGACTTTTCTGGTGTGCTGGATAGCAGCAGGGCTGTATGAGCAATGATAAAAAGAAAGGAACGGGTTGTTCCAATACAATTTCCAGGGTGTCGTCGTCGAGTGCTTTCACGCCTACTTCTTGGAAAGCAATTTCACCGTCGTAAAACGCCTTTGCATTTTTTATGACAAAGAAAGTAGATGCATTGGGAGCAGCCAATTGGGGAGTCAATAATCTTTGGAATGTAAAGACGAAATCGTGGGCGGTGAGAGGCTCTCCATTATTCCAGCAGGCATTGGGTCTAAGGTGAAAGATATAGCGATTTTCTTGAATTTCCCAGCGTTCTGCAGCGCCCGGTTTAGGTTTCAGCATTTTTGGATCCGGTACCACAAGGCCTTCGAAGAGAGATCGCAGCACGTTTTGTTCCGTGACGCCCGTGACCAATTGCGGATCGAATCCCTCCGGATCCGGCCCAATACCTACAAGTAATATACCTTCTTTGTTCGCTTTTTCAACTTCCGTAGTTGGCTTTTGATTTTGAATTTGGCAGCCAACGATGAGGCAAGATATCCCCACTATTCCCCATTTTAGAAAACGCATTATGGAGGTTAAGTTATATAACCCACAGGGAACTTACAAGTTTTTATTGTTAATCTTTTTGCGCGATTATTTTCCTAGAAAGTCTTAATTGGATCTTCGTTGCATAGCGTCTGCATTTCGAGCATTCGCGCATCCCTCGTATGATGCCGTCAAAGGTCTACCAATTTATACCCAACTCCTTGTGTAATACCACCAAAGGATTAGGACTATCATACTTGGTAAGGTTACGTTCTTTATCATATTCATCATGGTAGTGCTGTAGACTCTCGGGGAGGCTTTTTGATAGGCTTCTAGAGGCTTCTGCCCAGAACATGAGGGGTGTTTTAGGTTAGCCTGCATCAACTCACTCTCTGACTGCGAGGGACCCTTCAAGTAAATGATCGGCCAATGCACCTAAAGGTTTATCTTCATTTTGAACTAGTTCAGTATATTCCTCATGGTAGTGTTGCAGATTCTCGGAGTAGGATTCCATTTCGAGACCACCCTGAGTGCCCTGGTACCGTAACATGTTGGGTGTTATCCGATTGAGCTCATCGTCTGACATCTTGTTTAGGGCGTATCCCCAAGAATTTAGACTATTGGTAATATAAGCAGATATGCACTCTACCGAATGACCCAAAGAAGTTCGATCCTTGGTATTTATATCACGCACACTGTCCGCCAAACTATAACCGAGCCCTCGAGCTACGGTTACCTTGGAGTTCATTGAGGTGGCGATGGGATGGTTGCCCCCCAAGACCTCCCCCGTCAGAACATATGTTAGGTCGCGCAATGCATCAAATTGTTGGACACCGGTTTCCGAGCCCTGCAACTCTGCGCCGTGCTTAGCAAGGTCTACTAGGTATTGTTCCCACTTCTTCGTACCCTCGAGAAAATTACCCGCCTGTATGTCATCACGACTCTGGAGCAACGTATTCATTTGTTTGTACAGGAATTGATTTTCGGGGAAACTGGATCTTCCCAATGAGTCACGCAAAGCATCGCATAGTTGCATGTGTTGGAGAGAGGTGAGATAGTTGGCACTACTCCCAGTGTCCTGGTATTTGGATATGAGATTCAATAGAGCGGAAAATGTTTCTTGGTTTTGGGGAGAAGTGTCCGGAATGGTTGCGCTCTGTATAAGTTGCAGAGCCTGTTCGTGATCAGTCCTTACCCCTCGTGTATACGTATCAAAAATCGAACTTATGTGAGACTCAATTTTTTCTGCTTCTGTTTTTTCTGCTTCCGTTGTTTGTTTTGTTGCCGTTATATGCGCTTTCTTCTGTGCCGTGTGCAATATCACAAAAACGTTCGAGTCACATTTAGACTCCTGCTTGAGTCTATGCTTAATTTGGGTGTATATTTTATCTTTATCCTTGGCAGGGGCTTCTTCGGCGATATTCAGCCACTCCTGTACTTTTTTTCCATCGACTGGGCCTGAGTGATTTTTAATCTCTTTTCTTATGGCGTGTTGTAGGGTCCGTATTGCCTGCTTTTCTTTTCTCCCAGATGTAAACTTGTGCAAGAACTTGTACAAGCCACTTTGACTCTCACGATTTTTTCGCAAGATCGAGAGTTTGCTTAAATTCTCCGCAGCGTTACCGAGGCTTTTGGTTTGCTGTTTTGGAACCTGCGTCGTAGGTGTTTGATCTTGCTCAACTGAATGACCCGCAGCATTTTTTCCTACGGGGGGTTCAAGTGGACTATTTTCTGTGGGAATAGCGGGCGGTTGACCAATAGCGGGCGGTTGACCAACAGATAAATGTGACATAATGTTTTTAGTTTAAAGACAATTTACGCTATTTGCAAGATAATTTTGTGAACACGCTGCTACGTTAGGATTTGACGGGCTTTTTCTACAAAATCATTATTACTCTTGAGAAGAAACCCTTCTGCATCGACCTGCCTATTGAACCAACCAGTGACACTCTCATAAGTATTTAAATACTCTTGAATTTTCGGAAAAATTTCCGGTTGAGATTTAAGCTGTGACAGTTTCTCCAGAATTGGCTGCTGCATTTTTTCTCGCAATTCGTTTGGAACGCTCTGAGCAATCTCCAGCCAACCTTTTACAATCGCTGCATTATACCGAGAACTTGTTGGTGGAAAGTCCTGTTTTGCGATTTGGTCAATTATACCATTTTGCAGTTTTAGTATATTCTGTTGGGGACGTTTAGATAAAGCCTTGCCTAGCTTGCTTTTATGGTCGTAATTTGCCTGCAGCTTTTTGAGTGTATCTACTTTCTCTTTAAGGCTTAAGTTCTCATTACGTACAGAGACCTCATTTATTTTGTCTAAAAGTGGCTGCGGTAGATTGCATTGCTCTCCTTTCTGCCTAAGGGACGAATATATTTCCCTTTGATACTCGTTTGGAACATGCTGAAGGGTATCCAACCAAATCTGCATAATCGCTGCATTGCGCTGAGGATTATCCGATTTGAATTTATAATCTTGAATTCCCCTGCATATAGCATCTAATTGGGCTTGTTTATCCGCTTTTTGGCCTTTCCCGGCGGTATTATTCAGTGCAGCCATTTGTCTGCTAAGTTCGAGTCCTTCCAAAAACGTCGACAATTGATTAACCAGGTTGGTTGAAGCCAGAGCTTGGGAAACGGATGTGGCCCTTTCTATAAATGTCGGATTAAGTTTGTGTGCATATACCGATTCAATAATTGCTTCATATACTTGCCCTTGGAATTTAGCAGGAACTTGTGCAGCGGTATTCATCCAAAGACTCAAAGCTTTTTCATTATTTTTAGGATCTGCTGAAAATGCGTGTTGTTGAATTTGGTCGATTATATCCTTTATTGCAATCTGCATTTCAGTCTTTTTATCACGCCCAAATAAAGCCTTCATTATGCCGCTTTGATTATTAAGATTGGCTTGTGTGGTGCAAAGATTCTTACAGTTCGACGTAAGGATGTACTCCATTGTTTTCAACGCTGCAGCTTCCTCAGGACGAGCGAAATTTGTTATAGCATCACTTTTTTCTCCAAATTGTGATGAAGGGCTCGTGGGTGATATAAGTGACGAATCTTGCTTGTCAACTTGTTGTGATTGAGCCATCTCTCGCTGCTCCTGAGGAGATTTAATCATTTTGGATAATCGGGTCATTGCGGACGTTTGATTATTTGATAATGATACTGACGTCGGAGTTTTCCCCGCTACGCTCGTTTGAGCGCCTTGGTTTACTTTAATCTCACCCTGCTCCGCATTGGGAGATATTGTTGGCGAAATGGGCGCTTCAATATTTTGAGATTGAGATGGTAAATTTATATCTACATGCGACATAACATCTTTCAGTTTAAAAACAATTTACGCCATTCGCAAAGTAATTTTGTGAACAAACGTAAAGAGAGGATCTAGGTTGCATTTGTCCTAGCTTTTAGCACTGCGTGTTTGGCTTTGATGGCTTTTTGATACTCTGCGGCTAACTCTTTCAACAATGCGTTGTTTTTAAATTCGGCTGAATTCAACATTGCCTTGATAACTTCCCGGCTAGCTTCCAATTGGGCAATGGGTTGATCGTTAATGTTGTATATGGACGGGATCTCCTTAATATGATTTTGCAAGAAGCTTAGATTCTCAGGATTTTGGATAAACTCTCTAAATTTTTGGGTAAATTTGTCACGATGTTTTTGGATGTAGGCATCGCCTGGCTTAAAAATAATAGCATGTTGGTACGCTGTAGCTACGGCTTGCAAATTTTCATTGCCTTTAAGTTTACCCGATGCCAACAAGTTTTGGATAACTTCCATACTGGCCTCTCGTTGGGACATGGGTTGATTGACAGGCTTGTACATGAAATCATTAACCATATGACTTCGCAAGAAGTCTAGATTTTCAGGATTTTGGATAAACTCTCTAAAACGTTGGGTAAATTTATCACGATGTTCTTGGATGTAGGCGTCACCTGGCTTAAAAATGATGACTTTTTGATACTCTGCGGCTAACTCTTTCAAAAATGCGTTGTCTTTAAATTCGCCTGACTCCAACATTGCCTTGATAACTTCCTGGCTAGCTTCCAATTGAGCAATAGGTTGATTGGCTAAAAATACTGCTGCCACCGTACCTCCTGCGCAGTTTTCTAGAAAATTTTTTTGCTGTTTTTCTGGCAAATGCATAAGAGCTGTTAGCTGATTTCTAAAGTGATCACAAAATTCGTTACGATAATGTGCAATATATTCATTGCTTAGTTTGGAAATGCTAGACACATCACCTCCTTTACATTGAGCATTACAAATTATAACTAATCGCTGGGCAACTTCAGCATCAAATGGTTTTTTAAGTAATTCATTCGTTATTCTTGTCATTTCCGTTGGATTTGCGCGGTTTAAATACAAGTCGTTAGTAAACACTATTTGCTCTAGAGATGCACGTGTTTGATCGCTTATGTTACCTCGCTCTAGGGTTTCACGTGCGACCTTTAGATATGCGATTGCTCGACTTTCTTTCCCCATTTCACTAAAATTCGGAAAAAAATAGTCTCTTACCTGTTGATCATTGATATTAATGCTTTGACGAAGATGTTGCTCGAATTCGTATGGGAAACAATCGTTTGGACAACCCGTCGTTAAATTGGCTATTTGCAATCTTTTTTCTTGCTCACTGGAATTGTTGCTTTGGATGTATGCTAATCTGGCTACCGTTATTGAAGGTGCGGTAAGACGCAATTGAACAGTCTTTAAAAATTCAGTTTGTTGTTCTGATGAATTTTGTGGAGCCTTTATAATATCATCTAAAAGTGGTAATACTTGCGAGAATCCCTGGCCGGAAGTCACGGCTGCCCGACTAAACACTGTTGTGCGGAAGGCGTTTTTGATAGTGTCGGCTTTCGCTTGTTCTTGCATTGCTTGTTTTTGCATTGATGTAATTTTACCTCCTAAACATTGATCAAGCATTCTATTGTATGTTTGCAAATTATTTCTAATCATTTCTGCTTGTTGTTTTACTTCATCCGCAGAAAGAGATGGAAACTTTGCAACTTGATCTCCAATGGGGCGGAAAACAGTTGCAATCGCTTCCCCCATGTGTTGTGTCAATTTTTTTGGATCTTCTGCATTTAAGTAAGCGTCGTATACATGTAACACAAATTGTAGCGTTGTTTTATACTGAGCATTGGCTGGATCTTGTGCTAAATGATCAATTGCTGTCCTTTCGATTTGCAGTTGCGTAGTAGACTTTGAGTCTATATCTACCTTGGTAAAAAATCCTGAAAAGTCTTGCAGGGATCCTTTTGTAAGTTGTTCTTTAAATTGAGCCTCAGTCGTATCTAACACTTGTTTTGCGTAAATAGTTGTATACTTATCTCTTATATCTCTGATGCTTGGATCAGATGATTGCGCACACAACGCCTGTAATATTTCTGAGTCATAGCTGCTGCTTTTCAGTTTTTCAAAAATTTGATCACATACGGCCTTCCGGTCCGCAGGAGAAAGATCACTCGTGGTTGCTAACCAAAGACTTAGCATCTGTTTATTACTTTGAGAATCCTGTGAGAATGGATAGTTTTGAATTTGTTGACATAGGGCCTGTTGTGCATCGTGTATTGCGGCTTTATGCTGATTGCCGGGTAAATACCTACCTATGCCGCTTTGACCTTCGTGCTGGGCTCGCT
This sequence comes from Puniceicoccales bacterium, assembly GCA_031266455.1. GTDB lineage: Bacteria > Verrucomicrobiota > Verrucomicrobiia > Opitutales > UBA9783 > CABUVL01. The sequence continues at coordinate 26,278 of JAISBA010000013.1, forward strand.
TTTCATGAAGATTTTTTGCTGCCTCTAAAAAATTGTCAGCAGCGGTAGCGAGTTGTTCTGCCGATTCCTTTTGTTGCGCCGTTGTTTTGTCTGCAGTAGAACTTGGTTGAGGAGCTGCCGATGCTTCAGGTGTCAAGGGAGTGCTTGGGGTAATTATCCTCGTGGAGTACGAGTTACGCCAAGCTTCTTTGGGAGTTGTTGGGGTTTTTCTAGGTACGGGATTATTTTTCGAGGTTTGCGCTGTTGTTTTGTCTGCAGTAGAACTTGGTTGAGGAGCTGCTGGTCTGAATATTTTTATGGAATACGCTTTGCTCCGAGGTTCTTGGGGAGTTGTGGCGTTTTTTACGGAACGCAAGCGGCCCCAAGGCACGGTGAGCAAACGTTCCTTGGCCGGTAAAGTCTCCCTTGCACCTGTTGTAAGCGCTGAATTTTGTGCAACCAAATGACCTGAAGCATCTTTTCCTGCGGCGGGGGATGAAAACTGCGTAGGGGTTGTACTAGATCGATCGGTTACCGTGATTGGCATAGCATCTTTTAGTCTAAAAACAATTTACGCCATTTGCAAGGTAATTTTGTGAATGAACGTAAGCGATGATTTACGTTTGAGTTAAAAAATGTTTTTGAAGTTAAGGGTAATTGTTTAACTTGCCGGCCATCGATTTTAAGACCTGGGTTACTCAACTTGATTCCGTTTGGCAAAAATTGTCACCTAGGCGACGACCTTAACGCGTTAGATAGGTGCTCCATGGCAGTTGTAAGCTTTGAATCGGAACCACAGTTTTGTAATTGGTCGTGCATAGCCTTTAGCAGTGCCGGTCGAGCTTTGAGAGGACACGCTCCAATAAATCTAGCTAAAGTATTGAGAGTTTTTTCGTCTTTAACAACTGTGCCTTTTAGTTTTTCTGCAAATTCTTTTTGTAATTTTGATTTTTCAGACCCCGAGGTAGTACTTTTGAGTTTTTGGGTGAGATTTTCGATATGTTTTAATTGCTCATCATGAGTACTATAATAATAAGAGTCAACTTTGGCCTTAACAGATTCATGCTGATGTAGCCAATTTTTAATGGGTGTTACGTCTGTTGGGTTTCCGGTTTGGATTGCCTTAGACAATATTAGCTTAATCATATCGGGTTGACGCCTCGGAGAACATTGTTCCACGCCCTCTAGCCATCCTTTTATAATGGCTTGATTTTCAGCCCGAAACGTCTCTGCTCCCATAGGTTTTGGCAATGGGTGACTTTTAATGTCTTGAGTCAGTTTTTCTTGGTAATCAATTTTTTGCGCGTACGCATTGTTCTTCCAAAAGGCTTGAAGTTTCAAACCCATTTTCCCTACCTGGCTGTGCTCGTTGTATTTCCTTTGTGCCCCCTTGAGAAGCTCTGTATGGCTATCCCTTGTCTCAGAGGCCGCTTGCTGGGCTGTTTGAGCTTGAATCATTGGCCTCAACATGGTTCCCAGGTGTATTATACGTTCCGATGGAAGAGTTGTTTGGGGAAGTTGTCCAGCTTGATTACTTAACGAGGGTGTGTTAAGTTTTCTTACTTGCGCTGCTACCGATGAGCTAGGCGCTGACTTTTGAACTGATTTGCCATCAGGAGTTTTTCCTTCAGCAGATGCAGGTACATTGTTTTCTGTGGAGGGTGCAACTGGATTGAGTCCAGGTGTGTTAATGGGCGTTTGATTAATAGGTAAAGGGGACATAACATCTTTTAGTTTAAAAATAATTTACGTTATTTGCAAGGTAATTTTGTGAATGAACGTAAAGAGAGGATTTAGGTATAAGTTGTCGTAGCTTTAGATGAAGTCAGGTTTTGCGTGTTTGTTGTCGATGACTTTTTGATACTCTGCGGCTAACTCTTTCAAAAATGCGTTGTCTTTAGATTCATCTGAATTCAACATTGCCTGAATAACTTCCTGGCTAGCTTCCAATTGGGCAATGGGTTGATTGGTTAGCCTTAGGCCTGGTCTCTCCATTTGGGTGGACCTACAGGCATCTATAAATTTGCCTTGAGCTGTCTCATTACCGATGAGCTGATTTAACTGATTTCTAAAATGATCAGAGAATGCCTCTCGATGGTCTTGGATGTATTGATTACCTAAGCTAAAAATGTTAGCAAAATTAACAGGAGTAGAACCAGCTTGACTATTACAAGCTCTGCCCAGCATATTTACTATTTCAATATCAAACGGCTTTTGTTTTAATTCATTACCTAAAGTATGTATGGCATTGTGATCGCCACTCTTCAAGTAAAGACCATTAAGAAACGTTATTTGCTCTAACGATGAACGTATTTCGGGTGACAGTTGATCATTTTTTAGTTGTTCCTGTGCGGCCTCTAAATAGGCATTCGCCTTGGTCGTAGTGTCGTCTCCTCGAGTGAATACTGGAAACATGTCACTTCTTACGTTTGGATTTTTGATGGATCCATCTTCGACGCTCTTTTGCAAATGTTGAGCCAATTCGTAAGGGAAATTAGCATCGGGGAATCTAGCCGTTAAACTTATAATTTGACTTCTCTGATCTGCATCGCTTTTAGAAGATGCGATGTGACCTAAACGAGCTGCATGTATTGCAAATTTATCGAGTCTGTTTTGAGCTTTCTCTAAAAATTCGGCTTGTTCGTTTGGTGAACCATGTTTTGCAAGATCATCTAAGGTTGGCAATAATTGACTAAACACCTGGCCTGCATTCATTGCTAGCCAACTGTACATCTTGGCGCTTAATGAACCGGGGATCCCTTGTTTTTGCATTGAGTTAATTTTACCCCCTAAACATTGATCAAACATTCTATTGTATGTTTGAAATTGGTCTTTGATGGTTTCTGTCTGCTGTCTTACAGCATCCTCAGGAAGAGATGAAAATTTTCTCACTTGATCCATCGCGGGTTGGAGGGCGTCTTTAAAAGAAGCTTCTATACATTGTGTCAATTTATGTGGATCATCTGCATTGGAGTACGCGTCATATATACGTGACATAAATTGTAAAGTGGTTTTATGCTGGGCATAACTTGGATCTTCTAATAGATTGGCGAGGTCTTGTCTTTCTGCTTGTATTTGAGTATCAGTTTTTGTATCTAATGAATTGGTTGAAGTAAAAAAATTTATAACTTCTGAAGAGGTAGCTTGTTTTAATTGCCCCGTTAATCGACTTTTAAAGTCATCAAATCGTTGGGAGGAGTTTGCTTTACTATAACCGTCTCTAATGTCTATATAAGCGTTTTTAGTGGCTCTGCAAGCGGCTTTGTTTTCAGCTTTTGCGTGATCCTCCTCACCGTCAACCTCTTTAATGCGCTGATTCAAAAGTATGAGCACTTCTGGCATATAATCCATGCTCTCTAATGCAGCTTGAATTTTAGGATAATATTTAGGGTTTTCCTTAGCGATCTCGAGCCACACCGTTATGGTTTCCACACACCAATTGGTCTTCTCCGTTTGTAGTCTTGATCGTGCCTTGTCTTGCATTTTTTCCATGGCTTCCCCTTGGGCCCTCTGGGCGCTCTTACTGCATATTGTATTCCACTCCTTCGTGTTCACTCTGTTAGATGGAGGGGCTTGGAAAGACCGCTGCAGGTAGGTATCTCCCATAGATTTTGCCCGGGAATCAGTTGATTCATGCAACAACTTTAATATGTCTGGATTAATCCGATGGCCAGGGGCTGATAGTTTAGAATCAATCGCACTATATATGGCATCTCGATCCTTGGGAGAAGCCTCACGCGCACACGCTAGCCATGCCTTCATAGCGGTTACATCACTTTGATCATGCGCCAATTTAAAATGTTTGACTTGATAGAGAATCGTAGTTAGTAGGGCTTTTGCTTCCTGCTTTTCTTTGCATTTAAATATCGCTTTGAATATTCCGCTTTTTCCTGCGAGTTTGTTTCGTGTATTTTGGAGTTTTCCGCTACTTTCTACAAAGTTTGTTAGATCGATTATTTTTTGGAATTTTGCGTCTTGCAGCTTACCTTTAACGCCCGTTTTGGATTCTTTATTTTTTTCAACTCCTTGATTCCCTGTAGGAATGGAATCAGGCGAATCGACACTCCTACGTGCATTAGTACCAGAAACATCAGAAGAAGAAAAAGACATGAGTACAAGTTTAAAAACAATTTAAATCATTTGCAAGATAATTTTTTCAACAAACGTAAAGAGAGGATCTATGTTAAAGGATGTAGAAAAAGATAAAAAAGTAGATTAAACGATGTAGTTTATTTTTAGTTAATCTTGTGCTCCTGCTAGCCGCCGCAATTCTGGAGTGATGCCATACTTTTCATCGCTTTTTAGCGCGCAAGCTGAGAGAAAATCTCCGGTTTCATTATTAAGTTCAGTCAATGTCATGCTTTCGACTCTTGCTTGTACAAGTGCCAACATAGGTCCCCACGTTGCTGTAACAGTTTTAAATTCTTGCAAAGTATGCTGTAAACGGTTTGTGTCAGACCGTTCAATAGCTTTAGGGATTTCTTTTATTAAGAGAGGCAAGCGAGCGATATGTTGATTAAATTTTAGGGAGACGTTGAACAATGCTTCCCCTGGGTTAGCATATGGCTGTTGAGGAGCAGCCGTTTTAAGCATGAGGTCGGCCATTTTCGAACATATATTTGCTAGTTCATGCAATTGTTTAACCTGTTGACTATCGATCGAAGAATTTAGCTGATTTGTTAAATAATCGATCAAAGTTGACTGAAATCGTTTTTCTGCGCGTATTAGCGTGTTGATTTCATTCTTGGAATCCACGGCCTCAAGCCCAAAGCCTAGTTGTCTTAACAATAATTTATTTGCTTCGGATGCAGGATAAGATTGATCGACAGATTTTTTAAATTGATTGTACAAAGTATGAAGTAATAGCGGTTGACTGTTGGGCAAACACTGACTAATCTCTGTCAGTGTTTGTGAAATTACTTCTTGACTTTCGGAAGAAGTATTTGGAATGGATCGTTGTTGCAGAGTTATTGGGGAGAATGTTAAACTTTTTTCGTACGCGGCACAAAATTTGCTAAAATTTGGATTTAGTGTACCCAATCGTTCAGTAGCGTTCTTGTGCTCCTTCAAGACGTGGAAAATTGTCGACTGAGGATATTCTGCAAGCTTATTCATGATTTGCGGATAGAGTAGCTCTTTGTCTGCGTCCGAAGCAGTCAAAGTAGTATCCAGCCAAATCTTTGCCATCTGTACATCATGAGGACTTCCTGGTGAGAATTTGTAGTTTTGAATGGACTGATTCATTTTATTTTGTGCGCGTATTACATTCTGTTCGTATTTGCGCTTATGTAAACCCTTACCTAGGCCACTTTTGCTCTCGTAATCGGCTCGTATTACACTGAGATCACGGGCTGCGGTTAAAAATTCTTCAATGGCATGGTATAGCTTTTGCAACTCTTCCGATTTCTGCGCCTCTGTCTTGTTTTGTGAGTCCATTTGCGCTATTGGGGGGAAAATGCTGTTGGGTGTGCAAAGGGATCTTGGGGGTTTGCCGACATTTTGTAGGTCGAGAGACGGGATATTCCCGCCGAATACGAGCTGTGCCGAACCACGGAAATGGGATATATCTTGTTCGGTGAAGTTGTTGCCTTCCCTGCGCCTGTTGTAGACGTAGATTCTGGAATTAGATGGGTTAGGATTATAAGCACTTGATGAAACGCTGACATAGTAGTCTTAGTTTAAAAAAAAATTAAATCATTTGCAAGGTAATTTTGTGAACAAACGTAAAGATATGATTTATGTTTGATTTGTCCTAGAAAGCGATTAAAAGAGAATTATGAAGGATATTGAAACTGAACAACAAGAAGTTTGGGATGCCATACCGCATCGTCCTCCCTTTCTATTTGTGGACAAAATCCTTAATTTACGCGAAGATGCCATCGAAGTAGAGAAAGTTTTGCAAAAGGACGAATACTTTTTCCAAGGACATTATCCGAACATGCCCATAATGCCAGGGGTCCTGATGTGCGAAGCCATTTTTCAGGCGGCAGGTGTATTGTTAAGTAAAACATTGCTAAAGGATCGAGAAACTGCGCAAGGGAAGGTTCCCGTTCTGACGCGCATACAGGAAGCAAAATTTAAAAAGATGGCTTTCCCCGGCGATAAATTGGTTTTGGAAGCGAGGTTTTTACAGGCTTTGAAAAATTTTTATTTCTTTAAGGGATCTGCGAAAAAAGATGGGAATGCGCTGGTTTTCGTTGCGTTCACACTTGGGTTAGTTGAAGAAATGGACGTATGAAGTTTTTGAACGTTAAGGATAAATATTTCCTCATTTTAGGATTAGCCAATAGAAAGAGTATTGCATGGTTTGTGGGTAAAACTTTGGAAGCCTGTGGAGCTTACGTATATTATAGCGTTCGATCGCCCGAACGTAAAAAAGAATTAGCGCGTTGGATACCGGAAGAAAAGTTGCTTATTTGCGACGTCGAACAAGCGCAGGCAGTCCAGCAATTGAAGCGGCAAATGGAAGCAAGCGTACCTCATTTAGATGGCCTCGTTCACGCCATCGCTTTTGCAAATTTTTCGAAAGAATTTAAAACTTTTTACGATACAAAGCGTGAAGACTTTTTGCAGGCAGTCCACATTTCATGTTTCTCTTTGGTTGAAATTGCAAGGGCTTTTAAGGCAATGTTAACCCCCCATGCTTCCGTGGTGACGGTGGGTATTTCCTCCCAGGTGACGGCGATACACTACGGTTATATGTCTCCCATTAAAGCGGCGCTGGAAAGTACCGTTCGTTTTTTAGCTAAGTCGTTCAGTGCGGATAGTGAAGTCCGCTTCAATTGTGTTGGATCAGGCCCTCTAAAAACAAGTGCTTCGGCAGGTATCCCTAATTTTTTGAAAAATTACCTATTTGCCGAAAAGTTAACCCTGAGAAAAAGAGCTTTGGAAACGCAAGAAGTTGCCAATACGATCGTCTTTTTGCTGAGCGATTGTTCCAGTGGCATCAACGGCCAAACCATTGTTGTCAATGCGGGCATGGATTTTAATTATTTTGATGAACAAGTGGTTGATGCGGTCATTTAAAAAGGGGGTAAGCGTATGAAATTTATTGTGTGCGGTTCTGGATCTTGGGGTACGGCTATGGCGGTACATTTGGCCCGTATTGGCCATGAACTCCTATTGGTTCCTCGTTCCGAAGAAAAAGCAAAAATGATGCAAAAGTGCAGGGAGAATATCTATTATTTGCCGCACATCCCATTTCCCGACAATCTGTACGTAGACACGCATTGTGACAAATACCTTAGCGTATGTGACGCTTTATTTGTCGCCTGTCCTATGAAAGGCCTTATGGACTTGTGTACTTTATTAAAAACGGGTTGTTCAAAAGATTTGTGGATTATTTCGCTCATTAAAGGATTGGATCACGCTACACTGCGTACGTCTTCGGATATTATTGCCCAATTCTTCCCTAAAAATCCCGTGGCTTGTTTGTCGGGTCCCACATACGCTGTCGAATTCGCTTTGGGAAAACCTGCAGCCATGGTTTTAGCATCCTTCAATTCTTGCTTGGAACCCCTTCAAAAGGCCATCAGTAGTGCGCATATTCGCGTATACCGCAGCGGTGATCTTAAGGGAGTAGAGACTGCGAGTTGTTTGAAAAATATCTACGCTTTAGGGGCTGGTATTTTGGATGGACTCAAATTGGGGGATAACGCAAAATCCGCTTACTTGACACGCGCACTCAAGGAAATGTCACATTTAGGTTGCGCCTTAGGAGGGCACAAGGAAACGTTTTATGGATTGAGTGGCCTGGGGGATTTAATGGCTACCGCACAGGGTACTTGGAGCAGAAATCGCACGTTTGGAGAACTGCTGGCAAAAGGGCAATCCGTCGAAAGTCTAACGAAAGAATTAATGGTAGAAAGCTATGGGAGCTTGCGGGGATATCATGCATTGGCAAATAAAATGCAGGTAGAGGTCCCCATTTTGCAAAATTTATACGACATATTATACAACCAATGTCCTTTGGATGCCGTCATCCATAATTTGCTGTCGCGTCCATTGAAAAATGAATTTGAGTAGTTTAAATGTTTTGTTGAAGCAACGCCAAATTTGATGGTTACCAAATCGTACGTTTCTCATTCAATCCTTGTATTCATGAATAGCTTGTCCGTACATGCTACCTTAGGGTTCTGTTTGGGGGTAGGTATCGCTTTATTTTCAATGGGCTGTCAACGGCATCATGTGGCTTCAACAACGCACCTTCAACTTCGACTGGAACAAGTACGCGATTGCATGGAAAAGCAGCAATTTACGCTTGCAATTCAAGGACTGCAACAAGTGCAGACCTATTGTCCAAACAATCCGCAGGTATTGGAATTATTGGCTCTCTCCTACGCCGAGAATAAACAAATCTACTTGGCCGCACAAACGTTTGAAAAAACGATCCATGCGGATACAACGGGAGATTTTCAGGAAAATGCACTGCGTGCAGCCCACGCCTACGAACAGATGGGTGATTTTTATTCCACCTCTCGTTGTTACCGGAATTACCTGAATTATTTCCCCAAAGATAGGTTTGCTTGGTTTGCTTTAGCCGACAGTGAATCTAGGTTAGAACGTCACGCAAATGCGCTGCAGGCATTTTTAAGAGGTATCGATTTGCTTAAAACGGATTTAACCATTGAACAAATGGTAAAGTTGAGCCAACTGTGTTTTGCTGCTAAAAAAATAGAGGAGGCGATTTATTGGAATTTAGAGGCGTTGAAAATAGAATCGGAAAACGTAAACATTTATTTGCAAACATTGCGCATGGCACACACGCAAAAGCATGATGCCTTGGTGCGCAAGTTAATTGAAGTGCTGGACTCTTTGGATAAAAATGCATTGGAAAGGGAGCAATTGGATTTTTTAAGGGCATGGTACGGATTGAAGCCTCGCTGAGCTTGCATCAATTGGTTTGACACCTCTTGTATGCGGCATTAGAATTCAAGCATGAGCTTAACCATAAACAATCTGATTCAATTTGCACTTAATCAACAAGCTTCCGATATTCATTTGAGAGTTGATGAGCCACCCACATTGCGTGTTGATGGACTTATGTGCCCACTTGATCTTCCCAATTTAACCAGTGAAGAAATGGAAAACTTTGCAAAAATACTGGTCCCTGAAAAAATGACGGCAGCGTTTAAAGTCTCACGGGAAGTAGACTTTGCCATCAGTCCTGAAATTGAAAATCGAAAAGTCCGTTTGCGTGTGAACGTATTTACCAGCTGTGAAAAATACGGTGTTGTCATGCGTATTATCAACGACGACGCATTATCATTAGATCATTTAGGATTGCCAACGCACTCTTTGGAAAAAATTAAGGATTTATTAAATAGTCCTCGGGGACTGTTGTTGGTTACAGGCCCTACAGGTTCCGGAAAATCCACCACGTTGGCCGCAATGATCGATTGGATTAATGCACGTTACGCCAAGCACATTATTACCATAGAAGATCCCATTGAATACCTTTACCAACCCGATCAGTGCATCATTACACAACGGGAATTAGGTAGAGATACCCCTTCATTTCAAAAGGCCATTACGGGTGCTTTACGTCAAGATCCGGACGTAATTTTGGTGGGAGAGATGCGCGATCTGGCGACCATTGAAGCGGCCGTTTCGGCGGCAGAAACGGGACATTTGGTACTATCAACTTTACACACAACGGGATCCACACGTACCGTAGATCGCATTATAGATGCATTTGCGGAGGGGAGCAAGGAGCTTGTAAGAACTCAATTGGCATCCAATTTAATCGGTGTTATTTCGCAAGTATTGTGCAGGAAGAAATCTTCCAAAGGTCGGGTTTCAGCTTTTGAAGTTATGACACGAGCCGACTCCATTTCTAATCTTATTCGGGAAAATAAAACATTTCGCATTCAAACGGAAATCGAAGTTAATCAAGGACTGGGCATGCTTCCTTTGGACCGTCATTTGTTTGATTTATATACCAAAGGAATGATTTCGGAGGAAGAAGCTTTGGCTAAAGCGCAATTTGCAAAAGAATTAATGGAACGTATTCGGGGAGATAAAACGGCCCTTAAAAAGAAAGGCTTATTTTCATTTTGATTTTTTTAAAATTCCCATTTGCATGTTAAATCAGTTATGAAACAGGAAAGTGGTTCGGATGAGACAAAGGTAGCTTCAATTGATTTAACAATTCAAAAAAAGTTTTTGGACGATCGCAAGGTCTTTTTATGGGGAGAAATTGATGACGACTCTGCCAAAGAGGTAACGGAAAGGTTAATCTATTTGGAATTAGAAAATTCCGGAAAAGATATCTCTTTTTACATTAATACCCCGGGTGGTTCCATTACCGCAGGCATGGCCATTTACGATACGATGCAATTGATTTGTTCTCCTATTTCTGTTATCGTAACCGGGTTGGCTGCCAGCATGGGATCTATTTTATTATGCGGTGCCCCCAAAGGTCATCGTTATTTGTATCCCCATGCTCGTGTTCTAATTCATCAGCCCCTCATTATGGGACGCATTGAAGCGCCGGCCGTCGACATCCATATTCAGGCCAAAGAGATGGAGAAATCGAGGGAAGAATTGAATAAAATTTTGGCCAATGCCTCCGGACAGAGTTTAGATAAGATCATGAAAGATACAGATCGTGATTTTTATTTGAACGCAGAAGAGGCAATAGCGTACGGATTAGCCGATAAAATTGTTTCCATTGGACTCATATAATAATGTTTGTGGATGAGGTGGAGGTCTTCCTGAAGGCAGGAGACGGCGGAAACGGTTGCCGAAGTTTTCGCAGAGAAAAGTTTATACCCAAAGGAGGACCCGATGGGGGTGATGGAGGCAAGGGAGGAGATATCATTTTAGAATGTTCACCCCACGTCAATGATTTGCGTGATTATCGCTATAAGCCTCACGCACGCGCTCAAAATGGCCAACCCGGTAGAGGGTCGGATTGTTACGGACGCCATGGGGCCGACTGTATTTTAAAAATGCCTCCGGGAACGGTTGTTTTGAATATTTATACGCAGCGCATAGTTACCGAAGTTTTATCGATAGGGCAACGTATTGTTTTGTTAAAGGGTGGCAAAGGTGGATTGGGAAACATTCACTTTAAATCTTCCACTAATCAAGCTCCCACTCAGGCAACACCAGGGAAACCGGGCGAAGAAGGTCGCTTTAAGCTTGTTTTAAAAACAATTGCAGATTTGGGTTTAATAGGTTTTCCCAACGCGGGCAAGTCATCGCTCATAGGTCAATTAACTAAGGCTCAACCCAAGGTTGCAAGCTATCCTTTCACGACATTGCACCCAAGTGTGGGTGTTTTGTCGGAAGCAGGAGGTCGACATTTATGTTTAGCCGATATTCCTGGGTTGATTGAGAGAGCAAGTCAAGGTAAAGGCTTGGGTTATCGTTTTTTGAGGCATATTGAGCGTTGTCAGGGTTTATTATTTGTCATTGATATGGCTGGCGTTGATGCACGCAAACCTTGGTCGGATTATAAAAAACTTTGCCAGGAATTAAAAAACTACGGCGAACCTCTAGTAAACAAACAGCGCTTTGTGATTGCCAATAAAATGGATTTGCCGGAAGCAATTGAAAATTTGAATGTTTTTAAAAGTAAGGTTCAGGATGTTCCCATTTTACCTATTTCTTGTTACAATGGCAGCGGATTAAAAGAACTGCGAACTTATCTATTTATAGGCACGCCGTATCCCCTACATTGGACGTACCAGCAGCGGTTGTGACGGATCCCGAAAGTTGATGGACCTTTATTTTGTATGCGCATAACTCTGTTTATGGATGCCGGTTTTGATCAGTTAAAGCTGGGTATCGCAAATGAGGATCATTGGATGTCTACCCTGGAGTACGAAGGTTCCGTCGTGGATCATTTCGGCGACATAGTCGGTAAGGGCTTCAGGGAATGCGGTATAAATTTTACAGATTTGACACGCATTTGCTTTTTAAATGGGCCCGGCTCCACCATGAGTATCCGAACCCTTTGTGCGTTCGCTAGAACTTTGAAATTATTGCAGCAGGTTGAAAAAAATGCCATTTATGTGGCGAACCATTTACATTTTCATCAGCTATACCAGACACACGTTGCATGCCGTCATTTACCGTTTTGCATTGTGGCAAAAGCGGGTTTTCATCAATATTTATGTTTGCATGTGAACGACAAGCGTCAGTTAAACGTGATACGTAAAGTGGATATGCAGCATTTGGGAAACGATGACGCAATACCACTTGTTAAGCTCCCACATCCTTCTTTACCGAGAGAGGAATGCGTGGATTACCGTTTATCACGGTGTTTGTCATTACTGTATTTAATAGATCCTTGCATTTGGCAAACAACTTCGAATCCAGATTTATATCCAGGGTGATGGATTCGCCCTATTTTTTGAATCCGCATTCCTTGCTGAAGATCTGTAAAGTGCATTCATCTCAACATTTTTGACGGATCTCTTGATGAGTTTGAATGTATCTGTAGGTGTCTTCTTAAAAGATTTTATCCCATTGATCTTTGGAAACTTCAATGCTTTCTTGGGGGCGCTGTTTTTGTTCGCGTACCCAACGGATAACTTCGGCCACGGGTTCAATAAGTTCGCGAGGAATATAGCGACCAATTTCTGCCAAGTCGTACAAAGCGTGCGCAAGAGGAACATTTTCCATGATGGGGATATCGTAATCCATGGCGACCTTTTTCATGATCTGCGCTTGAAAGCCTGTTCCTTTGGCCAGAACAATGGGTAATGGGGCTGTGATTTCATCGTAGTAAAGTGCGATTGCATAGTGCGTAGGATTGGTGACAAGGGCAGAAGCTCGTTTTGTCTTTTGGGCAGGTCCCCCTTGTAGCAATTCTCTGTGAAGCTGCTTACGTTTCCCTTTAATTGTGGGATCACCTTCCATTTCCTTGTACTCTCGTTTGATTTCATCCTTAGACATCATGAGTTGTTTGGTATGATTGTGCCGTTGGAATATAAAATCCAGAAAAGCCACTACGATGTAAGCAAATCCAACATTATAGGCAAAAGTTTTTAAAATACTTGGCATGATGTTTACAAAATTATTAAGTCCGGTGTAAGGGATTTTTAAAAGAGGGTCCAAAACGTTTCGAATAACAAAGTAGAGGAGGGTTCCCAAAAAAGTGATTTTTGCTGCCGATTTAAGAAATTCAATTAAATTTTTCATCGAAAACATCTGCTTTAGCTTCGATACGGGATTAAGTTTATCCAATTTGGGCATAATACTTTCTGGGGCCATTAAAAGTCCAAATTGTAGTACATTTGCCATAACGCCCGTAATAAATACAAGCACAACCAGTGGGAGAATTACTTTGATACCAACTTTGAGGCAAACAAATATCATGTCTGGAAAAGCGTCTTCAAATGGCTGCGTAAAAAATTGACATGGGGCAACGATCAAATCCATGAGTGTTTGCAAAATGGTAACACGGGATACTCCAAGGTAGGTAAAGATAACAATTAAGAGTGCCGTAGACGTTACATCTTTACTGTTGGGAACTTGCCCCTTTTTCCTTGCATCGCGAATTTTTTTGGGCGTAGGTTGCTCTGTTTTTTCGCTCATGATGTCAACGCTGCAATGCGTTTAGAAAACGTTGAGCCAAGTTATGCAGTTCAAAATTGTTTAAAAAATATTCTCCCAAGTGGGTTAAGTACAGAATGAAAAAGAACATGGCCAGGGCACTTTTAATGGGCATTGCAAGAAAAAATACGTTGAGTTGGGGGGCAAATCTTGTGACCATACCGAGCCCAAATTCTGCTAAGAATAGAATAAATAATACGGGGCCACCGAGCAGTGCGAGTGTAGAAAAAAGACCGTCACCGAAAGTTGTTAGGAAGAAATTTGGAAACCAATGCTCCAATGGAGGCAATGGACTAAATATGGGAAATGTCAAATAGCTTACGTAGACCATCTCCATGATTTTTAAGAAGGCACCGCTCAGCAAAGCCAAAATAAGCGTAAGTTTCATTAAAAAGTCGCCCAAAGGACTTGTTTGCGAATTGCTTAAGGGATCAAACATACTTGCCATGGAAGCCCCGCGTTGTGTGTCAATGATAAATCCTACGCCTTGAGCCACATAGAATATAAAATTACTCAACAAACCCAATACAACGCCTAAAATAGATTCTTTAAGAATGTAGCCTAAGCAACGTAGTACATCTGCTTTTACATATTCTAAACTGCTTGGGAAAAATAAGGGGACAAGAATGAAGGATAAAGCAACTATGAGTGCCCTACGCCCCGTACCCGTTAAGTATTGCGACGAAAAGAATACGGAAACGGAACAAAAGGATAGCATGCGGGTACAGCAAATGAGTGCGCACAATAAAATATCTTTGATTGGCAAAAGATCGTGCAATGGGTTCATTATTTACCCGTAATTCTCGGAATTTGAATAAAAATTGATTCTATATATTTTATGAGTTCGTTGCCTATCCAATGCGCCGAAAATAGCAAAACGAGGGTAATGCAAATCAATCTCACCGCAAAACTTAGGGTTTGTTCTTGGACTTGCGTAAGCGCTTGCAGCAAGCTGACCCCTAAGCCCACAATGGTTGCCAATAGAATAGAAGGTAATGATAAAATCAACACAAGCATCATTACCTTGCTTGCTATATCTATAATAACCGACTGACCCACGGTGAAAGAATAATAAAATAGCATGACAATAGCAAGTATAAAGTATTTTGATAGAAGTTAAATTTTATTGTACCCTAGGATTCCGTGCAAAAAGACGCTGCGAGTTTTTGTGACTAGCGTTCCGCACATCATTGATAAGTGTATAGAAAAGTTGTAAAGTGGCTTATTTTCTTGAAAAACGTGAACATAACTACCCCTTTACTCTCCACGGATAGGCCTTGAGGATTATGTTATCTGTTTGTTCCTGTGCAAGGGTATTATTTGTAGCGACAACGGATAGGATCCATAGCATCCCGTAAGGCGTCGCCTAAGAAATTTAGGGTAAACAAGGTCGATGAAAAAAATAGGCATGGGAAAATAAGTAACCAAGGATACTCTTCCATGTGTCGAGCGCCATCAAAAATGAGAATGCCCCAAGAACTTAAAGGTGGCTGTATGCCTAGGCCTAAAAAACTGATAAAAGCTTCTTCTAAAATAATATTAGGCATGAGCAGTGTACCGTAAACAATGACCGTACTCATTAGGTTGGGTAAAAGATGTTTGCACCAAATACCCAACGTAGATTGTCCCATACATCGAGCACATTGCACAAAAGGATGTATCTTTAGGCTTAAAATTTGTGTTCGTACCATGCGAGCCATCGTCAGCCATTTTATACATCCAATGGAAAATATGAGCAGAGTGATATTGCGTCCTAAAAGGGCCATAAGCAGTATCACCAGTAACGTAAACGGCAACGGGTACAAAATATCCACTATGCGCATGAGCAGACGGTCTACGTTACCACCGCAATACCCTGAAACAATGCCGTAAATCAGTCCGATACTTATGGCAATAAGACTAGCGGCACACCCAATGAATAAAGAAATTCTACCACCGTACAAGGTGCGGGCCAATAAATCTCTTCCCAAAATATCCGTTCCAAACCAATGGCTTAAAGAAGGTAATTGTGCGCTCATTAATAGATTTTGAGTATGGTAATCGTGTGTGTAGAAGCAAGGGCCCAGTAAGCATAGGCCGACGATGCCGCATAAACATACAATATTGCACAAAACCCATGGGCTTTGAAAAAAATGATGGGAAGTGTGTTGAAAAGAATATTTCACGAATTTGATCTTTGACGAGGATCTAATATCAGCGAAATTAAATCGACCAGCAGGTTAAAAAAAATAATTAATATGGCGAAATAAAGGACCGTCCCCAACAATAAGGGGGTATCTCTTTGACCAACCGCCGTAATAAATAGGGAACCTGCACCCGGAATTTGGAATAACGATTCAATTACGAGCGATCCACTCATAATGGCAGCCGAAGTTGGTCCCAGATAGGTTAATATAGGAGCCAGGGCATTTTTTAATACGTGGAAAGTAAAAACGCGTGCCTTGGATAAACCTTTTGCAAATGCGGCATTTACAAAATGCGATGAAAATACTTCTAGGCAGTACGTTCTGGTTAGACGTGCCATATAGCCACTGTACATGCATGCCAGTGTTACGGTTGGCAAAATACGATCCGTCCAATGATTCCATCCAATGGCTTGAAACCATTTCAATTGTAGTGCAAAAACAAAGATAATACATGGACCCACAACGAAAGTGGGCAACGTTAATCCAAATAAGCAGATACTCATCAAGGTGTGATCTAGCCATGTATTGGCTTTAACGGCGGCAATCATTCCCAAAGTCCCACCCCATAATACGGTTGCCAACATGGCCCAAAATCCCAATTCAAAACTTACGGGAATGCGTCTCTTGAGTAGCTGATTAACGCTGTATCCAGGATAACGCATGGATGGGCCCAAGTCCAAAGTTAATAGATTTTTTATGTAATGCGCATATTGTACGAAAATAGGTTGATCGTGACCATAAAATGCGTTCAATTGCGCCAAAACTTTAGGCGAAGTACTTTTTTCGGCATCAAAAGGCCCTCCGGGAACCCAATGCGCAATAAGAAACGTTAAAGTCAGGAGACACCATAGAACTAATATTGCTTCCAAGAAACGCTCTATAGCTAGTTTTAACATCTTTGTCCATTCAATCTGTTACCCTTTGTTTTAAAGATTGTTTTACACCGTCAAATTGCAAGTTAATTTGTTAAAAAAGTAGCCTTAGCCCTCTTTAAAATCTTAGCTTTGGGCGCAAATCTTTAGGGTACATTTTACTAGCGGTTACTTGCATTTGCCAAGTAATCGGGAGTTAAAATATTTTGCAGGTATTTTGAGGCTTCATCCACATCGTCAAAAACGTGAAATAATTCGACGTCTTTGGGGGACATCACGCCCCAATCAATCAGTATTTGAAAGTTGATCACTTTGTCCCAAAACTCGCTTCCAAATAATAAAATTGGAAATTTGCGCACCTTTTGAGTTTGCATCAGCGTCAAAATTTCAAACAACTCGTCCAAAGTGCCTATACCACCGGGAAATGCAATAAAAGCCCTTGTTTTAAACAGAAGCCAATATTTACGCATGAAAAAATAATGGAACTTCATGCTTGCTCCGGGAGTACAATACACATTGATGCCCTGTTCCAATGGCAGAGCGATTGCCATGCCGATGGAAATACCTCCGGCTTCCTGAGCACCCCGATTCCCTGCTTCCATAATTCCAGGACCTCCTCCCGTAATCAAATAGGGGCGTGAATTTTCGGATAATTGAGAGGACCATTGGGTAATTTTGTATGCCAATGAGCGTGCTTTTTCGTAATAAGTGGCTGCTTTTTCAGCGTACTTAGCGGATAAAAAACATGGATTTCCTTGATGATGACTCAAATTTTCTGGAGAACATATGCGTGCCGATCCAAAAAATACGATGGTGTGGTTAATATTATATTGGCTTAGACGTTGTTGCGGACCTAAGTATTCACTCAGGATTCTTAGAGAACGTGCATCGGCACTGCTGCAAAAACTCTTATCGTTGTAGTAAGTTGGAATACTCATAATTGTGACTCATCTCCTTAATGGGAACAATTGTAACCATTTCCACTCATTTAATCAACCTTAAAGTAGAAAGCTACAATATCCTTCTTGTCTTAATGCCGAGACGTTATATGGGATTAAGAAATTTTCACTCAACACACGCGAGATACTTGCCCGCTTAATTTATTTTGGACGTTTTGCGTCAACATCTTCGAAATCTGATTCGGTACTCTTTATTGTATCTGTAGCGGTAACCTGAATGGGGATTGATAAATCGTCGTATCCTATTGCATTGATAAATAAATGCCCTTGCCCAACTTCTCCACCTTCTATTTGAACGGCAATATGGTCTTCGTTGGCCGGTATAATGACTTCGGGCATAATAACGCTATCGGGAATATTGGTCGTAACATTTATGTAGAGTCCGGATCCTGAGACCGTTTGACTGGTGGAAAAAGTAATTTCTATGGATTTGCCACTTTCAAGTTCAATGGAATCCATATCTACACTGAGAGTCCCGTTATCCAACAGTAAGTTTCCAATAAATACTTTGAACTCGTTACTCAATAACCATACGGGATAAGATTTGTTTGCCACGAGTAAAGGGACTTTAAACGATAGGACATTTTCTGAAATGCATTGGGTAGGTGCATTGCAATCTCCCACCACGATGCGATCACCGGATGTGAACCCGCGCCCCAACACGCTTACGTCGGCCCCAATCGGCGCTCTATCCGTATCTAGGGAAAAAACGCAGCGTTCCTGAATAATAAGTTTTGCAAGTGGACTTTTGGTTGTTTTTGGCCGAATGTGTCCACGAGAATTTTTGTCGTAAGCTAGTGCAAAGTAGTAATCCGCTTCGGTACGCTGTGGATGGATGGAATGATCGTAGAAGAAAAAATGTTCATTGAAGGATTCTTGTTGTAACGCGTGCGTTTCGCCATCGATGACAATGGAAGGTTTAAAAGAATCGGCGACAACTTGCTTTTCCAACAATTGGCTGCGTACGGTAAAACGGTAACGATTGGATGCATTTCTTTGCACCGTTGAAGGTGTTAGATTGTTTAAAATGGGCGAACATCCGTGGAATAACAAGGTTCCCAAACTTCCAATACATGCATAAAAGGTACTTTTTTTCATTGGCGTAGTTGTTTTCATATCCAAAATAATCAATAAAAATTTATGAGCTTACAAGCTTTATCTTTAGGTCTTTACGTCCATGTTCCTTTTTGTGCAAACCTCTGTGCTTACTGTAATTTTTATAAAGAACGTCCCATTAAATCTTTGGTGCAATCTTATCTATTGGAAATAGGCCGTGAATGGGAACGGTGGAAAAACATTTTGTCGCGGCGAAATATAAGTACCGTTTTTTTTGGCGGCGGTAGTCCTAGTAGTTTATCTTGTCGAGATTTGGAAACCTTGTGCGCACACGTGCAACCTATTCTGCCACAGGTTACCGAATGGACGGTTGAAGTATCTCCGACAACGATTAATCTTGAAAAGTTAAAGATTTTGAAAGAAGGCGGGGTAACGCGCATTTCCATGGGAGTTCAAAGTTTTCAAACGGATGTTTTAAAGTATTTGGGGAGAAGGCAAACGCGTATGCAGGTGTATCGAGCCTACGATTGGATCCGCACCGCAGGGTTTAACAATGTCAATTTGGATCTTATCTTCCATCTCAGTTTTGCCGATTTTAAACTTTGGGAAATGGACTTAGAGGAAACAATTCATTTAAACCCAGAACATATTTCCACCTATTGCCTGTCATTTGAGCGGTCGGAAGGACCTTTTAGACGAGGCTATTATGTGAATGAAGACCAAGAAGCTTTAGTTTATCTGCGTACGTGGGATTGGTTGAAAAATCACGGTTATCGGCATTATGAAGTTTCAAATTTTGCACGTGATGGACACGCTTGCCTCCACAATTTGAATACTTGGAAAATGCAAGAGTGGGTAGGGATAGGCCCCAGTGCGGCATCTCAATGGAATCGACGGCGTTTTCAAAATACAAATAATGTACACGATTGGTTAGGTGAAGAAAAAATCAATTGTACGGATTTATCGGAGGAAATTTTGTGTGCAGATTGTCTCATTTTTGGATTAAGAATGCGTGAAGGCATTTGTTTGGATGCCTTACAAAAACGATTTCCTCTTGTGGATGTGGCGAAATACATACCTTTGTGGCAACAATTTTCACAGGAGAGGCTGATCAATGTACACAAAAACCAATTAACGTGTACCGATAAAGGATTACTGCTGGTCGACGCACTGGCTCGTGAAATTCTCAGTTACGCACCCGATAATTGAAATTTTTAATGGATACTTGACAGCGTGGATACAAAGATAGGAGAGTGATACTCATTTTCATGAAAACAGTATTGCTGAGTCCCGTTATTCTATCCATTGGTCTACTGTGTATTTTATGTCTTAGACGTGTTAATGTTTTGTTGTCTATTTTAATTTCTGCTTTGGCGGCAGGGCTTCTCTCGGGGATGAAAATGACGCATATCATGGATGCTTTTATTGCAGGCATGGGCGACAATTCGGAAACGGCTCTCAGTTATATTTTGCTGGGTACTTTTGCGGCTTCCATGATACACACAGGCTTTTCTAAGATGTTATCCGAAACGATTACGCGCATTGTTAAAAATCGAACCTACGGATTGTTCGGAATCCTGACCTTAGTGGCCATTGCTTCACAAAATATCGTTCCCATTCACATTGCTTTTATTCCCATGATGATTCCGCCGCTTTTGAAAACCATGAACCAATTAAAAATAGATCGAAGGGTCATTGCCTGCATATTGGCGTTTGGGTTAAAAATGCCCTATATTGCAATACCTGCCGGATTTGGAATCATTTTTCAAAATTTAATTGCCGACAACATGACTCAAAATGGCATGTCCGTACAGCGCAGTGAAATTTGGCAGTCTACATTTATCTTGGGAATAGCCATGACGGTAGGTTTGTGCATTGCGGTGTTCATTTCTTACCGAAAGCCGCGTATTTATTCAAATACTGAAAACCTAGAAGAACAAGAATACGGTAGGCCGCGTCTTCAAATGAACAAAAATCACTACATTATTCTGTTGGCCATCTTGGTAACTTTTATAATTCAATTATTAACGCATTCTCTTCCACTGGGAGCCCTTGTCGGATTAAGCATTATTTTTTTACTGAGAGCCGTTGGGTACAACATGATGGATCAACTGATGAGCGAAGGGATCTACATGATGGGATTTGTTGCGTTTGTTATGTTGGCTGCAGCTGGATTTGCAAATGTTTTAAAAATGACCGGGGGTATCGTAACTTTGGTGACCACTTTAACAACCTTTTTGCCTGAAAGTAAATTATTGACCGCTTTTGTAATACTGTTGATCGGATTATTGATTACGATGGGCATAGGAACATCTTTTGGAACGGTTCCCATCTTGGCTACCGTATTTATGCCCATTTGCATAAAAATGAATTTTTCTCCGCAACAAACAATTGTATTGATGGCGGCGGCCTCCGCTTTGGGTGATGCGGGTTCACCCACTTCGGATACGACTTTAGGGCCCACTTCGGGCTTAAATGCCGATGGCCAACACCATCACATTTACGATACGTGCATACCCACTTTTTTACACTACAACCTCTCGCTAATTTTATTTGCTCTTATAGGGGTTGTCTTGTTGTAAAATACAGCTTGCTCAAAATGTGCCTAGTTTTAAAAAACCCTACACAAGGGTTGCTTCGCACATTCTTAAATAATACGACCGAGCACATCGCCACAATGCGCATACAATTCGTATCCGTGACGGGTTTGCTCTAGTAAGTCGTCCGCCAATTTGACTTTTTTAGAGTTTAATAGCGTAATGACGGTGGATCCTCCAAAGAGAAAATATCCTTTTTCTTCCCCCTTTTTGACAAAGTGATTTGGAGGGTACGTTTGAACCGTCGATCCTACACCCGTTGCCCCAATTTCGACAAGTGCCACGTCACCTAAGATTTCATGATGTAAAATACACACCCATCGTTTGTTTTGCGTAAATGTGAGCATATTCTTCATCAAAGCCAATGGATGTACGGAATAGAGATATCCGTTAACGCATTGACTTTGGTTTGGAATGCCTTCTAGGGGAAAATGAAATCGATGATAATCCACAGGACTCAACCGACTAATGACCATGCTTGCATCTCTAAAATGGTGGGCCCACTGGTTTGATCCCAACAATTTTTTTAAGCAAAGAGACTCTCCTTTGACAAAAAATTCTGTAGCGTCGTCGATTGCATTGAATCCCAAATGCCTTCCGTCTACTGGGAAACAGATAATTTCTTTCGAGTTATTAAAATTTCGTTTCCCAGTTTTAAATTTTCGGTAAAAGAAATCGTTGAAATGTTTATATTCGTTTAGTTTTTTCTCGAAATCGTCCAGACAAATGCCGTAATTGTTTGCAAAGGAATGAATTTTGCATTTGCTTAGGCGTGTATTCATCCAATAGCCCAAGATTTTAGACATCCAGGCATTGCGAACAAATGTTTGAAGAAGGCAACGTCCCATTTTTGTTTCGTAGAACCATCGTAGGGTGGATTCTTTGGGAACTTTTTCTTCTTGAAGCGTGCCCGTATATCGGTTAAAAAACTGCATTATTTGTACGTGTATTTTTTTAGGTTACAACGATTTTCGCAACGACGCGCCAGGCAAACGAAAGGGAAGCCAATTGCCAGATAAACGCCGGCAACCAATAGCCCAGTCCCAAAATAGTTGAAATTGGTGGCTGCCAAATATTGGTAAGCGCGGGTCAATTCAACAATCGTTATCATGGATACCAACGAAGAATCTTGCAGCAACATTATGAAATTATTGGTTACGGGAGGAATAACCATGCGGATGGCTTGCGGAAAAACGACGTACCAAAGCGCTTGTATGTGCGACATGCCTAGAGCTCTGGCAGCCTCCATTTGTCCTCTGGGTACCGACAGTAACCCAGCGCGATAAATTTCACATTCGTAGGCAGAATAATTGATGGCCAGCGCAATAACACCCGCCAAGAAGGGAGAAAAACAGACCCAATGGCTTATGGGGGTCGGTAAATATTTAGACAAAGTTGGAAGCCCATAAAATATAAGCAACAACTGAATCAGCAAAGGAATGCCACGTACGCATTCTACGTACACGGTCGCCAGTAGACGTATGGGGCCGATTGCGTAAATGCGCGCAACGGCTAAACCAAAACCGGCAATCATGGCAAAAAACATGGCTACGAGTGATAATTTCAATGTTGTCCAAGCGGCTTTCCACAGCATAGGTAGGCATTGAAGGTAAAAATGCCCCCATTGTTTTTGATTCGATTGGACGGTGGCAACGTATTGATCGAATGCAATTGCCGGACTATTGGCCACAGAAGTCGCCTGGAAATAGGTTGCTGTTGCCGCATTCCACAAATTCCAACGTTCTAGAATGGAACGTAGTTGCCCATTGTGGATGAGCGTGTTCAAGGCTTTATTAATTTCTTCCAGTAAATCTGCGTCTTCAGCTCTAACTATAACGACGTATTCCAGACGAGAGATGGGATCATCGAGCAGTCGCACATTTTTATCAATGGCTGCATAGTAAAAAGATTCCGGATGATCCAACAGGACACCATCGAGTCGTTTGTTGGTCAAATCTGCAAAAGCCTTCACTTCGTCGTCATAAATAACGATTTGCGTGTGGTGAAAACGTTTTAAGGCTTTTTCGGCATGCCAAGATTGTTTGAGGATTCCAATGGTTTTATCCTCGCATTCCGAAAAGTATTTTAAAGGAGAGGAAGAGGCAACAACGAGCTGCAAATGGGTAACATAATAAGGGATGGATAGTCGAATACCCGCTTTGTCCGTAAAGCGTTGCCACGTATTGCGCTCGATGCCATTTAATAATACGTCGTATTCGTGACGTTGTAAACCGGGGACCAACATTTCCCAATCATTGGCATGAAATTCCAGTTGAGCGTGCAGCGTTGTTGCCAGAGCTTTTGCAATTTCGTACTCGAATCCGGTGATTTTTGACGGCTGCTGTGGATCGTAAAAAACGTTTGGAACACCCGATTCCACGTCGGCTCCCCAGCGCAAGGTTTGTAAGGGTTTTATTTCCCCCAAAACACATCCCATGATACCGAATGTGTGGATTAAAAATGTGAGCTTAACGAATTGAGACATAGGAAATTGTTTACATGAAATGTTTTAAAAATTGTCGTGTACGTTCGTCTTTGGGAGAAATAAAAATTTCATCTTCGTCGGAAATTTCAATAAATTCTCCTTGTTCCATATAGATAATGTAATCTGAAGCATCGCGCGCAAAGCGCATTTCGTGAGTTACAATCATTTGCGTCATCCCTTCTCTATCAAGATCTCGCATAACTTCCAAGACTTCGTCTACGCGCGCCGGATCAATGGAAGATGTGGGTTCATCGTACAACATAACTTTGGGAGATAATGCCAATGCCCTTGCTATTGTACCCCGCTGTTGCTGGCCTCCAGATAAAGTAAAGGGATATCGGTGTGCAAAGTGTCTCAGGCCAACCTTATCCAAAAATTTTAAGGCAATAGCTTCGGCTTCATCTAAGGTCTTTTTTTGTACAATTTGGGGCGCGAGCATAACGTTGTGCAATAAAGTTTTGTGAGGAAACAAGTTAAACGATTGGAATACCATACCTACATGCTGACGCAATTCGTGCGTCTTTTGCTGAAAATCACACCTTAAAAAACCTACCGAAGGTTTTTTGCTGAGTGAAATGCCATCGATGTAGATGTAGCCGCTGTCTAAACTTTCCATACCGTTTAAACAACGTAAAAATGTAGACTTTCCGCACCCCGAAGGACCGATAATGGAAACCAAATCTCCTTGTTCAATATTGACACTCACATCCTTTAAAATAGGACCGTCCTGACAATACTTACTTAAATTTCTAACTTGGATTATTGGTCCTCGAGCATCCATAATCCGTTCGCTCCGGGTTTTACGCTAGCATACATCTTCATATACCTATTCTTAAAAGTTAATTTAAACAAACCTGGAGCGAGCGAAGGGATTCGAACCCTCGACGTCCACCTTGGCAAGGTGGTGCTCTACCAACTGAGCTACGCTCGCAATTTATAGGGAATTTATTCCGAAAATCTTTTGCTTGCGAGTCAATATTTATTTTGTCTTATTTTATATCCCATTGGCCGCATTTTGTCGTTGTTAAGCCCCAGTCGAAAGAACGATCCACGAAATCTGCAGGTAAATTTAGGAGTTTGTAGTATTCTATAATTCAAAGCTTCATCCGAATCTAAGGATTCTGCGCTTAAAATTTTATCAGTCTGTGAAGGTAAATATATTTGCGTCTTAGATTTTTGAAAGGCAGTTTTTTGAACCATAAATGAAGGTTAATAAAATCCTTACATTCTGACGATTGGTTTGCCCAACATACGTCTGGCGTTACGTTAATCAAGAATATTCCCTACATCGCAATTAACACCAGGGGATCCATCGTTTGCATTTGATCTTGTATCGGTTTGATAATCCCAAGTGTGACGCTGGAAATCCAGAGCTTGTTTAGTTGGAAAGTCTGCGGAACACCTACATAGGTAATGTAACAAAAACCCCTTGACATGCATTTATGTTGTTGTATGATAGCTTCGCTTTGAAGATGTGGGGGTGTTATGGATTCGATTTTGCGAAGTAAGTTAAAGTTGCAGGTTGGAGATGATGGTTGGCTCCATGATCAATCCATCGAATCAATAAATGAAGATAATGTTATTCAATTCCCAGGTGCTTCTTTTGCGATAGCTGCCTAGGAACATGTGTGAGTTGCCTATAGATGCAATTCCGTCTTTAAAATGGATGCTCGTTAGATTTTAAAGACTTGTTGAGCGAGTATAATTGGAGGTAAGTGATTGACTTCTAATCGTATTTTAAATCACTTGCAAAACAAGATGTGTGCATTCAAGCTTGTTTTGGACGTTTAAAATGTACTAAACTTGTAGAAGTTTTAATTGAATTCGCAGAAGACGCGGGTTCAAATCCCGCCACCTCCACCAGATGTTTTTTTGAGACTGAAGAGCAAGGTATTAAAGTTGGCAGTAGTCTTGCTTCGGAGGAAGGGATGAAGGGAATGGAATGTTTTTAAAAATAAGGTATGAAGTTTCATTTTTGCAGCTCTGATGACCTTTGCGGTTTCTGTGAATAAAAGCGCTGGAGATACTAAAGCAAGAGGTCAGCAATTGGAAAAATGTCGTATTGTTTTACAAATAAAGCAAGCAAGGCGATGAGAAGGTTTACTGTTATATTCCCATTGTTTCATCCCTATAAAATCAAAAAAGAAACTTAAATGTTTTTGGAGGTGGCTAGATAAAGAAATTTGTGCGTTTCTTACGCGTGGCTTAGCTCCTCAAAAGGCATCGACGGGAAGCATGCAAAATTTACACAAAGAAAAAAATTTAGTTTGGACACATGTCAAACTACCGATGCTGCAAGTAAAATTACAAAGTAAGCGGGATTTTAGTTTTATGCATTGACAAAGATAACATGGCAAGGTTTGAATGAATATCTGTTGTTAAGATCCTACAGTTATATTTTATTGGATGCATTGAGTTCATTTTGTGGGGTAAGTGTTTAAATAATTTAAAATTTTTCAAAATAGTTTATTTATGAGTGAAAATCCAGAAGAAAAACCTGCGGTTCTTTCAAGTAATGAGGGTGTAACTGCCGAAAAGAAGCCGCGTGCTCGGCGGACCCCAAAGTCGGTAATCGAAAGTAAGTCTTCAACTCCTACGGAGGTGAATATGCAAACGGTAAAAAACGAAAGTGTAAAAACTTCTACCACATTCGCATCCGATAATACGCATGCCGCTGCATCGATGGCAAAAGTTCCTTACGGAGGTAATAAACATTTTTCCCATAATCAAAAATATTCAAACGGTGATAGAGGTCACGCAAGAAACAATGGAGGTAGTGGCGCTAAACGTTCTTCAGTAAACAACGTGCAGATTCCTTCCAGCGTACAACGTTTTCGCTGGTGGATGGGACAACTTTACCAATGGCGCAATATAGGGGATATCGCTTCTTTGGAACATTTGGTGCAGGAAATTACCGATGTATCCCTGGAAAGTTTTTCGCTCAATGCATGGTACGAAAAACCGCTGAAACTTCTATTGGAAAAAATTCCTCAGGAAGCTCAGTTGTTATCGCTAACACGACAAAGCATTTTGGCAGAAAAAATGCGTGAGGCTTGCGACAAAAAAATACCTGTTATCGTTGAAGGGGTGGTTGCCAAAGTGCCCGGTACGGATGAATGGTCCGTCTGTTACCCTGCCGACAATTAC
Source organism: Puniceicoccales bacterium (assembly GCA_031266455.1). GTDB lineage: Bacteria > Verrucomicrobiota > Verrucomicrobiia > Opitutales > UBA9783 > CABUVL01. Next base: position 53,125 of record JAISBA010000013.1, read on the forward strand.
CAATTGAGAGAATTGAGTTCTTACTTGCCCAAAGCTTTAATACGTAAGTATGGATTGAGGCAGGGGCAAATGGTGCAGGGGCAAATTTTTATGTCGCAAACCTATCAGCAATGTCCATGCGTCGTAAAAATTAATTCCGTGATGAATCAATCCCCGGAAGCCATTCGTACTTTACCTCATTTTAAAGAACTCGTTCCCTATTATCCAACGCAACGTATCTTGTTAGAAACGGATAATGTACGCCAATGGGATAATGTTTCCATGCGCATCGTTGATTTGTTAACACCCATTGGGTTCGGCCAACGAGGACTCATCGTTGCTCCACCTCGCACCGGGAAAACAGTTTTGTTGCAAAATGTTGCAAATTCTATCGTCAAAAATCAACCGTCTGCTCATTTAATCGTTTTACTGATTGATGAACGTCCCGAAGAGGTCACCGATTTCAAAAATTTATTGCCCGGCATTGAAGTCATCAGTTCAACCTTCGATGAGGCTCCCGAAAGTCATGTACGTGCGGCCGATATTGTCATTGAAAAAGCAAAACGTCTGGTAGAAATAGGAGAAAATGTTGTTATTTTGCTGGATTCCATCACGCGTTTGGCACGTGCTTACAACACCATTATTCCAAGTTCTGGTAAAGTTTTATCCGGCGGTGTAGAAGCGAATGCCCTTCAGGGGCCAAAAGCGTTTTTTGGAGCTGCAAGAAATATTGAGCAGGGGGGTAGCTTGACCATCCTAGCTACAGCGCTCGTCGATACGGGGAGCAAGATGGACGAGGTTATTTTTGAAGAGTTTAAAGGAACCGGCAATATGGAATTACACTTGGATCGCAGTTTAACGGATAAGCGCATATTCCCGGCTATTAATATTGAAAAAAGTGGTACGCGTAAGGAAGAGCTTTTGTATCATCCGGATGAACTATTAAAAATTTATTCTTTACGACGAGCCATGAAGGGTGTTATTCCTTCAAGCGAATCCATGGAAATGCTGTTGGATCGAATTAAAAAAACGCGCAACAATGTGGAATTCCTAATGTCGTTAAATACCTAAAATGAAAAAATTTTATCTGACAACGGCCATCGATTACGTCAACGGTCAACCTCATTTAGGGCATACCTACGAAAAGGTTTTGGCGGATGCGATTGCGCGTTATCATCGCTTAAAAAACGAAGATGTTCATTTTTTGACAGGGGTTGACGAACATGGGCAAAAGGTACAGCAAAAAGCTCAGAGTGAAGGCGTGGAGCCGCAATTGTTTTGCGATCAAATGACGCAAAAATTTGTTGATTTAACCCAAATTTTAAACTTATCAAACGATGACTTTGTAAGAACGACCCAGGAACGACATAAATGCGTTGTGCGTTTGGCTTTACAAAAGTTATACGATCAAGGTCTTATTTATAAAGCGGAATATCGAGGCTTTTACAGCGTTAAAGAAGAGCGTTTTTTGCAGGATAAGGATCGCGTTCATGGAAAGTGGCCCGCCTTATTTGGAGAAGTTAAAGAGATTGTAGAAAATAATTACTTTTTTAAATTAAGCGCATACCAAGATTGGTTAATTGCTTTTTTGAATGAAAATACAGATTTTGTGCTGCCTCAATTTAGGCAGAAGCAGGTCCTGGAATTTTTAAAAGAACCCTTGAATGACCTTTGTATCTCTCGTCCACAGGAGCGTTTACAGTGGGGAATACCCTTGCCTTTTGATGCGCAGTTTGTAACCTACGTCTGGTTTGATGCTTTATTAAACTATGTATCGGTTGTGGGGTACGGACAAAAAGAGTTTACAAATTGTTGGCCTGCGGATTTGCACGTGATTGGTAAGGATATTTTAGTACCTGCACATGCCGTTTATTGGCCTATCATGCTTAGGGCTTTGGATATACCCTTGCCGAAGCATTTATTGGTTCACGGCTGGTGGTTAACTTCCGGAGAAAAGCTTTCTAAAAGTTTGGGAAACGCATTTGATTTGTTTGAATGGTTACAAAGTTATGGAATTGATGCGGCTCGATATTTTTTATTGAGAGAAATGGTAACGGGGCAAGATTGCGAATTCTCTGTAGAAAACTTCGTTGGGCGCTATAACCATGAATTGGCCAATGAGTGGGGCAATTTGGTCAGTCGAACGTTTAATATGTTGCAACGCTATTGTCAATCTAGGGTACCGGCAGTCCATTCGGATTCCATTTCTCCTGAAAATTTGCAGATATGTTGGGAAGAAACCCATAAAAGTGTTTTTGAAAGCTTTGATAATTTTCTTTTTTCGCAGGGCTTGGAAAAATTATTCAAGTTTATTCGTGAATTAAATCGTTTTGTCGAGAATCAAGCTCCGTGGAAATTGGCCAAGACAGGCCATGAAAAAGATCAACACATTTTGGAAAATACCTTGGCTTTTTTGGTTGAAGGTATTCGCCTATGCGCACAAATTTTGCAGGTTATCATTCCCGAAAGCAGTGCTAAAATTTTAAAGGCCTTGCAAGTTTCTCAGTCCGTAGATTTTGCTTGGAATACGTCGCTTTTACGGGGAACTTTAATCGCAGATCAATTGTTCTTATTTCCTAAAAAGTAGACACCTCGTTATGGAAATGTCCGATGGTGTATCTTACGATATTTTAGGGGCAAAAAATTTTCACGAGCCAAAGGAAGAAATTGGGCGTTAATTGGTTGACAACCAGATGCGTGTTTGGAATGTTGACCGAGTTACTTTTAAAATTGGGCGTATGATCACATTGTCTCAAAAATTGCTAAATCTTTGCAAGGATGACGGTTCAATTGCTCTAGAGCTCAAAACTCTTGTAGATCAGCTTAAAGAACAAGGATTTGGTGCGCTTATTCTATTACTATCTATGCCTAGTGCTTTACCTATTCCGGCCACCGGTTACAGTACGCCTTTCGGCATTATCCTTGCTTTGCTGGGCGTACAACTTATTTTGAGACACAAAGTACCTTGGTATCCAAAACGCTGGAGTACTAAAAAGCTTTCTCTTTCGAAGAAATGGGTTACGTTCGCTTGCAAGATGTTGCGCCTTTTGGAAATTTTTACACGTCCCAATCGATGTGCCTATTTGCAATACGTATTTAATCGATGCGTCATAGGGATTAATATCTTTATTTTGTCCATCATTATGGCATTGCCAATTCCCCTAACCAACACTTTGCCCGCTGCCATTATTTTATTGTTTGGGGTTGGTTTATTGGAAAATGATGGTTTATTTTTATGTTTTGCTCAAATTTGTTCCCTGATCGCCATATCGATTTACACTTTTGCCGCATATTGGATCAGTGTATTTGGTATCGAAGGTTTGATGAAGTTATTTTCCTAAAAACTCCTAATATAAATGTTGAAAATGTGGTGAGCATGTCGAGAAATTCATCGGTGGAAATGAGTAAAGTTTTTGCTATGTTTTTGAGTTTGTTGTGTTTAAGTGTGCTCATAAAAGACACGAATTTTTTCAAACAAATGGAACGGTTTACAAAAGGATTTACAATCGTTGAAAAAATGTCGGCGGTACAAGCGCAGGTGGATGATCTCTTAAAAGCGTACAAAGATGAAGATATCTTGTGTGCTTTCGATATCGATGGAACCCTTTTGCAAACGGACTTCCCCGCTGCTTATATCCCCAATATAATGCAACATCTTGATGTTTATCGTGCCCTTACACGTCGCCACAAACAAGTAGATCCTACGCTCGCTTACATGCATGCCCTGAAACTACCCCAGCGCTTGGTGGAAGAAGATAGTTTAAAGTTAATTCAGTATTTAAAAGAAAACAATATAAAGACCATTGCGTTCACGGCAACCTTAACGGGGCCATTTGAAGATTACCAACGAGCTGAAAACATGCGTTACGCGCAACTTAAACAATACGGCATCAATTTTGAGAATACGTTTGCTGAAAAGGACCTTCGTCTAACCAACTGTCCTGCATACCGATCGAATTATCCTAGTTTTTATCGGGGTATTTTATCTTCAAATGGTGAGCAAGGAACGACGACCAAAGGAACTGTCCTATGCGCGTTTTTAAAAACAATCGGTTGGACCCCAAAGTGTATCGTATTAATAGATGATCACGTAAAAAATCTGGATGATGCAAAAAAATCTTTGCGTGCACAATACCCACAAACACAATTTGTAGGTATTGAGTACCAAGGAGCATATCGTTATTGTCCTCAAACAGTATCTGCAGAAGCATTCGAACAATTTTGGTCGGACTGTTTTGCAAAATGCAGCAAGGGTAATAACTTGGCAAAATAAGCCTTAACATCTTTTTAAGGTATTGATTTTCAAAGATAAAAAATAGTAATCAAAGATGTGTATTCGTGGGACTCCGGGTCAATAGCTTGGAATTTCCTTCGTGTATCTTGAGTACGTATAGGAAAAACAAAAATAAGCACGTGTAAAAAATATTCGCATTGCATGAAACCTTGAGGACAGACCCGGGCAGACGAGCGCAAACGTCCACACAAAAAAGTAACAGAGAGATTACGTTTTCCGACAGATAATTGACAATGCAAAGGCAGCTTGGAAAAATTAAGTTTGTGATAAAACTTATCGTACCTAGGATAACAACGAAGCTCGCTATTGGAATAAGGAAAAGGTTGACCAAAAAAGCCCAAGGGGTCAACATTCCCCAATAATATATGGTCAACACGCTGCTTATAAGGCTTGCGCTTACAGAAATGCACAATGAAGCCACAAACGAACGTACAAAACGGTTACGCTGTGTTGATAGCCGCCTTGAACTAGGTGTGCCGAGACCGAGGATACTTGCAACAACACCGTAGGATAATTGAAATCCGACGTCCCAAATTTGCCATGGATTCACGGCGAGTGCAAAAAATGCCGTATTGAGAAAAGCCGCTCGGCCATCTACGGGCCGAGAGCATAGCTGCATTATAATGACGAATAGGACCATGCAGGAGGCTCTTAGGGTAGATGGACTGAAGCCAACAATACTTGAGTACAAGAAGACTCCTGCTAGGGTAAAAAACAGCCTAAAGATTTTTGGTAGAAATAGCGATTTAAAGAAAAAAAATAAAAAAGTACTGACAACACCTACGTGCAATCCACTTACGGCGAACAAGTGCATCGTGCCCGTATCAAAGAAGTGATTTAAATTTTTCTCGGATAAAAGCTCTTTTTTACCCAGCAAAATAGCCTGATAGGTATTTGATTTGTTTGCATCTTTAAAATGAGCCTGCAGCGATTTTCTAAAATACCAACGTAAGCGTTGGATGAGAGATGGAGATAAATTGTTCCCTACATTTTTCAGTTGAGCGTACGCGAGATGATATCGGATACCGCGTGCCCACAAGTAATAAGAGAAACTTTGGGAAGCTTTAAAAGGAAATTTTAGCGGATAGAGGGTTCCGTGTAAACGATAAAGCTTATCTTCGGCAACTTTTAATCCAGACCTATTCTTAATGTGAATATAAATATCATTGCAATGGGTATGATCCTTTAAATACACGTTGCCGATGCCACCTACACGGTCGGAAGGTGTTCTAAAAATTTTTTCGAAATAAAATATCCCATTGATGGTGTGTTTCTTAGTGTGCTGGCCTGAACGTTGAACAAAAAAACAGCCATAGAGTGTCGCAATTGTGATCCCTCCAACAACCAGACAACTCTTCTTAAAGCGTATGCGGTAAAGCATAAAAAAGCAGATTAGAAAAAGGCTTGTGCGAACAAAACTGACCACATCTTTAGAAAAGATCGCATTTACAAAACATAGTCCAAAGATAAGGCTTATATTTGCCCACATGATGGGATAACGTAACATAAAATTACATTTTGAGCAAAAATTCTATCACAAATGCATATTTCAAAAATATATACATGCTTCTTTGAATCGCGTAAATCAAACCCGGAATCCCATCTAAAAATCCAGCTTTAATGAAGTAGGAGCGAATAAATCCCCATAATGGATTAAAAACAAGCTTCATTATCAGAGAAAAATTTACAGCGGTATACTGCCGATGATTGTCTTTGGCAAATAATTGTGCGTATAAAATTTGTTTTTTTAAAGTGGTTTCCAGATTTTTAAAGGTGTAATGCATCAAATCGCCTTGTAGATGTTTAATGCGAGCCTTGTTCGAATAGGTAATGGATTCGTGTACACTTCCGCCGGACCATCGTACCGCCTCTTTCCTAAACAAGCGTACGACTTTATCCGGATAAGCATCGCCGTACTTCAACCATCGATGCAGGTAATTATTTCTTCGGTTAAACGTAACGACGTCGAAGCTTTTATGCGCGTATTCAAAAAAAAGAAGAATATTTTTTTGAAGTTGTTCGGATAATGCTTCGTCGGCATCTAAACTTAATACCCAGCTTTGGGTTGCTTTTTCCAGAGCAAACTGCTTTTGGGCACAAAATCCCAACCAACTTTGCTTAAAAACCTTTGCACCCCATTTTTCTGCAACCTGTGCTGTGCGGTCCGTACAATCATTGATTACCACAATCATTTCTCCCGTTAAAGGAGAAACGGATTCCAAACATCGTTGTAGGTTTTCTTCTTCGTTGCGGGCAATAATAACTACAGAAACAGGTCCCATATGCGAAGGAAATTGTTTAGGACGTACGCCCAAAGTCAAATTCAAATTTTTACGGTCGTAGGGCGGAGTTACCGAAAATGCGTTTTACCTTTTATGAGTGTGTACAAAACTTTGAAAGAAAAATTTTCTTGCAATCTCGTTCAACACTTTTGATATTAAGAAAGAGTTTTTAAACGATGTTAAATTTTTTAATTGGTGTGGGATCCGTTTTTTTGATCGCTTTGTGCGCCTGGCTTATTTTGCTTATCTTGATGCAGAAGCCGAGCGCAAATGCCGGTATGGGTGCGGCCCTAGGGGGAGGGGTGGCTGAATCTGCTTTTGGAGGTGAAGCTTCCAACGTACTCGTACGTTGGACGGTATACGGTATCGTTGCATTTTTTTTAACGGCTTTGCTATTAACGTTGTGCCAAATCCCCAAGTACCACAGGGAACCTCGAGAAAAAGAATTAAAACCGATGGTTGTGGAAACACCCGCAGGGGCCTTAACGCAATTGCCTTCGATGCAAGAAAATGCCAATGAAACGCCCTGATGGATATGCAAGTCGAAACTTCTTCTCCAATGCCAATAAATTCATAGGTAGCTTTATACTCTTTTTTTTTATTCACTTATCTTGGGGACATGAAATCAGCTTGCAGAATGTCCATGAGAGAATAAGTGCCATAAAAAGTTTTACACCTTGGGATGCGTATCAAATTGATTTTGAATGCATTAATAAGGTAAACGTTTTATTGGGCAAACTGGTGGGTCAACGTGAAGGCCGCGAAATTCATTTCATCATGCAAACCCAGCCCACGTTTGAAATTATTTTTGACAAACTGCACCCCGAAAATCCTCTAAAGGATGGCGTATTTTACCCCGCCTCCCGTTGGCTTGATCCCATGGTTGAATCCTGTGGGTGCTGTTACTTTATGATAGCCATGCCATTTCTTGATTGGGAACTTGCTCATTTCGAGCAAACTGCAAAACGGGGTCGTAAGGTTTTAAAATGTTGTTTATTAGCCCCTGAAAATTTTCCTAATGTCAAAAAAGTTATCCTGTACATCGATGAAAATTTTAACGCCATTATGGAAGCCTACGCTTACAATCGCGAAGAAGTCCTCTGTGCGCAGCTTATTTTGCAAAGTTTTAAAAAATTGGACAAAAATACATGGCACTTTAAATTGGTACTTTTTACCTGTGGGCAGTGTTCTTCAAAAATACAAGTCATTCGAGGGGGACCTTTAAAAATAACTTAAACGTGGTCATAATCCAACATTGCATCTTTGTTTTTCAGCGCATTGCAGGAATTTTTAGAAAGTGCCAATTATCGTTCTTTACGACGACGAGCGGAAGGCTTCCTAATAAAGGAGAGAATAGCGGATAGTAAGCCTTAGAAAAGGCGACGTTGAAGTTTAAATTTATGAAATTTAGCCCGTTGTCCATTTGACGTTGGTTGAGGATGGGTCGAGGATATGCTTTACCTCTGATCTTCTGCCCACAAACCCGCAGGATTCCTTGAAGGTTTGGGGTAAACACTTTCGAGGTGCCTGGCATATGGTACATTATATGCTACTATAGGTAAGATTATAGATTTTACAAAAATAGAATAGGAAATAGTATGAATAAAATAATAAGTACATTTATAAAAGTTGGTTTCATAGCGGCAGGTTTAATGGGTGAGGTCACCTTAAACGCCTGGTGGTGCGAGCATTGCAACAGGCCTCATAGCGGTCGTTGCCCCGTAACGGGTCATACGGAACATGGACGTTGTGATGGAACTCTTCCTCCTTTTCGTATTGTAGGGCAAACTTCCGACGGCTACCCTGTTCGTCAGTATGATGGCAGTCCCGGACTGATGGCTGCTGGTCCTGATTATCAGGTTAATAACTACGTTATAGATATTGGAGGTCGATTTTTTTATTATGATAATGGAGTAATGTGCGATGGACTAGGTGATGTTTATGATAAACATGGTGCACCCCTACAACCTGTAGGTCAACTTGCCGATGGCAACCTTGTGTATCCTCAAGTGGTGGATGTAGAGTATATTGATCAAAATTATCGTTTTGTTACCCCAAAGGGCAATCGAACTGCACAGGTCATTCAACTTAGAAATGGTCACTTTGCTTATGCTTTTTTCAATGCACGTAGAGTTAATCATGAATATTACTTCGATGGTCAGGAGCATGTTGACTTAGATGGCCATGCTTGGGATGGCAAGGGCAAATTGGTCGACTTGCTTGGCAATGTGGTTAAACGATAAGAATCCATTGAAATAGTACGGTTGTTGGTAATACTCTTAAAATGTATATTCTAAAGAATCTACCTATGGGTAGCATTTAAACAGTAAGGCTAAACGGCAATAAAAGAGGTTTAAACGCCCGTATTGTGTTATGTACTTTATCCCTAGTCTCTTCTGTTTAATCTCTACTTTCTGAGAAAGTGGGGATTCTTTTTTTGGTTTCCGATAGCTTTTCTCGAGAATATTGTTTTCATACCAATCTCTCAATTTTTAGGACAGTTGTCCATTCGACATTGGTTAAGAATGAGGACATGGATGTGTTTTATCTCTAGTTTCTCTGTCCCAAAACCCGCAAGATTCATTGAAGGCTTGATGCTAAGACTTGAGGTAAATGCTTCCGATGTTCCTGACACATGGTACATTATATGTTATCATAGGTAAGGTTATAGATTTTACCAAAATAGGATGAATAAAATAATAAGTACAATTATAAAAGCGGGTTTTGTAACGGCAGGACTGATGAGTGCAGTTGCTTTAAATGCCTGGTGGTGTGATCATTGTAAGAAAGTGCATCCTGAGTACAATTCAGTTTGTCCCATAATGAGACAACCCTCACCCTATTATGCAGTGGATGCGACTGAGTACGAGCGTATAAAAAGAGAAAGTCCCAGGGAGCTAACGGAACGTGATCGTCCTTGGTGGTGCCCATTTTGTAAGGAAGCGCATTCGGGGATTCTTCACAGTTTGCTTTGTCCTGTAATGGGCAAACAACCACTCTATTATGTAGCAAATAAGGCTGAGTACGAGAGAATACTGACACTGCGAATGTCACGCCGTTCCACACCAAGTGTTCCTCCTGTAACGCACCAAAAACTGGACTATGACTATATAAACCCGGACTATAGTCATACGACAGCGTGGAGAAAGCCTAAGCCTTTTACAGGGACATGGGGGAGTACTGAGCCCATGGGGCTTTTAAAAACCTTACCTCATGCTAGAGGGATTGAGGTCGATTACCCAGGGTTTGCTGTAACACCCTCCAGAAGAGCACCTGACCACCCTTGGTTAAGGAAAAGCATTCTGAAATGGACGGTTTTTGCCCTGTAATGAACCAAAAACCGTCCTGTTATACAGAGAATGAGGCTGAGTATGAACGGCTAGCAGCGGAATTAATAATTAAGCCTACACGACCACTACCGAGTTTTCTATCGCAAGAATTTTTAATGAAGTATCTAAACCGTTTTCACTAAGAACAATATTGCATCTGCAAAAATGGAATTTTCCCGCTTTTTAACGATGATTATGGCTTTTATCTGAAATGCGTCCGTTGAATGCATCCTCTCAATAATAGCAGGGGAATACCCATGCCACTAAGTGTGAACTTCACTTCTGTGGGTTAATATTGAAATCCTGGAGCAATGGGCATTGTTTTTTCCCAAGAAGCAGGGCGTCCCCAAGGCATTTTTGAATCATCCAAAGCGGCGGTTGTCTCCATGCTTTGGGAACATCCACCAAGGCAACTTACAATCCCAAGGGTGGCCAACAAAAAAATCGATTTCAGGGTCTTTTTCATTTTTTCCTCAGGCAGTAGGTGCTTTGCGTTAGGGGTAAAAGTTTATTGCGAAAGATTTTTTTGTTGGCCGCCAAATATTCTAACAGTTTAAAAATGCTTTCGGTATCTTCGTTTAAATTGAGTGCCTGAGCGAGGGATTCCGCACTGAAATATTCACCGGTGTGGTCGGTCAGAAAGCTGAGTATACGTTTTTGCAGATTCAAAAATTTGGCAGCCGCCTTTTTCCCAGCTTCTACACCGGGTTGATTGTAGGCGTTGATTCTGATAAAGCTGGCGTAAAACCCAACTGCTCGCTCAAATAAAGCGATCAAGGCACCCAGGCTTTGGGCATTTAAATGTTTCAGCGTCAACGTAATGGAAGGACGCTCTATTTCGGTTAAAGCAGCGCGTGTGCCAAGTAAAAAGCCTTCCAAAAAATCACCCGAACTCAATCCCGGTTCAACGTGAACGTTGGGGGGATTGCAGGGCACTTGGACTTCAACAAAAATGACGAAAGCGTCATCGAGGCCGTCTCGCAATTGCTGTACGTAAGCGTGTTGATCCGTTGACCCTTTGTTGCCATACACGGTCAATCCCTGAAAAACTTTGCGTCCATCATTCGCTAATTTTTTGCCCAACGATTCCATAACAAGTTGTTGCAAATAGCGCGGGAAAAGGATGAGTGCGTCTTTATAAGGCAAGACCACCATATTGCGTTTACCCGTGCCTTCGGTGCAAGTATACCAGGCTAAAGCGAGCATCATTGCCGGGTTGTTTAAAACTTCCGTATTTCGAGTCAGAATATCCATTTCGGTAGCTCCCTGGATGAAAGCACTGATGTCGATGTTCTGCAGGGCCACAGGCACCAATCCCACATTGCTGAATAAACTTGTCCGTCCTCCAATCCAATCCCACATGGGAAAACGTGCCAACCAATCTTCCTGCTGCGCTTCCATATCCAACGTGCTCCCTTCGCAGGTAATGGCGACGGCATGTCGATTAAAAGGAATATTCTGCTTAATAAAGGCAGATCGGATTTCTATGAGTCCGTTGCGAGGTTCCGGCGTTTCTCCAGATTTTGAAGTGACCAGAACGAGCGTTTGCCCCAAATGCTTGTGGATCTTTTTTAAAACTCTAAAAATGCCATCCGGATCCGTATTGTCTATAAAAAGTGCCCTTAACCCTTTGGGTCTTCGATCTAAGGCATCCGATATCAGTTGTGGGCCTAGGGCAGATCCACCGATGCCAATGCATAGGAGATATTTGAATGGGCCGTGAGATCCTTGAATCTCTTGATTGAGAATTTTATCGGTAAACGCGCGTACTTTTAGCCAGTTATCGTGCAAAAGTGTATTGATATTTTTCTTCGGAGCCAATTGAAAATTTCTTAACCAATAATGCCCGACCATGCGTTTTTCATCCGTGTTTGCAATATTTCCCGCCTCCAGCGCTTCCATATCATTGAAAGCACGTACGATTTTGGATTGCATCATTTGAAAAAAGTTATCTTTGAAAGGAATTTTACTTGTATCTAGAGAAACCTTCAATGGGTGAAGGTAAACGAAAAATTTTTTAAAAGTTAGCCAATTCATAAAAGGCGAAAATTTTAAAAACATTTTTATATTTTTTGCAATCCAACGATTGACTTTTTTATAAATTTACCTAAACTTTTAATTCTTATGAATAAGTTACTTAAGTGTGTTTCTGTTTTATGTTTGGAAATAGTTCTTATAAATCCCCTTCAGGCGAAACATTTCCCCTATGATAAAGATCCTACGGAGCGTTTGTTTAAAGATAGTGTAGCTTGCATGCATCATTGGCTGTCTCGGGATGGCTTTCCTAGTAACGGTCATTTTGCACGACCCCTGCGATGGATGGAGTGTAAAAAGGCATATTGCTTGGAAGTGGCTATACCAGGAGCCGACAAAGATGATGTTAAAATTTCAGTCGATGAGTCTTTGTTGGTTATCGAAGCGGAAGTGGAACGTTCTGCCTGTTATGTAGACAAAGACGGAGACTCCAAGAAACCGAAAAAACATTTTAAATTTACAACTTTGCTCCCGAGCGACGGTCAGGTAGATAAATTGGAAGCCAAAATGAAGAATGGCCTCTTGACACTAACTTTACCAAAGGCAAGTAAGCCGGAAGCCAAAAAAATTACGATTCACTAGTAAGAAAGTATTTAATTTGTTTCATATATGTTCCTTGAGGGCCCCTAGGGGTCCTTTTATATTTGTTTCACATCTTCGAAGGAGAAAAAGATGTTTGTGTCGGTTGTATAGTTGGATCTGTGAAAAACCGCACGGCATGCGGTTAAATGACGCTGTAATTTGATAATGTGCTGGCAAATTGTTGAATCAGGGAAGTATTGATATAAACTCGCATGCACCCATACAGCAAGTAAGATCTCGACAGAGATCATTATACACTGCTAAACATAAATCCATAAACCTGATAAAGTGCACCGCATGTTGTATCCAAAAACTGTATTGTGCATATGTTACCACTCCCCCACAACATTGCTACGTTAAACAACCTTTTACAACCGTCTACACCTTGATGGGATGTGGAGCAACCGCCATTTAATTCATGGAGGGATTGATGGACAATTGATTAAAAAGGGTATTGGTGGGATGAAAGAGAAACATTAATTTGTGCCACAATTGTGTATTTGTAGAAGCAAAGACTTCTTTGGGATGCATAGGAACGGGTAACCAAAAGTTTTTCCGCATTTCCTCTTCCAACTGCCCCGGCGCCCAACCCACATAACCGCAATAAGCACGCAATGCAACGGCATTATTTTTGGACAGTAATTGAAAAATTTGCTGCGTCTGTAATCCCAAATACCATTTCAAAAAGTGACTCCGGGGCCCCCATTCGATGGCCGTTAAAATGAGACGTTTTTGTTCAACGGGACCTCCTTTGAAAACAGGCACGGTGTCAAAGTCTTCCCAGCGTTGTGCGTCAAAATCATTGAGCGTAAGTCTTAAGGGACGATTGAGCATAAGGCCCATAGACCCTTTGTCGGGCTGATGTTGGATGATAGCAATAACGCTTTGTAAAAACTCTCCGTCCTGCATGTATTGAGGATTCGATAGTAGGACTAATCCAGCAAAATTGTGCGTTGACAGTGGCATATATACTATAACTGTTGCAAAGGAACCTGCGCTTCATTAAAGAGTTCCTCCACGAGAGAATCATTGTTATAATCGGTGTGATAATAACAATGTTGAACGCCTGCTGCCAATAATATTTTTGCACAATTGATACATGGATAGTGTGTGGTGTAGATAATTGAATTTTGTATACTTACCCCACGCCGCGCGGCATCGGCAATGGCATTTTGCTCTGCATGAACGGTTGCCTGTTCGTGACCATCACGCATTTTTGAAATGTGAGGCAAGCCCGCCAAAAAGCCGTTATAGCCTGCAGCAATAATTCGATTTTTGTTACCCTTGCCAGAAACAAGCACACACCCTACCTTGAGTCTTGTACAACTAGAACGTGCGGCCATCAAAAGCGCAATGGACATAAAGTAAACATTCCAAGAGGGGCGTCCGTCAAACGATTCAATCGTTTCTTGAAATAAAGTAAACCATTTTTGATCTTCCAACATTTTTTATGCTTTTATTTTACATCAATGGGTCATATATAAAATATGACATGAAGGCAAATCTTTCTTTTTCGTACCGTTGTGTAAGTTTATTTTTTAAGTTTATCTTCAAAATACTTTACCGAGGAAAAATTTATGGTGAAGACAATATTCCTGCAAATGGGGCTTTCATTTTAGCAAGTAATCACGTAAGTTATTTGGATCCACCCATTATTGCCATCCATTGCCGCCGTCAACCTATATTTTCATTTGCGCGTAGTACGTTATTTAAAAGAGGTATTGGTTGGTTTTTTAGGCAACTTAACATGATAGCCGTAGATCGTGAGAAAGGAAATGATGTCCAATCTATTAAGCGGATCTTGAATATTTTGTCCGCGGGTTACCCTATTCTCATGTTCCCGGAAGGAACACGTTCTGTAACGGGTATTCCCCAAAGAGCAAAAAAAGGGATCGGTTTATTTGTGGAACGTTCGTCGGTGCCCGTGGTCCCAGTTCGGATTTTTGGCACTTTCAAGGCCTTACCCAAAGGAAAACGTTTTTTGAATCTTAAACCAAGGCTTTCAATTGTGTACGGCAAAACGCTGTATCCATCCGATTTTGTAGCTTGTCATTCCGAAAAAGATCCGCTTCAGGCAATTAGCGATCGTGTGATGCAGGCTATCTGTCAAATTCAACCCAAGAAATAGCATGCAGGGAACATTACTCATTGTGGATGATGAAAAGAACACACGCGAAGGGTTAAAGCTAACTTTTTCAAGTAAATTTGACGTGTATGCGGCAAATGGGCCCGAAGAAGCTTTCAAGTTGATGAGTGTACACGCATTTGACGTTATTATTACCGATCTACGTATGGGACAGAAAAGTGGGATGTGCGTCATTGACAGAGCACTGGAATTGGCCAACAAACCTATCTGCATCATGATGACCGCTTACGGTAATATTGAAACGGCCGTTGAAGCCATGAAGCGTGGTGCTTACGATTTTTTAAGCAAACCCATTCATTTGGAAAAATTGGAAATAATTGTTCAGCGTGCTTTGGAGGATCGTAATTTGCGTGAGGAAAATCGGAATTTACACAAAAAATTGTCGGATCGTTACCACCCGGAAGGCATTTTAGGTAATTCGGATACGTTTCAAAACGTTTTAAAAAAAGTGGCAGTGGTGGCGCCTTCGCGTGCTAATATTTTAATTACGGGAGAGACGGGTACGGGAAAGGAATTAATCGCACACTTGATACATCAACAGAGTACACGATCTCAAAAACCATTTGTTCCCGTTCACTGTGCAGCTTTACCTGCAAATTTGCTGGAATCGGAATTATTTGGTCACGAGAAAGGAGCCTTTACGGGGGCCATTAAGCAGCATATAGGACGTTTTGAATGCGCCGATCGAGGGACCTTATTCTTGGATGAAATTGGTGAAATCGATGCCAGTGTCCAGGTGAAATTGTTGCGTTTTTTGGAGACAAAAACCGTGGAGCGTGTCGGTGGAGTACGTCCTATGCACCTGGATGTACGATTGATCTGCGCCACGCATAGAACGCTGCGGGAAGAGGTTAAATTGGGGCATTTCAGGGAAGACTTGTATTATCGTCTTAACGTTATAGAAGTTCATGTGCCCGCATTACGTGAACGCCCGGATGACATTTTGATGTTGTTGCAGCATTATTTAGCTTTATTTGGCGAAGAAAACGGAGTCAAAGCACCTCTCATTCCTGACAATGTCCAAAATATCTTGTTGGGGTACAATTGGCCTGGAAATGTTAGAGAATTGAGAAATTTTGCGGAAAATATCATTGTAATGTATCGGGGTTCTCCCATGGATTTGACCCAATTGGGAGAAAAGTTTTTTGTAAGAAGAGAAACCATCGACCATCCACTGTCTGTAAAAAATAATGAAAAACAACTGATTTCAGATGCGTTGTCGCAGTGTGGCGGGAATAAAACAAAAGCGGCCCAATTGCTTGGGATGCCCCGAAGGACGTTGTACAGAAAGTTGGAGAAATTGTAGATGTGGACCGACTGAGAATGCCGTTACGATTGGCGCGTCAATTGGGTCTAAGACAACAAAATGCGGATGATTTTTATGGAAAGCAATTCTCCATTTTCAAAACGTATGTGAGATTTTGTATATGGATAATGTGGAAATTTTGACTTGACGCGGTTTTATTGTGGCACGAAACTTTAACTGTTTTAATATTAACTTGTTGTTTATTATGAGAAATGTGTATGTATTTGGGGTGGCGTTGATTATTCTTTTTTCTTCCCAGCTGCAGGCTAAATTTGCTTTGAAAAAAGCGAAGGTAGATAATGATGATAAAGAGGTAATGTTCGTTTTGAATGCCGGTAATGGTGAAGATCTCTATTATGTGGAGTCTTTTGTAGACGATACGGATCCCCAAAATCCCCAAGTGGTGCGTGGGTTTAAAAAAGTCGAAACAAATTTCTCGGAAGCGTACGAAGCTTACTTGAAAAAGAAGAATGCCAAAGGGATTTCTAACGATTCATAATACATGTTAGAAAGTTAAGAAATTTTATAGAAACATCATTGGGATGCATCGGGGATTTCCCATGAAATTGCCTTAAGCGGGAGAAAGGTTTTTTGCAAGAAAAGGGACATTCGAGAGTTCATTTGCCGTAAAAATAATGAGGATTATTGTTCTGTGCCCAGTAGTCAAATCGGATAATTCTTAAATTGTTTCTAGGGGAGTACGTAAATTTTTACGTATAGATAAATATAGATATTTGGCTTGACGTGTTTTTACTGTAGTACAAAACTTTACTTGTTTGCAGTTAAATAATAATTAAGTTATTGTTTATTATGAAAAAGGTGTATGTATTCGGAGTGGCAATTGTTGCTCTTTTTTCAGCCCGATTGCAGGCTGAGTTTGTTTTGGGAAAAGCGAAGGTGGATAATGATGGCAAAGAGGTACTGTTTGTATTAAATGCCGGCAATGGTAAGGATCTTTACTATGTAGAGTCTTTTGTAGACGATACGGATCCCCAGAATCCTCAAGTAGTACGTGGGTTTAAAAAAGTTGAAAAAAATTTCTCGGAAGCGTATGAAGCTTACTTGAAAAAGAAAAGTGCTAAGGGCACTACGAGCGACAAATAGTACCTATAAAACTAAAATGATTCCCTGGTTGAAGCATTTGGAAAGTGGATTACACAAAGAAAATTTTGGATTACTTTTACTCCGCTTTTTCTGGGGAAGTCATTTAATTGTTTACAGTATTTGTTGCTTTATGGATGGCGGGCTGTTGAAACATTTAGGACATCCTGCCCTCCAACTGCATTTTCCATTTTCTGAATTGTTTTGGGGTATTGTGGTTGCTTTTACTTTTATTTGGACGGGCTTATTTATCATTTTAGGTTTCTATTTTAGGCTGGCGACCTTAGTTTTATTTATTATGGGCATCCTAGGTATGTGGGGAAAGTTGTCCTGGAAATTGTTTTTTTTACCTCCTTTATCCCCGTTAGTATTTTTAACCGTTTTAGGCTTAGTTTTTTCTTTTATAGGAGCTGGTAAGTTTAGTATCAAATAATGCAAGAAAACGTATGAAAATAATCGTTGAGCCTATTCATTCAGTACTAAAGAAAGTGGTGGCAACCGTGGATGCAGCAACGTGTTTGAAATTTAAGCAAAATGTTTTAAAGAAGGTACAAGCAAATGCGGCCATACCAGGGTTCCGTAAAGGGAAAGTCCCATTGGATATTTTAAATAGGCGTTATGCAGACATTATCACCGAGGAAGTTAAGCAGTCGTTGCTGAATGAAGTGATTGAGCATTTAAAAAGTACTGAAAAATTGGAGATTGCTTCTCTCGTAAAAGCGGATTTTGAAGAAACGACCGGCGATCAACAGAAGGTGTCCTTAGAGATAGAGATTACGCCCGAAATAACGCTCCCCGATTATAAAAATTTTTTACTGGAAGAGGAGGCAATTCAAGTCAAGGACGAAGAAATTCGAGATTTTATTGCGCACCTACAAAAGCAACAGGCAACTTACGAAGTGGTCCATCGTGAAGCCAATAGGCGAGACTACGTAAAAATTGCGTACGACGGCGTTTGCGACGGCGAATCTGTGGATAATTTTAAAGATGTGCCCCATGCGTGGCGAAAGCAGAAATCGACCTGGGAAGAAGTGGGTAACGGGATGGCACCGGGTATTCCGGAAATAATTGATGGCATCGTTGGCATGAAGGTGGGTGACAAAAAGGACATTAAGGTGCTTTTCCCAGAAAATTTTGCCGTTCCTACGTTACGCGGGAAAGAAGGGTGCTATACGGTTGAAATGCAGGAAGTACGTGAGGTTAAAATGCCTGCTATGGATGAAGCTTTTTTCAAAAACTACCAAGTCAAAAATTTGGATGAATTGAATGATTTTGCTCGTAAAAGTTTAGTGGAACGTAAACGACAAGCGTATGCCGGACAGCAAAAGCAGCGTATTTCAGAGTTTTTGATTCAAAGTGTTACGTGTGATTTGCCACCCTCGTGGGTTAAACGAGAGGCCGAAAAAGTTTTGCAGGAGATGGTAAATTTATTTGCGACTCACGGTGTTAAAAATGATTTATTGGAGGAGCAAAAAGAAAACGTGATACAAAAGGCGCAATCCATTGCCGAAGATCGTGTTAAGTTGAACCTATGTTTTGAAAAAATTGCGGCTCAAGAAAAGCTTAAATTGGAAGGCAAAGATATTGAGCCTGTGTTGATTCAAGAGGCTATGCAACGGCAGATTACAGCTCAAAAAATGCTGCAAATGGTACAAAAAAATTCGCAATTGCGTCAGGAAATCCAGCAAAAAGCGATGCAGGCGAAGCTCATAAATTGGCTGTTTGGTTATTTGGAAAATCAGCAAAAAAACATCGAAAAGAAAAAGGATTAATGTGAATTATTTGCCCTTACCTTACGTTTACGAACGCGATGGACGCGGCGAAAAAGCGTGGGATATCTACAGTCGTTTGCTCAAGGATCGTATTATTTTTATTGGTACGCCAATTGATGATTTTGTGGCCAACGCTGTGATTGCCCAGATGCTGTTTTTACAGATGGAAGATCCCAAGAAGGATGTTCACGTTTACATTAACTGTCCGGGAGGTGTTGTGACGTCCGGTATGGCCATTTACGATACCATGAATTTTCTCCATTGCGATGTGGTTACTTACTGCGTTGGACAAGCGGCGAGCATGGCAACCGTTTTATTGGCATCCGGAGCCAAAGGGAAACGTTACGCTTTACCGCACAGTCGTGTCATGATACATCAACCTACAGGTGGAGCTACGGGACAAACTTCGGACATTTCAATCGCGGCAAAGGAAATTTTGCGCTGGCGTTCAACGATCAATGAAATTTTGGCAAAGCATAGTCAGCAAACCATAGAACAAATTGAAAAGGATTCGGATCGTGACTTTTTTTTGGCGGCTGAAGAGGCAAAAGCATACGGATTGGTTGATCACGTGATCACGAGTGATCCAACCAAGCATTCGGCCTCCAAAAAGTAAATTTTATGTCCCAGGAAGGATCGCCATTTTGTTCTTTTTGTGGTTGTCACGCGAATCAAGTTAAGAAGTTGATTACAAGTCCTAACGGAAATTTTGGGATCTGCTCGAGTTGCGTTTCCATTTGTCATTCTTTGTTATTGAAAGAACAGGGAGACAATTTGGGGAAACCTCCGGTCGAAGCAAATGCTTTGCGGGTGCAAGGCCAGGCAGAGACAACATTACCGTTGCATTTAAAGATTGCTACACCGCAAGAAATAAAGGCCGTCTTGGACGCTTGCGTGGTAGGGCAAGAGGATGCAAAGAAAGTTTTATCGGTTGCCGTCTACAATCATTACAAGCGTTTGATTTTTGAGAAAGGCGTCGACGTTATCGGGCAAAATACAAATTTTACGTGTGCGCAAGAGCTTCCGGAACATCTGAAACATGTGGAGGTTGAAAAAAGTAACATTTTGTTGATTGGCCCTACGGGAAGCGGAAAAACATTGTTAGCACGTACGTTGGCTAAGATATTGGATGTTCCATTCGCCATTACCGATGCAACAACGTTGACGGAAGCGGGTTATGTGGGCGAAGACGTCGAAAATATTATTTTACGATTGCTTCAAGCGGCCGATTACAACGTTGAAAAAGCTCAAATGGGTATTATTTACGTGGATGAAATAGATAAAATTAGTCGTAAAACGGAAAATGTATCCATTTCAAGGGATGTGTCGGGAGAAGGTGTTCAGCAGGCCTTATTAAAAATTTTGGAAGGTACCGAATGCAATATCCCTCCCAAGGGAGGTCGAAAGCATCCCGAACAAGAGTACATTCGGATCGATACGACCCACATTTTATTTATTTGTGGGGGTGCTTTCGTCGGATTAGATAAGATAATTGCCGATCGCGTTGGCCATAAAATGCTTGGGTTTGATAAGCGAAGTCTTGATACACATTCTCAAAAAGATGACGATCTATTGTGGCAACAGGTACAGCCGGAAGATTTGATTAAATTTGGTTTAATCCCAGAATTCGCAGGCCGCTTACCAATTGTTTCGGCCTTAAAAGAACTCGGCCAAGAGGATTTAAAATTTATTTTAACGGGTACACAAAATGCATTGCTGCTGCAGTATGAAAAGCTTTTTGCCATGGAAGGTGTGCAATTAACCGTGGAGCCCGAAGCAATGGATGCCATTGTGGAAAAAGCTTCGATGTTCAAAACAGGCGCAAGGGCCCTGCGGTCCATCGTTGAAACCATCATGCTGGATGCATTTTTTATCGTTTCTCAACGTCCGGAAATTAAAAGAATTACCATCAACGCCCAGGTAATTACGCAGGGTGCGAAGCCAATTTTTCAATGATATCACCAATGGGTACAGAATCTATAAAACCATGACTCTGTAGAAAATTGTATGAAATGCAGTACTCATTTTTTACTTAAATGAAGACTTCTGACCGTTTAATTGTGAGGCTCTGATATTCCGTCCGGTTTTCGCTGTTCCGTCTCCCCGCTTTAGGTGCTTTTATTGCAGGCCAATGATATTTTATAATAATACATTTATATCCATGATAGTAATGTCCGACGCACGGTTAGTGTAGATTGAGCGTAACAGGGCAATACAAATACAATAATAACCTTTAAGCCACTGAAAACCAAAGACAAAAACATCCATAAAATCAACCTAGACTATACGCGCTTTAAGTGTGATCAAGTCCTTTGTGCATTTGGATGCGATAGTTTATAAGCTTCGGGAAGTCCTCCGAGAAGTTGGGTATAAATGCGTGTATTCAAAAGGATCGAATAAGGGTTACCGTTGTTAAACCTAGTCCTATAATAGGCGATTGGCGAAATTGAAATTACCTCAGTCTTGTCAATTGCAAAACTAGACAAAGCTTTGCAAATACTCCGGATTATGCTATGGTATTTCAACGATTAGGTTGGTGGGGATTAACGGAATGATGAGGGTTGCCCATGGGTTTTTCTACAAGCAACCTCCGTAGAGAAAAAACATACTTGCTATGAGAGATTTTTTTAAAGAGAGTGTATAAGCTTATAAACGATTTTTTCATGGATGTCTAGAAAGTGTACTCTCCTATAAAATTCAACCTCTAATAACAAGTTCTTTCATTGCATTAGAATACAGACATGTAGGGTAAATTAAACCTTGCCATCACCAATCTGAGGTCTATGAATCCAGTCTTACCCTAAGAC
>JAISBA010000014.1 GCA_031266455.1 Puniceicoccales bacterium
CTTACCGCCATTGCAGTTCCAGGCTTTAGGAAAGTTACGGAAGATTTTCGGTTGAATTCTACCTTGGAAGATACCTTAGATATCCTCAAAGCTTGCCGTAATTATTATCTTATTTTCAACGAATTCCCTCCGGATGCAACTTGGGACGATATACCCGATAAATTACGTCCATTTGTACCCAATCATTTGATTAATGCTAGTACACGTAAATGGGCTCGCAGGCCATTGGGGAAGACATCATATGGGTATGATGTAGAAAATTGGCTGAACACTTCCACTTACAGACCTCATAGTAGTGGAGTATCGTTAACTAGCATCAGATCAAATACTACAGATCTGGAAAAATGTTACCGTAAGTTCTGCTCAATCATGGAAGAAAGATATGTGACCAAAGATAATAATAACGGTGGCATGATATGTACTTTGCCCGAATGTCCCGGTTCGACGGATCCTAACAGTAATGCAACGTGGGAAAATCGGTACTACTAGGTTCATTTATCCTTTCTTCAGATCCTTTCCTGCGAATCTTATCTTCCTAAAATAAACACATGACTTATATGGATATGAAGTTGAAAAAATGTTTCAGGTTAAGATAAATATTACCACAGATTCCATCTGGTTGTTGGCAAGAAATATGTTTGATTACCTACTTAGCGGTGGAATGTTTTGCTTCTTACCGTTTCAATCGAGTTATGCGATGAGCGATTAAAATTCTTACATGCCCTTGCGTTCACAGCATGGGTCATAAAATGGATTATTATAAGCAAAATCTCCAAAATTCTCGTAGTATCTTTTGTCAAAAAACTAATAATGTGTATTAAATCTGCGCTCTAAAACAATCTGGCCAACAATCCATTGGCGCAATCGAACTGATTTTTTAACCCGTAATCGAGGTTTGGAAGCAGGCGTACATTTTATGCATGTATAAGTTGGCTGATTGGTCTCCGGACGGATAATATCCACGGGGACTTCGGAATCATTGCCAATGGATGGTCTCTGTAAAGGATCTTCAACGACAGACTTTACCTGCGGTGCCCGTGTTTGTACTTCGGATTCATTCACCCTTCGTTGCCGTTTGAGCATTTCAATTTTCCTACGTGCTTCCTCAAAACAACGCGCATCGTCCTCCGTATTTTGCGTTTTCGGCTTTGCGGCTTGCTGTTTTTTAACACTTGGAATAAATGCTAAAACCAAAAACATCATCACGTAAATAAGATCATCCCAATTCATTTTTATTCGTGTAAATTCTCCGTAAGGGTATTCTCTGAATCTTTGGATAAATGTTCACGCATTTCCGTATCGGCTTTTACGTTTTCCATGCGATAAAAATCCATGACTCCCAAACGACCCTTGCGTAAAGCTTCCGATACCGCCAAAGGTACTTCCGCCTGCGATTCGACCACTTTGGCACGCATCTCTTCCACACGTGCTTTCATTTCTTGCTCTAGGGCAACGGCACTGGCACGGCGGATTTCCGCTTGCGCTTGCGCCATATTCTTATTGGCTTCGGCTTGCGAAACTTGCAATTTAGCACCCACATTTTCTCCAATGTCAATATCAGCGATATCTATGGAAAGAATCTCATAGGCGGTTCCAACATCCAAACCTCTATTCAGAACAACTTTGGAAATTTGATCGGGTGTTTCCAAAACCTGCTTGTAGGTTTCTGCAGAACCAATGGTGGCCACAATACCTTCCCCCACACGGGCAATGATAGTATCCTCCTGGGCTCCACCCACAAAACGGTCCAAATTGGTACGGACGGTCACACGGGCTCTCACTTTAACCTGGATGCCATCTTTCGCAACCCCATCAATCGTTAATTTACTCTGAATTGCTTTTGGGCAGTCAATTACCTTAGGATTAACGGAAGTATGCACGGCTTCGATCACCGTTTTACCCGTACCTTTGGTTGCCAAGTCGATGGCGCAGGCACGCGCAAAACTCAATTCAATGCTCGCTTTTTCAGCCGCTATTAAAGCTTGAACCGTCTGCAGTAAGTTCCCTTCCGCCAAAAAATGGGCCTCCAATTCATCCACCGACAAATCAATTCCGGCCTTGGCAGCCGTAATGCGACAATCAACGATTAATCCGTAAGGCACCTTCCTTAAACGCATCGCAATTAAGTTGGGAATACTTACGTAGGCGCCCGCCAACCATGCTCTCAACCAAACGTTAAAAAAGGATAAAACGATGGCCAAAACTCCAAGGATTAAAAATCCCACAATAAACAACGTAATGCTGATGCCTTCCATGTGTTCTACTTTACTTACGGAACATCAAAAAACAAGTATTTTTAGCGACAAACCGCAAAAGATAAATAAGTAGGTTTCAACGATACAATTTTTCCAGTACCCTTTTTTAGATCTTTATGACGTAACTTCCGATATACCTTCTTCGGATTCCGTACCCAGTAATTGTTTTTCCACTAATTGTCTATACAGTTCACTTGTTTTTAGCAACGCAGTATGTGTCCCCTGACAGATGAATCGTCCTGCATCGAACAAATAAATGCAATGCGCATTCTGAATTGTACTGATGCGATGAGCAATGGCAACGACTGTCTTGCCAACCGTTAACCGCTCGATGGCTTTCCGAATATAAAACTCACTCTCCGAATCCAGAGCGGATGTAGCCTCATCTAAAATGAGCACGGGGGCATCTTTTAAAAAAGCACGCGCAATGGCTAATCGCTGCCTCTGGCCTCCCGAAAAACGATTTCCGTTTTCACCCACCCAAGCGTGGTAACCACCTGCGGCCAATATAAATTTGTGCGCGTATGCCGCCTTAGCAGCTTCGATCACAGCTGCATCACCAGCCTCGGGGCATCCAAGTTTCAAATTATTGGCAATGGTATCGTTAAACAAAACCGGATTCTGGGAAACGATTGCAATTTGGCTACGCAGACTCTCGAGAGACCATCGTCTCAGATCAATTCCATCCAATAAGATACAACCGCCATTAACGTCGTACAAACGCGGTAAAAGTTTAATGAGCGTGGATTTACCCGCACCGCTAGGCCCCACGAGCGCATTCCATTTGCCAGCAGAAAAAGTTAAATTGATTCCTTCCAAAGTTTTCGTTGCATCCACCGATCGTTCGTAAATAAAATCGACCTCCTGAAACGTAAATTCACCTTTTAGGGTATTTGTGTAAGGGTCTTTTTCGGGGGATTGAATCTCCAGAGGCATTTCTAAAACCTCAACAATGCGTTCCAACGCCCCCGTTGAACGGTGCACCTGGCTTAGTGTATTGCTTATTTTTTTGATGGGATCAAAGGCAAAGTAAAGCGCTGTTCCCATAGAACTGAAAACCGAAAAAGGAATACGCTTATAGTAGGCGTAGATGAAAATAATCGCAAGGATCGCGGCCGTTACAATTTCCATCAAAGGCTGCTGTAATTTTTGCCACTGCACAACCGCTTGAATTCGATTGGCTAACCGATGCATTACAGTTTTTGCTTTACCCAAAGCGGATTTTTCCATCAAAAATGTTCTTATTTCCTGGGCAGCACGCAAATTTTCCACGACGCATTCCGTCACTTCCGCTTCCGCATATTGCATGCACCGGCTGCTTTCTTTGACACGGTAACGTAGCAATCGTACGGGCACAAAACATATGGGCAAAGCAAGCAAAAACACCGTCAACAAAACAAAATCGCCATTTTTAATGGATAAATAAGTGAGTCCCACAAACGCCGCCAACATTTGTAAAGGTTGTTTGAAAAATTCGGATGCAATTTCAAGTAAAACGTCTTGTATTGTTTTGGGATCATTCACCACACGATTTACCAAATCGCCCGAATGCTTTTGTTCAAAAAAGGACAGAGGCATTGCCTGAAGCTTTGCAAAAATGTCGGCTCGCAAATGATTTAAAATTTCCAACCCACAACGATTCATCCAATAGGTACTCAAATATCCAAAAACACCTCGTATAAGGAATCCTATGGGAATTAATCCGGCGATCCATAAAATTTGTCCACAGGTGTAAGTGTTTTCGGTATCCTCAAAGATTTGCCTAAATACTTTTTCAAACACTACGGGGAGACCAAAGCCACTCATCAGTCCGTAGACAACCCCACACATCAATGCCGCCATGAATAAAAACTTGTGCGTCGACAAATAACGTCGACTTAGCGACCCTAGCGTGTGTTGCATACGAGTTTTGTACGCTATTTTCTATGCAAGGACAAGATTCTTTTTTAAATCGACTTAAAAGTATAAAAAACTTACCTTCTCCTTCAAATTAATACCATGATACGGAGCCTTCGATTATTAAGTCATCAATTGTCAAATCCCCATTACCACTCTCCCAAAGAGCTAGTTGCCTGGATGGGAGCCATTCAGGCCCAAAATTACCCTATGTCTAAATGGGCTATGGGTATTCGGTTACCCACATCTACAATTCAGACAATCGATAAAGCCATCCAATGTGGAGAAATAATACGTACGCACGTCCTACGACCCACATGGCATTGGATACCTCAAGAAGATGTACGATGGATGTTGGCACTCTCCAAACGAAACATCCAATTCGCTCTCAAATTTAGAAATAAGCATAACGGTATGGCAGACAATGTGTGCATGCAATGCAATCGTACGTTGGAAAAAATATTGGCAAGACAGACCCATTTAACAAGGCAAGAAATCCGTTCAAAATTTGCTCAGTTAGGGATCAACCTGCATCCCATTCAAATGATTTTAGTGATGATGCAAGCTGAAATTGAAGGCATTGTTTGCAGCGGTATCGAAAAAAATAATCAATGCACCTACGCTTTATTGGAAGAACGCATTCCTTTCACTTCCATACTGCCACAGGACGAAGCTTTGGCAAGATTGGCAACAAAATTTTTCCAAAGTCATTCGCCCGCAAGCTTGTACGACTTTGCATGGTGGTCTGGGTTGACTCATTGTGAAGCTAAAAAAGCCATCGATTCCATACGGTCGGACCTCATTCAGGATAAACTGTCTTCTCCTTGCCTCTGGACTCACACATCTTGTAACTCGCCACAACCCCACAATACGGAAAATCTACACTTGCTTCCCTCGTACGACGAGTATCTCATTGCCTATAAAGATAGAATGCACGTAATTGACGCGCAACATCAACCCAAAGCATTCAACGCTTACGGTACGTTTTATCCGGTCGTTTTATGCAAAGGTCAAGTGGTTGGAACCTGGGCGCAAACAACACGACAGGCCATATCTATTTCCCCTTTTCATCCTCGCATAAACATGCCTCAGCGGGATCTGCAAAAGGCCATGGATGCGTACAAATGTTTTATGACCGTAAAGACGTCTTAAAAATGTTGATTACGCGGTCATTGAGTTAGCCTAATACTGCAAAAGCGAAGACGTACCCCCAATGCACGGGTTTATCAAACGCGAAAAGAATTAAAAACTGATACGCCTGTTTTTCAATTTTAAGCTTGCAAAAAGGATTATCGGCCCTCAAGGTAAAATAATCATAAAAATGGATACCTGTGTTATGCTTTGTTTTGATTGCAAAGTTACGCGTTTCTTAGGTTGGCGTTAGGCGCCTCATTGTAATTTTTTAACACCCGTTTTCCTATTTTTCATTTTTCTAAGTTAATAACCTTTCCAAAAAGTAAAATTTTTATGTTCAAATTTATCAATGCTATTTTCATAGTATCTGGAACTGCCATAGGGGCAGGACTCATTGCTTTACCTTTATCCTGCAAAGATATTGGGAGCATTCCTTGTTTGTTGCTCATCATAGCAACCGCTTGGATATCTTACAAAACCGCCTGCATTACCCTCCAACTGAGCCATCAACGAGGAACGGGAACAAGTATCGTGGAATTGAGTCGTTTTTTATCGTGCAGGCGAACAAAATACGTTACCCTCGTAAGTTTTTACCTATTGTCTTTCGCTTTATTGTCCGTATACGCTTGTGCAACGGCAGATATGATACGCGTATTCTTGAACTTTCAAACACCTATTCCAGGTTTTGTAATCTACAGTTTGCTGTTTTATTATCTTCTTAAACAACACATTCACAGCATATGCAGGATAAATTCACTCTTTTGCGGTTCGTTACTACTGTGCATTGCGTACGTCCTGGTTACCATTTGGAATCGTTCTTACGACTTTGTTATTTCAAGCCACTTTTCAAGCAACCTATTATTCGCGCTTCCCATTTTATTTACCTCTTTTGGAGTTCAAAACGTATGCCCCAATGTTTACAATCTATTGGATGGCAACGTAAAAAAAGCACAACGGGCATTTTTAGTAGGGATACTCATTCCAACTTTAATTTACTTTTTATGGATATTTACGGTATCCAATTACTTACGCAACGCCGATTTTCAATTCTTCAATCAAATGATTCAAGGAACCGTAAGCCCAGGGATGCTTGTTCAAAAATTGTGCAGTGTTGTTGGCATACCTTGGATGGATACAATGTTTAAACTCATTTCCCTACTCGCCATCCTAACCTCAGCAATCGGTATTGGTATCGGTATTTGCATATCACTTCGGGAAGAACAAACTAAAATCAATCCTCAAATATTGGTGGTTATCATTCCATGCATCGTGAATTTAACTTTTCAAAATGCATTTCTAAAAATACTGTCTTTTGGAGGTGCTATTGCAACCGTATTTGTAATTTTCATTCCTATTTATTTAAAACGAAAGAAAGCGAACATCACCTTGCAAGATACCCTATGCTGCCTATTTGGCCTGCTTGTTATTTCCCTAGAATGTATCGATATGTTTCTACATTAAGTGGAGCTTTATCGTACGATTACACACTTTGAAAATGCACGCTGGGCGACTTGTGAACTTCGATTGCGTTGGCATAAAATCTATGAGCAATAGGCCCGATTGTTACTCAAAAATAACCCAGCGATTTTTCTAGTCTAGTTTTAAACCGTGACGTAAGTACGTAGGCGTATCCCAATAAGCCTCACTGCCGGCATCGTCAAAATCAAACTGGATTTGCGTGTTTTGACTATTTGCCATTTTTTCGTTACCGAATTTTTTACGATAACGCGCAGCTTTTAAATTTTGCTTACAATAGGACCCTAAAATAAAAATTTCCACTCGCGATGTAACCTCTGCTAATTCCGCATACGCATTGAGCATCTGAATTTCAGGTGACCCCAAATACCCTTGCAATTCATAGTATAAATTTTTTAAATCCACGAAGGGGACATCGGCCCCCAATTGGGAAAACATGAAAACTTTTTTTATGGGTATGTGCCCTTTACTGGAACGCCAAAATGGACAGTCGAATACCGATCTTAAAGCTTGTTCCGAAGCACGTTCGCCTTCTCCAAAGCCTATGCCCCAAAAAGCTCCTTCGGGCTTATCGGAAAAATGCTTTAGGAAATTATTTAAATTGCCCTCCAAAACACCGGCCGTATTTTGCGTTAGGTAAAGAAAGAACATTTTCATCAATCCGAAGAGCCAAGCATCCCCTTCGGTAAACGCCTCTTTAATGGTCGCAATATTCGACAATGACTGAAATAAAATGTCATTGTTAAAAGGCACTACCAAATCCGAAACGAGCTGCAGGGACTTCAATTGGCTTTGCACACGAACGGCTTTAGATTGTCCTTCGAAGGAAAAAGGCACAATGGGAATACTCAACACAAAAGCACCCCATTGGATAGCCAATTGAACCAATTTTAAGCAAGCGCCTCCACCTGTTCCTCCCCCTAAGCCAACAAGTAAAATGAGAATGTCGGTTTTCTGGCAAAAAGCGTGAAGTGGAACTGCGTCTTTTTCAAACATTTGTTCCACGAGCGCTTCGTCGCCTCCAGAACTAAGTCCCCGAAAGTGATTTTTTTCAAAACAAAATTTTGGCAAAGAGGGATGTAAATTTTCCAGGCAACGTAAATCTGTATCCACGGCCAAACACAAATCAGACAAAATAGACGCTTTGGAAAAGAAATAATTCAAAGCGCGGCAGGCGGCACTCCCTAAAGCTAAAAACTTCACGCGTGCTCCCATCGTATGCGTTTTATCTATCTCCAAGCCATCCATATTTTTTTCATCCAATCGCATGCCTCCAATCTTGTCAAACCTTTGTTAAATGCAGACATGATGCGGATTAGAACTTGCTTTCTACCCTCGCATAAGCCTCAAGGAATTGTAGACAAAAGTAGGCAGGCATGCGTTGGTATAAAGCATTTTAATCGAAACAGACAGCTGCCATTTTAAATGATTTGCAAAAAGTTTAGAAGTCGGTAAAATGAACAAGTGCATTGCATAAAATGCATTTTTGCACATCGATTTGGATAGTGAAATTTGTCATTTCC
Organism: Puniceicoccales bacterium; assembly: GCA_031266455.1. GTDB lineage: Bacteria > Verrucomicrobiota > Verrucomicrobiia > Opitutales > UBA9783 > CABUVL01. The sequence continues at coordinate 8,285 of JAISBA010000014.1, forward strand.
AATCGGTATAAGGTTACTTTGTTTTCATAACAAATACACCATCCCAATCCATTTCGGGTGGATGCAATTGCATGTAGGCACAACGCTGCTTGTACACCAAAGAAGGGTTTGTGGTAATGCCCACATCTCTGTTGGGTTGTAAAGGTTCTAAATTCAGCGATTGCTCAAATAATTTGACAGCCTCGATCCAATCTTGTCGCAAATACCTCTGTATCCCTTTTTCAAAAACGTCGATGCATTCAAAAGCGGGTTCCGGTAAATCCCTTCTCAATCCAACGATTTCGTAAATATTCAAAGGATGCGTCCGACCTTTAACGATAATGCGATCAATAAATCGAAAAACCAGCGCATCGCTTTCTCCAATAACGGTTTTGTAAGTGTCTTCCGTAACCAATGTATAAACGCCAAACATTTTTGCTCCCGATTCACAACGCGCAGCTATGTTGACTGTATCTCCCATCATGGTAAAATTAAAGCGCGTGGAGGACCCCATGTTACCCACCGTGGCAGATCCCGTATTAAGACCAATGCGAGTTCTCATTTGTAAAACTTCTTGAGGCCAATTAATACCCTTTTCTCGACCCCATTTTTCTCTTAAAATACCTTGTTTTTCTTGAATACGACAGGTGGCAATGCAGGCATGTAATGCATGAAGCTCCAAGTCAAAAGGCGCTCCGAACATGGCAACAACGGCATCTCCAATGTATTTATCAAGCGTTCCTCCTTCTTGGTTAATGATATCGGTAACGGCAGTCAGATATTCATTCATGAGTTTAACCAGATTGGAGGGTGATAAAAGTTCAGAAAAAGTTGAAAAATTTTGAATATCGCTGAAAAAGGCCGTAATATCTTTTTCGACGCCACCCAATTGGGGGTTATTTTGCGTTGCAACCATGGCGGAAACAATTTCTGGAGATAAGTAATTCCCAAAAATACTTTTTATTCTTAGGCGCTGCTTGCGCTCCACGAGCATTTGATACAACGCGCCAAACAAGGATAAGGTAAGGAGGCACCCTAAAGGTGCAACCATTGGGCAAGCAATGTGCACCGTTACGTCAAAAATCCCAAATGAGCCAAGTGCCAATAAAAAGTAGACCATAACACAACCCATCAGTAACTTGCTCCAACGTTTAATAAAGTCGCCGTATAAAATGATGATGGCCACAAGAAAGTTAAGCACAAATACGATGGATAATTCCACCATCCATGAAAAATGTTGTATATAATATGCCGAGTAAAGTGTTTTAAACAAATTTACATGCGCGGCGATGGAAGGGACTTTTTTTGTATCTACTGGGGTATGAATCATTAAATCTGTACCTTCATAAGTATTACCTAAGAAAATAAACGCATCGTTAAACTGTGAAAAAAAGGCCAGTGCATTATCTTTTTCATGCTTAGAAGCATTGGGAGATTGAATAATTTCATAATTTTTTAGGACGCCAATTAAACTTACCTTTTGATCCTTTGTGGTGGACCATGAGGAAAACCAATTAATTTCCATCAATTGTCTCTTCTGCAGTGGAATTTTTTTAAGCACTTCCTCGTCTTGGTTCAGAAAAATAATCCCAAAGTTACCTTCGTACTTTTCATCCGGAGAATCATCTCCGTAAATATTAACGAAGTCATGCGGCACTTGCAAAACATGCATGAGCGCTTCCAACCCAAGTGTATAATGAATTTGGCTGTGGGTACGTGCATAAAGCGGTATCCAACGTATCGTTGAACCTCCATTCATAATGGAATCACCATTTGTAATGCCTACCCTAAATTTATTACCCACAACTTTACTTGAAGGATAGAGAGGATTTTTAATGAGACTAAATTTTGTAAACCCTTTATAGATCAAAGGAAATGGAATTTCATGCTGCAAAAAGGGTTGTTGTACGTCTCCAAATGTATTGTACCAAGCTCCCAAAACCACATTGGAACTGTTTTCAAAATATTGGCGACACATGCGTTCGTCCTCGTATACACGTTGCTTATCCACCAAATTCGAATATTTTTTATCAAAGAACAAAATATCTGAAATCAATGCTTGTGGCTTTCCTAGGTTTGTCAAAGCGTACACCGCCTGCGCATAAAAGCTTAAAGGTATGGGTGCTTCACCCATAAAATCAATGGCAGCGTTATCTACATTGATGTAAATAATTTTAGGTATCGGTTGAACAACTTTACTCTCGTCAATGTCACCTCTCAACCAATAACGAAAATCCATGGTTGCATTTTCCAACCGCCTCGCCCAATCGTAACTTGTACATATCTGCCACGTTAGTGGTAAAAGGAAAAATACAATCAAAATCTTTGCAAAACATTTCAACATAGTTTACTTTTCAGACATTTTTAAGAGTCACCGCTTTTAAATTTTAATTTTATTTATAAATAACACAATATAAATAATGTCCTTTCCTCCTTGTCTATTTAAGCCCTTCGATGAACAAACACCCAATTCTACCGAATCCCAGGAATGGCAAATTTATTTTATGCAATGTGCTTATAATTTGGCATTAAAAGCGTGGCATCAGGGTGAAATTCCCATTGGAGCTGTCGCGGTTGTGAAGCGGCAAATTGTTAGTCGCGCCCATAACCGAGTAGAGCAAACAAAAAATGCCTGCGCACACGCCGAAATGCAAATTTTGTACGACTTATTTCAACAAAAGCAGGATTGGCGCCTTACGGACGTACACCTGTACGTTACCAAAGAACCGTGTCCCATGTGCAGCGGTGCCATTTTTAAATCCAGGGTCCCGAAAGTTGTCGTTGGCGCCTACGATCATCAACAAGGTTGTTTGGGAGGATGTTTGAATTTTAATCAATGTCTGAAGTTATATCACCGTGTGGAGGTTACCACCGAACCGCTCAACGGACATTGCGAAACACTCCTAAAAACGTTTTTTAAACTACGAAGAAATGGGGACGTACTCAATCCACTTCCGGATCACAAAGTATAAATTTCAAAAAACAGAAGCTAAAATGCGCGATTTATGTCCGTGTATTGTTGCGCTTAAGCCTATGTTACAATGGCAAAACATCTTCTTTATACAAAGTCTACGGGGTCTACATCCCATAGGGCCGTAACGTTGACTGGCCACCGAAATTGACGTTGCAACTGCATTAAACACGGCAAATCGCCTAAAACATCCCGTGAAAAAAATAGAACATGCTGCCGATAATAATTGTTTACTTTACCTAGAGGCGGTACGGCGGGTCCCAAAATTTCAATGGTTTCGCTCTGCAAATTTTTTCGTAAAAATGAATTCCACTGTTGGCATGTGTACGCAAGTACATTTTCAGAGTGGCTCCGTAAAATTTGACGAATAATATGTCTGTGAGGAGGGTAACCGTATCGATCGCGCAACCGACATTCTTGATTTAAAAAGTCTTCAACTTTACCCGCCACACCCAATTGGATACAAGATGCCTCCGGAGAAAATGTTTGTACGACCACTTCACCCATTTGACCCGCTCTTCCAGCTCTGCCTCCAACTTGGACAAGTAATTGAAAGGTTCTTTCGGCGGCTCGAAAGTCGTTCACGTTAAGTTGTCCATCCGCTTGTATGAGCCCAACCAAGGTTACTCTTGGGAAATCCAGACCTTTGGCGACCATTTGGGTCCCGACTAAAATATCGTACCGCCGCGATAACATCTGCTCATACCAATCGGGATTCGAAGAGACTGTATCGGCATCCAACCTAAGGACACGGGCCCTTGGGTATAATTTCTGGAGGCAAGCTTCAATGCGCTGCGTCCCAAGGCCGCGGCTTTTTTCAAAAAAACCGCCACAATGAGGACATGTTCTAGGCATTGGTAGGGTACGTTCGCAGGCGTGGCACTTTGCAATTTGTTGGCTGCGATGATAGACCAAATGGGCACTACAGCACGGGCATGTTGCGTATTTCCCACACGCGTTACATTGCAAAAAAGGTGCGTAGCCGCGGCGATTCAAAAATAATAAACTTTGCTCTTCCTTATCCAACCGATCGCTTAATTTTTCTTTCAACAAAGTGGATAACACAAATGCGCCTTCAAAGTTAGGTTTTTCAAACGACATATTGACCGTGTGAACTTTCGGTAAACATCGATTGTAAGGCCTATGGACAATGCGGTGTAACCGGTACCGACCGTTTTGGACGTTAAACCACGTTTCCAACGAAGGCGTTGCCGAACCTAGGATGCAAACAGAAGCATTGAGCGATGCCCGACGTATAGCCAAATCGCGACCGTGATACCGCGGCGTATCCGATTGTTTATACGCGGGTTCGTGCTCTTCATCAACAATCACCAACCCAGGCCGACGTAAAGGTAAAAATAGGGTAGAACGTGTTCCCACAACAACATCTACTTTACCCCCTAATGCGTTTTCCCAAATACGCAACCGTTCTCTTTCACCCAATCGGCTGTGCCAAATTTCTACTTTAATCTCATTCAGGCATAAGCGCAGAGAAATTTTTTTGAGCGCCTGTTCCGTTAAGGCAATTTCTGGAACCAAATATAAAGTTTGCAAACCTAATTGCCGTGCATATAGTATAAGTTGATGATAAATTTCCGTTTTTCCAGATCCTGTGACTCCCAATAACATGTGGGTCGAGTGAGTTTTTTTGGAAAAATCAGGGCAAATAGAATGCACGATGCGCATCTGTTCGTCCGTCAATTGAAATGGCTCGTGTGCTATGTTAAGTATCGATGGATACGTGGGTTCCATTTTAAATTTTTCTACGTAACCTTTTTCAAGGAGCGATTGTATCGCTTGCGAACTTTTGGGGAATTGTCTTACCACTCGATTGTACGCAACATCTCTCTGTTGTTGTAACCACTGGTAAATTGCCTTTTGCCGGGTGCTATTTTCGCGAAAAATGGCCACACACCGCGTAGCACGCAGCCCATATTCGGGCAGATACGTTTTCCCTTGACGAACCATTGCCGGCAAAATTGCTTTAAATGCCGTTGATAAGGTACATCCATAATAACGCACAAGCCACTCTGCCAAAAGGATCAATTCGAATGTCAAAATAGGTCTATTAAACACGACCTCCAAAACCGTTTGGTAGGGACAATCTATCTCCGTAGGGTGCGCTTCAAGGGTCTTAACGATACCAAGACATGTCCTATGGCGTACCTGAATTTTCACCATAGATCCCACTTGAAGACCCGGTATACCGTGGTAAATAAGCCCTCGATAGGTTCCGATGAACGGAAGAACTTCAACAAAAAAATTTCCGGTCGTACAGGCCATACAGCCTTTTAACGCTTATTGAGGCATTTCCCAAGCAAAACTTTCCAATTCATTCATCAACTGATTTTCGGGACTGTACAGGCAAATTTTCCAACACACCAACTGTGTTTTAGAAGTGTACTTTTTGTCATCCGTTAGGCCCAAATATAGCTCATTGCGCAAACATCCACGCAGATTGGGAACCGTCCAAGTGCAAACGGCTTCGTGTGGGGTTAAATCTGTAATGAAATGAAGGACAATCTTACTTCCTTCCAGAATCCGTTGCAGCGCCCCATTTATCACAACAACGAAATAGATTCCTTCCCGACACTGAGGGTCTGAACGTAAAAATATACGACCCCCTTTGGATTCACTTTGTTTAAAGGCTTCCACGATACCCTTAAAACTGTCTTCGCCGCGGTATTGCATACGCAAAGATTCAAAATGAACCCCAAGTCGTGTGTTTACCTTGGGAAGCGTGTCAAGGGTAACAGGTTTTGAGCATCCAACGGTCAATAAACAGATCAAACAAACATATTTCCACATAAATTGATGCATCACATTAATCACTTTTTTCGTTAACGCAATCTCTGGGTCCAAAATTTTTGCAATCCCAACCATTCCAAATGTAGATATTATTTTCACCTTTCCTCCTAAAGTATTGCTTAACTTGTCACAATACAGTCGGAAAATTAGATTTTACAGTGAGTTAAGTTGTGTAAAAAACTAGCAAATCGCTTGACAATGGCGTGCATAGGGACGTTCATAATAGGTTTACTTATGGAACAAACGTTGCGCGTAGATGTGCAGGATAAGGCTCGCAAAACAAAACGCCGACAACAGCGTCAATGTATTGTTGAATGCCTCTACATGTGGGAAATGCAACAGGATATTGCCCTAGACACCTTATTTAAAAATTACTGCGAAGAACGTTGCACGGAAATGGATGCCAGCATCCTGAGTTCAGATTTTGTTATCGACATGTTACAAGGAGTCGTGGGTTCCAAAATTTCCATCGATGCGTACATTCAAAATTGTGCAAAAAATTGGACTTTCTCTCGCATCGCAAAAATGGACCTGGCCATCCTAAGACTTGCTCTATTTGAACTACTTTTCTGCAAAAAAGTACCCACTCCCGTTATTATCAATGAAGCGATCGAACTTAGTAAAACTTACTCGTCCGAAGATTCAAGGCGTTTCATCAACGGAATACTCGATCAGTTGGCCAAAGAAAGGAATGTGCGTTGATGTTTGAAATATTCAAAAAAATTAAAGATGGGTTCGTCAACACGCACAAAAAGCTGTGGGCCGGTTTATTAAATCCTTTCAGAAAAAGCGAATCATTTGCATCCGACATTTTAGAACGACTGGAAGCGAACCTGTACGGTGCAGATTTTGGACCCGAAGTTGTCGAAAAGATCATACAACAGGTTAAAAATTCTGATCCCAAGTATCACTCACTGAGCCAACGGGTTCGACTTACCTTAGAAGTCATGCTCCGCGATTCCGAAGGTACTCTACCTCTTGCCCTACAACAACCGCAAGTGGTATTACTTCTGGGAGTCAACGGGGTCGGGAAAACAACAACGGCTGCAAAATTAGCCTATTATTTACAAACGCAAAATGAAAAAGTTCTACTGGGATCGTGCGATACTTTTAGAGCCGCCGCCGATCAACAACTCAAACGGTGGGCAGAACAACTTCACATTGAGTGCGTGAGGAGCCATCAAGGAGCAGATGCCGCCGCCGTAGCTCACGATACGTGCCAAGCCGGAATACACCGAAATTATAACTGGATTTTACTGGATACGGCAGGCCGTTTACACAATAAAACCCACTTGGTGGAAGAATTAAAAAAGATCATCCGTGTGGTTAAAAAATTTCAGGACAATTTACCGCAACACCGATGGTTAGTCGTTGACGGATCGCTGGGCACAAATTCAATAACTCAGGCAAAGGTATTTCACGAAGCGGTTGGCCTAACGGGCATGATTGTTACAAAATTAGACGGAACCAGTAAAGGGGGAGTCATCGTCGGGATTCACGACCAACTCAAATTGCCCATCTATTTTATTGGCTTGGGAGAAGCCTGCGATGATTTGCAAAAATTTTCTTATGCATCCTACCTGGATGCCATCCTAGGTTCACCCCACGATTCTTCTGCATGTTAGTTGCCACTTTGGTAGGTATTGCATTGGGCATCCTTTTGGCTTACATATTCTGGAGAGAACGCATTGCCAAAGGTACCCTCTATGACCAAAAAAACATCGATTGTATCAAATTGGAAAGTATTTACGAAGCCGAAAAAACCCTTAGCCAAACGTACAAGCAACAGTTGGATTCAATACAAGAACACTTGCCGCAGCAGTTTAAGCACGTTTCCCTGGAATTATTTAAAGAAAATGCCCAAACATTTATGCATTTGGCGGAAGAAGGCATGAAAAAATGTGCCGCCGAGGCCAAAGAAGCGCTCGGAGGTCAAAGGTTACTGCTGGAAAAAACATTAGATCCCATTAAAGAAGGCCTAAAAAATTTTTCCGAAAAGCTGGATTGTTTTGAACATAACCGACTACAAACGCATTCAAGTCTCAAAGAACATCTCGAGCATCTCAACCAAATGCAGTTACGCCTGGAAAGTAAAACGGAACTCCTATCGCGGGCTTTGTGTAATTCTAATACACGTGGCCATTGGGGAGAAATGCAGTTGCGTCGAGTCGTCGAAACGGCTGGCATGATTGAATACGTCGATTTCAACGTACAACAGACAATCCATAACGGTTTATTGCGTCCCGATATGCTGATACATCTCCCCAATCAACGTACCGTGATCGTGGATGCAAAAACACCCCAATGGGATAACTTTTTAACGGCTGTTCAAAGTACAAATAACGAAATAGATACAGATAAAGAACTTAAGAATTGTTGTCAGCGTATTCGAGATTTAATTGCCAAGCTGGGAACAAAATCTTACGATAATTTCCTGGATCAATCTGCCGATTTTGTGGTCTTATTTTTTCCGGGTGAATGGATTTTTAGCCGTGCACTGCAGATGGATGCTTCCCTTATCGAATACGCCTGTCACCACAACGTCGTATTCGCAACCCCTACCACGCTCATCGCTTTATTAAAAGCTGTACATTATGGTTGGCGTCAAAATAAAATGCTTGAAGACATCAAAGAAATCGGAACTTTGGGCAATGAATTGTACGAACGTATGTTAACGTTTGGCAGTTATTTTCAAGATTTGCGTAAAAATTTGTCAAAAACAGTCGAAAGCTATAACCAAATCTTGGGTTCTTTGGAGGCACGTATCTTGCCTGCTGCCAAAAAACTCAATGCATTTGCCAAAAAAAATGTAGCCTTTGAACTTCCTTCTCCCATCGAAGAAAATATTAAAAATAGCAAATGCGGGTAATAGGTACAGCTCAAAAATGCTTAAGTTGGGCCACGGCCATTGCCTGTGTAAGGGAAAATATTTCCGCGTAGATATTAAATGGGAATGTTATTTTAACGTTTATCACATCGTCGGATACTTTTCCCTAACGGGATTATTTGCAAAATAAAAACCTATGGCTGCAAGCTAGAAGACGGCTACTTTTTGTCTTAGAAATTCAGATTAACGCCTAAACATTTGGACAAGAAATGGTTTGGACAAAATACAAGAGCAGACCTTGTCTCGTAGACAAACTTCCTGTTTCCATCCATGTAGCTCATTTAATTTGCGATACCCCTTCACCATTTTTCAATGTTTCATCTCCAAAATCTTGCATTCGTCGGCAGATTTATTTAACTTGGCACAACCGGTTCAATATTTATGACGACCTTACCTGCGAATCTATCATTGTTAGTCTACTTTATCTCGGGTGCAATCGTGGGAAGTTTTCTCAACGTATGCATATTACGCTTACCCGGCCATAAATCCATCGTAAAGCCGCGTTCCAAATGTTACCATTGCTCAAAACCCATTCCCTGGTTTTACAATATCCCAATCCTAACCTGGTTTTGGTTAAAAGGTAAAACGGCTTGCTGCCGAAAACGTTTACCTATCCGATACCCCCTTGTGGAATGTTTAACCGGGTTGCTTGCCGTTATCGTCGGTTTTTACGTGCGAACTGCCCCCATTGCAATATTTACCCTTGCCTGCCTACTTTTGGTGGCTTTTTTTACGGATATCGATACGATGCTCATTCCGGATGAAATCACGTTGGGTGGCATAGTTGCGGGATGTCTTTTTTGTTTCTTCTATCCGGAACTGCAACGTGCACAAACACCGCTTATGGGTATGCTTCGAAGCCTGCAAAATACCTGCCTGGCTATGGGAGGGCTCTTCGGATTTGCCAGTTTTGCAGAATTTTTCTTGAAAAAAGAAGCCATGGGATTAGGGGATGTAAAATTATTAGGTTGTATCGGCGCCTTCTGCGGATGGCAAACATGTTGCTTTTCAATTTTTTTTGGGGCAACACTGGGAACGTGTTTTTTTGCCATCCTAGCACTTGTTCAAAGATTTAAAGGGAAACGCGTACGTCTTATGCATAAAATGATTCCTTTTGGCCCTTTTATCGCCGTGGCTGCCTTATGCGACGTACTCACGGGACTTCACTTTTCAGAAAAATATGTATCATTTATACTTTTGGAAAACATGATGTAATGAAACGCAGGCTACCTTCTCAAGGTATTACGTTATGCGAAATGTGCCTTGCTTTGTTACTATTGAGCATAAGTGTTGAGGTTTTCTCAAAAATATACGCATTCTATCAACGGCAAAATACGTGCATACATGAAATGCAATTCATTCCTCTATACGTGGACACATTTGAATTTTTTGCCCATCAAAAGCAAGAGAATCTGTCGGGCGAGTGGTTTTCCAGCCAAGAGCTGCATTCCAAACAACGCATTTTTACACACGACGTTCCTAAGAATGCCATTTGCCAATTTATCTTTAAGGTATCTCCAGCACCTATTTTTTCTTCAAAAGCTTTCGAGATTCAAATATTTTCCATGCGTTCTAAACAAAAACTTTTAACCTACATTAAAGAGGATTTTTAACGTGTAACTCACCTGAGTACTTCATATACATTCCATTGTAGATCTTACAGACCTTAGATCTATAGTTTTAAGTTAAGGACTTATTGTAAAGCATCTTCCAAAAAACTTTAAAACAGAACGTACACGAGCTCTACAACGATTTTGTTCAAAAATGGCTCGCTTTTTTCATTTAAAATGACATTACTTATCGCATTGTAGGTATGCAGCAATCTCACTGTCGGCTTCTTGTCATAAAACCCTCATCTTTGGGGGATATTATTCAAACGCTACAGGTGGTTGAAGGCGCTTATCACGTATTAAAGGAGAAAGGCATTTTTTTAGAAATACACTGGATTGTGCGCGACTGTTTTTATGATTTACTTGCCCTATCTCCCATTATAAAACGATCGTTCATCTTCAAAAGATACGGCGGCATACGTGCTTTTATTCAATTGATGCGAGAAGTACGTTTGCACGATTACGATTATATTTTAGATTTTCAAGGGCTTTTGCGGTCGGGCCTCATGACATTCTTTGCCAAAGGCGCTTGCAAAATTGGAAGAATGGATGCAAGGGAAGGGGCTTCATGGTTTTACCAAAAACGTTGCTTCCCGCAAACCCAGGATCCGCATGCCGTAGAAATTTTAAAATCTCTCTTCAATATTTTCGACATCGATGCAACGCCTCAACGTCCGCTCACTTTCTCTTCTGTACCTTTACCGGAAATCTTAAGCGAGAAACCCTACGTTGCTATTTTCCCAAGCAGTCGTGCAGCGGTTAAAGAGTGGCCTCACTTTCTGGAATACGCACGTAATATATTGGAACAAACCAAGATGTTTTGCCTATGGTTGGATCAAAATAAATCTTCTCACGCAGCGCATTTTCAACACGATCGCTTCATTGACCTCGCCGGCAAAACGTCCCTTGGTGCCTTGCCTACCCTTATTCAAAATGCCCAATGCGTGGTAGCCAACGACAGTGGTCCCCTCCATTTGGCAGCCGCACTTTGCAAAACACTCGTTGGGCTTTATGGTCCCACGGACTATAAACGCTATGGACCTTATCCCATTGATGATCCACAACACGGTATCTTTCAAGCTCCTCGTGGGGGTCTCGCTCAAGTTACGGTGCAGTCTGTCGTAAAAACTACCTTACGCATTCTCAAACTATAACACCGCTGCAATGCGGCGGCACGATTTGAATTTATATTTGGCCGCATAGGGTATGTTTGATAAATCATGAAGTATCTCATAATCACAAGTAGACATTTTTCTGCGTCTACAAAATTCTTTGACTTCACAATTTTTTCCAAAAACAGTCGAATTTGCAAAAGATGAAGTATTTGTAAAAGGTTTCATGCAATACACAATCACAAGCTAAAGAAGTCTTTCATTACTTTTTACTTTTCTTCTAAAAATAAAAGTTTAGATTTTGTGACCATGGATTACGGTTGGTTATTTTTTAGTGTTTTGTTGGCCAGTTTACTCGGATTTGAACTTATTGCTAAAGTTCCGTCACAATTGCATACGCCCCTTATGTCGGGTACAAATGCAATTTCTGGCATTACCTTAATTGGAGCGTTGGTTGTCTTATCGCAATCGCACAGCGGTTATTTACTATTCTTGGGGTACGCAGGCGTATTTTTTGCCACCATTAATATTGTCGGAGGATACTGGGTTACCGATCGCATGCTCAAAATGTTCAACTTAAAAAATAACCGTAAGCATTAAATCGTGAACGCCTCATTTCTTTACATTGTAGCTGCTCTCCTGTTCATTCGAGGTATTAAGCTTTTGGGCAAAATCCACACGGCACGCTTAGGAAATATTATTTCTGCGATTGGCATGATCGTAGCCATCTTTGCCACGATTACCGAATTCCCTCTACAAAACATCACACTTACCTTTATCGTTACCCTATTGGGATCCTATGTGGGATTATGGATGGCCATCCAAGTTCCCATGACGGCCATGCCAGAAATGGTGGCTTTATTCAACGGATTTGGAGGGCTAGCAAGCGTATTTATTGGCATGGTAGAAGGCATTAAATTAAGTCAATTCCCGGCCGAATATTTTGACTTTTCCCTAAATTTCTCCCAAGTGGCCGTTTGCCTTACGGTGTTTATTGGCGGCATTACGTTTACGGGAAGCTTGCTCGCTTACGGAAAATTGAGCCAAAAAATTTCGAGTGCCTCCATTTGTTTTTGCGGACAAAAGTATTATAATATCGGTCTTGGTATCCTATCCGCCATTGCCGGTTGGCATTGGTTAACGTCTCACTGCCCCCTCACTTTTTATGGCCTTATTATTTTAAGTTTAGGTGGCGGCATTCTTTTTTTACTCCACATTGGAGGCGGGGATATGCCCGTCATCATCGCACTTTTGAACAGCTTATCGGGTGTTGCCGCTTGTACCGCTGGACTCATTATCCTCAACAAAGTGCTTATCGTAGCCGGATGTTTGGTGGGCATGAGTGGAATTATTTTAACGCTGATCATGTGCAAATCCATGAATCGTTCCTTAAAAAAGGTCTTATTGGGGAGCTTCCAAGTGAAGCATGCACAATCCTTACAATCAGAGGATGTTGAACCTAAAACAACGTCTATTGAAGATGCTTACTATATCCTGGAATCTGCACATACGATTGCCGTTGTTCCGGGATATGGGATGGCGATTGCTCAAGCGCAACACGCCGTTAAAGATCTTGCACAAAGGCTGCAGGCCAATGGGACAGAGGTCTTTTACGCCATTCATCCGGTTGCCGGACGCATGCCGGGGCACATGAACGTATTGTTGGCGGAAGCAGATGTCGATTACGATCAACTCATCGAGTTAGAACCCGCGAACGAACGCATGGGCAACACGGATGTAGCCATCGTCATCGGTGCCAATGATGTTGTAAATCCAGCAGCCGTTGAAAAGGTAGGATCTCCCATCTACGGAATGCCTATCATAGAAGCTTTCAAGGCTAAAACGGTCTTTGTACTCAAACGCGGTAAGGGCAAAGGTTTTTCTGGACTCGAAAACGCTTTATTTACCAAAGAGAACACCTGGATGATTTACGGTGACGCAAAAGCAACGCTCATGCAATGGGTAGCTGAATTTAAAAGTGTTGATGAATAAACCGTCCACAAAGCTCAATCAAACTAATTTATCGGAAGCAATCTCATTGCGACCTTTGTCGTTTGCAGATTTCGTTGGACAATCTAAGACACTGGAACGATTAAAAATTATGGTTGGGGCTGCCCGCCAGCGGAAGGATGCCCTCAATCACATTTTAATCAGCGGCCCTCCTGGTCTGGGCAAGACGACGCTGGCACACATTTTGGGAAATGAAATGCAGGTACACGTACACATTTCATCGGGGCCTGTGGTGGAAAAAGCAGCCGATCTGGCAGGGTTGCTCACCAATCTAGAGCTCAATGACATTTTATTCATCGATGAGATTCATCGGATCCCGAAAGCTGTGGAAGAATACCTGTATTCGGCCATGGAAGATTTTCGCATCGATGTCATGATTGATCAGGGCCCCAATGCGCGCAGCGTACGCTTATCCATTCCCAAGTTTACGCTCATTGGAGCCACAACGCGCGTAGGCCTGCTGACGGCCCCTCTGCGCAGTCGATTTACGCTGCAAACGCGTTTAGATCATTACAAATGCCAAGATCTATATAAAATTGTCGCAAGAACTGCTCAAATCTTGGCAATCCAATTGACCGAATCTGGGGCCCAAGAAATTGCTTCTAGATCGAGAGGTACACCGCGTATTGCCAATAATTTAGTTCATTTCGTCCGAGATTACGCTTCTCAAAAAAATAATGCAGTCATTGATAGGCAAGTCGCTTCATCGGCCCTACACCTATTGGACATAGACGAATGCGGATTAGATGAGATGGATAAAAGGATTCTATCGACCCTGGCAAATAATTTTCAAGGAGGACCCACGGGCATTCATGCACTGGCTGTTGCCATAGGTGAGCAAGCAGACACGTTGGAAGAAGTCCACGAACCTTTTCTCATTCAAGAAGGATATTTGCAAAGAACGCCCCAGGGCCGCCAATTAACCGCTAAGGGTTGGCAGGCAATTTCAATGCAGGTACCGCAGCGAGATCTACAATTGGAACATCCTACGGTGGAATAAATACTTACGCAGACGTGCTAAAAAATAAGGCTTTCTTGTAGTCCCTGTAAGTACAAAAAAACTCTTGATCCTCGTTGCTGCAGCTTAATCCCGATAGGGCTTATTGTAAAGCTAATCGCTCCAATCACAGCTATACCATCGCAGTAGAACGCCCTTAAGTTACAGACTCAGATAGCGTGCTCGATAACATCCTGAGCGGGGATGCAGAAATAATAGAAGGTTTTATTATCTACGGAAGCGAATACGAGCCACAGATACCCATTTTTTACATCCATGAAAATGATACGGGAGCAGTTTGTTAGATTACCAAAACTGTTGCCGTCTTGGTCCACGAATTCCCGTTTGGTCAGTAGGTGGATATCGCTATTGGAATCCAACCTGTAGCGGGTAACACCGAGGACAAGGTGCGTTTTCTTTCCGGGATAACAGTAGGCGTAAATGATATAATCGTTGTACACGACAAACATATGGGTATTCTTGTACAAGGTCGTCGTTGAAGTATCGTATCCACTCGTTGCACTCGTTACCGGAAAGGTAGCAATGCAGTTTTCGGTTGGTATAGGTCGACTTTTACTGTTATGCCAAACGTAACCCGCAGGCCATGAGTAAAGGACTAAAACAACGTATGATGTATTCCAACTAATGTAAGATGCATTCCATTGACCTCCGGCATCATTCAAGCGCGATGTTTTACTCATGGCCAATTGAAGAGCAATCGTTTGTCCACCGTGTTGAATAACATTCAAGTCATTATGGTAACAACATGATGCGGAACTCGTGTTGGAATCATAACCATCCATATATGGATTGTAATCAGCAAATGTCGTATCGCTTCTCTCTGTTGTTTCAGCCTTAATCCAATAAGGATAATAACCATTTGAAGTTGCAAAGTGATACTCATTTCCAACTTTCATGATACGCGGCTCTATACAATGTTTGTATGCCAATTCCTTCACTCCATAGGTACATCCTTGATTGAAGACATACCCTCCTTGGTCATTGAAAACCTCACGATTTAATCTCGTATTACTGCTGCTATCATTTGTACTATCATAGTTTCCGTCTGCACTAAATTTATGCAGCCAAAAAATACTTGTTCTTCCTACTCCAACGTCATAAATGGCCGTGAAAACGTTCTTATTGTAGGTTAATGTTGTAAAATCACCAAAATTATAGGGTTTTGTATTCCAACCACCTCTAAAACCGGTGGCCGTCACGCTTAGGTCCAACTTTTTGAGTCTTACAAATAACAAACCTTCTTCCGTATCTGGACCTGAACCGGTATTCCACCAACGAGGAGGGACCACGTACACAATGGCATGCACGTAATCGGTGGTTCCATTGGCTTCCTGCGCCATACACGGTGCCAATGAAACCCAAGCCATTTTTGAAAAATTAGTGTCATTTTCAATTGTCTTTATTCCATTACTGGCAGGCCAAGAATAATTACTGCCAACCTTTTGATCTGGTTGCAGACCCACTTGACTCAACAAAACGCCCGCTGGAGTTATTTTACCAACATAATACTGCTTACCGCCAAACCACATACCCGCATCGTGTGTAATATAATACAAAGTACCTGTCGAATCAACCATAATACCAGGATGTATTTTTTCTAGAACTCTTAATTCGGAACCCCAGACGGATTTCATTTTAGCACCCCAATCTCCTGCAGGTCCAGCACCATATCGGACTACAGTACCCTGTGCATATTTTCCGTCAAACGGCGGGGTGTAAGCATAAATGCAAACTGTATTAAGATAAATTAAAGACCCTTGTAAGACCCTTGTAAGACCCTTGTAAGAAACAGCGTTCATATCCATATGAAAATTGTATTCGAAAGTTTTTTGATTGTCAACTTTAATTAAATGTTTTTTCTATAATTTTCGGAAACTCCCCAAATTTTATGGACTTATAAACTAACCTGCACCGAAAGTTGGACGGTAGAGCACATCACTTGTCTCGTCAATGGCGGGCATTTTTGTAGTTTACACGTACCCTTCCCTATTACATTTTTACTTTACGCTGCACTGCACATGTAGGTTAGGCATCCTAGATATCCGTTGTCAATGGCCAGGGCAACGTTGTCCGGATGTGCTTGCATCTATAATATAAAAGAAAAATTAAAAAGCAGCTGAGCAATAGGAAAATGCACCTGCAGACCTTAAGGAGTTCATTCGACATCAAACATGAATGCGGTGGTCGTTTTGCATAGCTACTTGAAAGGATTTTACAAAGTGCGCAATGGCATACTCGTTTTTAATCTTTTATTATGGCGCAATACAAAATGCTGGAATTAAATTTGGTTTTAAGCGAACCTATTCCCTGGATTTCACCCTTATTTGGCCCCATAAATAACTTGCAAAAATAAAAACTTTAACCCCAAATAAAGCAATCATGCATAATGACTTACCCAAAGTACTTTTATTTGGATGCACCAACGTTGGCAAAAGTACTTTGTTCAATCGTTTGAGTCAAAGTCGTAGGGCGATTGTGCATGATCAACCTGGAGTGACGCGTGATTTTTTGTCGGCAACCGTGGATGAAAAATTTCAACTCATGGATAGCGGAGGCATAGGAAGTTTAAGTGACTTGTTTGCAAATTTGATTGAAGAACGTGTCAAAGGAATTTTAGGGAAAGTAGATGTTATCGTTTGGGTTTTAGATGGAAAATGTGGATTGACCGCCGGAGATCATCAAATTTCTCACACGTTGCGTAAGTTGAACAAACCGATCATTTTGGCCGTTAACAAAATAGACAACGAACAAGACGCGTCCAGTTGGGCTGAATTTTATCATCTAGGCTGGGACATTGTTATTCCCATTGCTGCCGAGCATGCGATTAATATTGCAGTTTTAAAGGAAGCTATCATTCATGTGCTTCCGTTAGCAAGCGCTCTTGAGAACACCGTTGATTTGAGTGCGAAGTTTGCCATTATAGGTCGACCCAACGTAGGTAAGTCTTCCTTGGTCAATACTCTGCTAAAAGAAGATCGCATGCTTGTGAGCGATATGGCCGGAACAACGCGCGATGCGGTTGAATGTCCATTTGCATGGCAATTTAAAACGGGTCAGAAGGAAAATTTTATTTTGGTGGACACGGCAGGTGTTCGAAAAAAGATAATCGATCCTGTAGAATACTATGCTTACGTAAGAACCGAGAAAGCGTTGCAAACGGTGGATTTGTCTCTCATTATACTAGATCTATCGGAAGGCCCCACTATCATTGATAAAGACCTTGTTCGCTACGTGTATGCATTGGGGAAAGCTTGCGTATGGGTGGTAAACAAATGGGATATCGCAAGGCAACAATTGGAGGCAAACGGTGAAAATGCAGAAAAATTCCAGAATAAATTTTTACGCCAAATAAACGGCTTATATCCGTTTTTTGACACCCCTGTTGCATTCGTTTCGGCCAAATCGGGAGAAGGCATAGACGCTTTATTAAAGCAAGTTACCGCATTGAACAAACGTCTTCACACAACGGTTTCTACCGGTTTACTGAACCGTTATTTGCACACAATTACCGCCAAGACACCGCCTCCTTCACACCATGGAAAACATTTTAAAATTTATTACGCCGTTCAAATAAAATCGGCCCCATTTACCTTGCAGGTGTTTTGCAATAAACTTCGTTGGATGCCCAATCATTACCAACGATTTTTAGAAAATTCCCTGCGACAACAATATGCATTGAAAGGCTGTCCCATTGTGTGGCAATGGGTTGAGAAGTCTCCCAATACCCTATTAAATGCATCCCCATTAAAACAAGTGGTTTAGTTATTCGTATGTCTAAAGTACGTACCGTTTTTCTATCCGCTTCAGACATTTCGATTCCATGCTTAGAACGGTTATTAAAGATAGACAATTGCCAACTAATCGGCATTGTAACGCAACCCGAGCGTCCCAGAGGACGTGGGCAAAAGTATAGCCCGAATCCGATTGCAACGTGGGCACAATCGCACCGCATCGCTTATCTGCAAACGGAGCAAATGGATGACAACCTATTCGTTGAGTTGCAGCAAATGCGAATCGACCTTGCACTTGTTATGGCATTTGGCCATATCCTTAAACGGCGTTTTTTAGACCTTCCTGCGTTGGGTATGTGGAATTTTCACACTTCACTTTTACCCAAATACCGTGGGGCTTCTCCCATTCAAACATGCCTGCTAATGGGTGAACGAGAAACGGGTGTTACGCTGATGCGTATGGTGGAAAAGCTGGATGCAGGCCCCTGGATTACCCAGAAAATTGTAGGTATTGAGGCTCAAGAGACCGCCTATACGTTAACGCAAAAATTAGCTCACGCGAGCGCAGATCTGTTGGCAGAATATTGGAATCCCCTGATCCAAAAAAATTACTCGGTTGTCGAGCAGATTGAATCGTCTGCTACCGTAACGCGTAAGTTGCACAAGGCAGATGGGTTACTTGATTTTAACGAAACCGCTTTGTCTTTAGAACGGAAGGTTAGGTCGCTAAATCCTTGGCCGGGCACATTTTTTCACCCCAAAGGTGAATGCATAAAAGTTCACACCGCCCACATCCTTAACGAGGAAGTTGCCCATAAACCCGGTACGATGTTGTTTGATTTTTGTCAATGTCCATTGGGTATAGCAACCTCGAAAGGCGTTTTGGCCATAGATCAATTGCAACGTTCTGGCGGAAAAATTCTGCGCGCAAAAGAATTTTTGAACGGGAATAAATTTTTATTCGAATGATCAAACCTATTGAGAAAGCTTGAATTTATAGGCCGTAATCCTTTGGAGAAAATCGTTTAAGTTATGAAGATTAGGTAGCGTGTTACTTTGGAATAAATTTTGATGCGTCGTTCAATCGTTTCCACTGCTTGTTGTCTGGTCAATGTAAGCGTATTCATTGGTAGAAAACCCGTAAGATGAAGGGTATTTTCACGCAAAAACTTTGTACATTATAAATTGCATAAAATCGTACTTCGGTTTTTTAGGTTGAAGTTTCTTGATCCAGACGTATATGCTTCAGGTGTGAGAAACTTTCTGCAGCTTTTCCCGGAATTGCGTACATGGGTACAAACACTCGACCCAGAACAGACCCATAGGTTATGTAAATCATTTGAAAAGATTCCTTTCCGGGAGTGGCAGGCATTAAAAATTGCGTCGCAAAAAGCTTTCGAAAAAAAATCTTTATCCGTTAAACGGTGGACGCAACCCGCGTGTTTCATGCTGCAAGATAGGCAAATCCAATCGACTTTGTGGCAGCAAGCTGAATCTAGAGGAGTCCAACATTTACGTCACGGGAAAGTGGCCGCCTTAACGGTTGCGGGAGGATTGGGTGCACGCTTAGGTTTTCCAGGCCCCAAAGGGTTAGTTCCCGTAACTCCTCTAAAACGTAAAACGCTATTTCAGGTGTTTGCCGAAAAATTAAGATCCATTGAAAGGCTGCACGGTGTACGCATGCACTGGTTTATCATGACCAGTTCAGATACGCACGAAGCAACACACGAAGCTTTTCAAAAGAATCATTGGTACGATATGCAATACCTTCACCTGTTTCAACAGGGAGAAATACCCGCATTTACGACGGATGGAACATGCTTACTTACCCATGGGCCCAGCATCAATTATTATCCGGATGGCCATGGGGGTGTTTTTAAAGCTTTGGCATCGACCGGATGCTTGGATAAGATGTCAGCATATGGCATAGAAACGCTGAACTATTTTCAAGTGGACAATCCACTTGTTTACGTTTGCGACTGCCATTTCCTGGGATTGCATCTCGATCGCGTGTCTGATTTTTCCACAAAAGTTGTTGCCAAAACGGGTGCCGACGAAAACGTAGGTGTTTTCGTGAACAAAGGGGATGTTTTACAATTGCTGGAATACAGTGAAATGCCGGAGTATTTGTCGGTAAAAAAGACGAGAGATGGTCAACTTTATTTTAAATGGGGGAATACGGCCATGCATCTTATTCAACGTAGTTTTGTAGAGGCCATGGCAAAGAAAAAACTGCCCATTCACATAACGCACAAAGCTATGCAGTATTGGAATCCTTTAGGGCAAAGCCAGGGTGCCACATCCTGTCAAAAATTAGAATATTTTATATTTGATGCTTTGCCTTTTGCCAAAAATCCACTCCTGATTGAAATCGATCGAAAGGAGGAATTTAGTCCCGTTAAAAATGCTCAGGGGCAAGATAGTTTGGATACTTGTAGGAGAGATCAAATAAGTCGCTGGAATCGTTGGTTTGCAAACTGTGGATTAAACGTTGACCTCAACGACAAAGAAATCAATAATGCCTATTGTCTCGAAGTAAGTCCTTTGTTCGCGGATGATTATACAAGCTTTAAAAAAATGTGGAATGCGTTGGTCATTAAACCTAATTGTTTTGAAAATCTTTATTTGGAGTGAGTTTGCATGAATGCTATATTTGATCAATTGCAGCAAGCGGTTCGAGCCGGGAAATTGCTCGAAAGCACATTGAATAACATCGTTTATTACTTAAATGTACAACAAGTACCCGATTGGTTTACGTCAAGTCTTGAAGAATTGGTAACCCAATGTCAATGGGCCGAACTGGATAACCGATTTTTTAAATGCATAGAATTTGGTACCGCCGGTATGCGCGGACGTACCATAGGCAGCTATGCGACGGCTTCTGAAAAGAAAGACGACAATCATTACCTGCACGCTGCCATCGGCAGTAACTGCATGAATGACTTTAATGTTATTAAAGCAACTTTAGGGCTTTTTAAATATTGCCGAATTTACATTGAAGAAACTTTGGAATTTCCCCGTAGACCCAGCCTTGTAGTGGCTCACGATATGCGCTACTTTTCTCGACATTTTTGTGAACTGACAGCGTCTACTTGGAGTCAGCTGGGTGGAGACGTTTACGTATTTGAGGGTCCTCGGTCGACACCGCAACTCAGCTTTTCAATCCGCTATTTAGGCGTTACCGCAGGCATTATGATTACGGCAAGCCATAATCCTTTCTACGACAACGGTTATAAGGTCTACCTTCAAGATGGTGCTCAAGTTTGCGATGCGCATGCTAAAGGTATTACACGTTGTATTGAACAGGTAAGTTTGCAGGAAACTTTATCCTTTTTGACAAAGGACGTGAGGCAAGTTTTTTGCTTATCTCCCTTAAGTGACGAAGCTTATCTGGAATGCGTCCAAGAGGTCTTGCTGGATGTAGATATACTCAAAATTTATAAACCCAAAGTTGTTTACACGCCGCTGCACGGTACAGGTTCTGTTAGCATACTGCCCCTCTTGAAAAATTTTGAATGGAATGTTCATTGCGTAGATGCACAATTGAAGATGAATCCAGCGTTTCCCACCATTCAGTTTCCAAATCCTGAGCACAAAGAAGCTTTAACAATGGCCTTAGACTTGGCGCAGGAAATTGATGCAGATGCAGTTATTGCGACAGATCCCGACGGTGATCGCATGGGCGTTGCTTTGAAAAATGACCAAAAAGAATGGTGCGTTTTAAATGGCAATACTTTAGCTGTTTTATTGGCCGAGTATCGAATATCCAAAATGATTTGTTTGGGGATCTTACCCCGTAAGCAGGAAAAACGTCGGAATGCGGCCCTCATTAAATCGTTTGTAACCACGCCGATGCTAAAGGCGATGGGCGATTATCACGGACTTAAAACGGTTGAAACGCTGACTGGATTTAAGTGGATCGGCGCCAAGTTAAACGATTACGAGATGGAATTGAAGCAGCGCATTCGAAAGATGCAGGGGCTTGGGTTAGACTACAATCAAACATCTTTTAAAAAGCGTAAGGATTTGCTTTTACAACATGCTACATTTTACATTTTTGGAGGCGAGGAAAGTTACGGCTATTTGGCCAATGATCGCGTTAGAGATAAGGATGCCAATGCCGCCGCTTTAATGTTTTGCGAATTTTTAGCCCACTTAAAATCTAAGGAAATGAATTTTTCGGATTACTTGGATGAAATGTATTGCAAATATGGGTATTTCCAAGAAGATTTGCTGAGCTTTTCATTTGAAGGTGCTGCAGGGTTTTCCACAATGCAAAAGTTATTAACTTCTTACCGGCAAGATAGTCCCAAAAGGATAAATAATATTCGCGTTTTGAGCGTAACCGATTTCTCTCGCGAAGGATATCATAAAGATTGCGATGGTAAGGTAATTGCGGGTGCCAACTTTTTGATAATTAAATTGATCGATGGCTTTAGTGTGGCCATTCGTGGTAGCGGGACGGAACCCAAGGTTAAAATATATTTGCTGGGACAATCGGAAGTGGAGCATGAAGATTTATTGCCTCATATTAAGCAGGATGTTGCGCAACGCTTACGGCAATTGAAAGAATTTTTACGTGAAGATGTGGCCAAGCGTGTTCAAGTAAAGCAAAGTGCATAATATAAACCAGCGTTGACAGATGGGAAAATGCCTTGATGCAAAGTTTAGTTTTTAGGTGGATTGAACTAATGTTTAAATATGTTGTCTTCAGCTGAACAGAAAATTGCAATAGGGAGTGGCATACCGATTAGTAGCTTACGCAACTGCCTCTGAGGCTTTTTTCAAAGTAGATTCATTAGAATCTTCTGCGTACAACGGAAAATAGAACTGACATTTGTTACATTTTAAAAAGAATAAGAGGTCTCGTACAATTGTGGACAGTTTAGTGTTGACGTCTGGAGTGTTATGTAGCTTAGTTTTCTTACAGTACTGGCCGAGATAGCTCAGTAGGTAGAGCAACGCATTCGTAATGCGTGGGTCGTGAGTTCGAATCTCACTCTCGGCTCCAGTGGTTATAGCAAACGAGGTTTTTATGTCACAACATGCAAGTTTTCGTCAGGGACGTTCTGCTTTAGCAAGCAATAAGACGGTATTAAAACGTTTTGAAAGGGTTGAATTACTTAAAAAACGTGGTCAATGGAAAGAAGGACAAAGCGTATTAGGATTACGCAAAACAAAACCAGAGTAACGGTATAGAACGTATTTTTATCTTATGGCATCTGCAACGGATATTCGCAAAGGACAAGTTTTATTGTATCAGAATGTACCCCATTGGGTGGTGGACATGCAACATCGTACGCAGGGTCGTCAGTCGGGGTTTGTGCAAGTGACTTTGCGCAACTTGCATACGGGTTCATCGACAAAAACTAAATTTGGATCCAATGATACGATTACCCTATGCTTTACGGAATCCAAAGACTTGGAATACGCCTATGCGGATGACATGGGGTATCATTTTTTGAATCCCGATACCTTTGAAGATGAAATCGTTCCAAGTTCTTTGTTGGAAGATCAGAAGTTGTACTTAATTCCAGGTATCGTTTATGCGGTGATGTTTGTGGAGGCAAACCCCGTTCAATTGCAGTTGCCGACCGCACTTTCCATGAAGGTCATTGAAGCTTCGGAAGGTTTACGCGGAGATACGGCGAGTAACGCGCAGAAATCTATTGTCACCGAAAGTGGACTGACCGTACAGGTCCCTTTATTTATCAAACGCGGCGAAGTCATTCGAGTCAGTACAAGTGATGGTTCTTATTTAGGGAGAGCCTAATTTTATGGCCAAGAAGTCTTTGGAGGATGCGATCGGTAAGCCTAAGGTTATCTATACAATTACTCTGGAAGAAAGCCAAATCAAAGCTCTTGAAACCTGGTGTGATCATCATGCATGGGAATTTTACTCTGTGGTTTATGCTCGTTTCGCATTTCGGGGTGATGGCGTCAACGTAGTTGCTTATCAGAGCGGCAAAGTAGTGATACAGGGAAAGAAGACGGAAAGTTTTGTGACCTATGTTTTGGAATCTGAAATTACCCAGAACCCGCAATTGGGTTTGGAAAGAGTCCATCATCCAGAATGGTTTGTGCCCCATGCGGGCATGGATGAAAGCGGCAAGGGTGATTTTTTTGGTCCCCTGGTAACCGCCTGTGTTATTGGCGACGGCTCCATGGTGAATGCTTGGATACAATCGGGACTCAGGGAAAGCAAAAAACTCGGGAGTGATCTAGCCGTTTTCAAAATGGAACAGTTGATTCGTCGGACGCATGGGGTTGTAATTGAAATTGCTTTTGCTGGTATGGAAAAATATAACGCGTTGTACAAGAAATTTGGTAATTTAAACGAATTACTGGCTTGGTTTCATGCAAAATCACTGGACAATGCTTTGAAAAAGCGTTGGGTGCCAGAAGGCTTATTGGATCAGTTTGCCAAAGGTAAATTGGTTCAAAAGTACTTGGAAAGTACCCCATTCAATCTGAAACAACGCGTACGTGCCGAAGAAGATCCCGTCGTGGCAGCGGCTTCGGTTGTGGCTAGAGCAGAATACCTGAGGCAATTAAAAAAATTAAGCGATGAAGCGGGGATGCTTTTGCCGAAAGGTGCAGGTACCCGCGTGCAAGAAGTTGCACATATTTTGGTTAAAAATCTTGGACAAGAACGATTGGGTCGTTTTGCCAAACTACACTTTAAAACAACCGAAAAAGTTGTAAACGGTAGCTAAAGAATTTTGTACAGAGAAAAAATGAAGGATTACTTGAAGTAATCACTGCAACTTTAGACCATCCTTCAGCAGGTTATTTGCTATAAGAGGTACAATCAATGCCTCCACATGTTGTAATTTACGGTAACCGCAACTGCGCGTTGCAAGCTAAACCCTATGCCTATGCACTTGATTGCTTTTTCTAAACCATTTGTCGTAAGCGAAGGAAGGTTCCGTAGGCACCTCAATAAGGTTTTTCTATTTGTAGTCAGGTCTCTGACGAACGACCCTGCTGGGCCGTAAATGAATATGCAAGAACCTTTGAAAACGTTACTTGTTGGCTGCGTAACTATACAAAATCTTAGATGTTGCGGTATCCTCGTCCTGTTGCCGACAGGTCTTCCCAGGTCTCGTGTACAGTGAATTCCAACTTAGTCCGCAACAAACAATTTTGCAATTGCCAATCTACGTAATAAACACCCTGCTTAAAATTAGATTTCCATTAAAATTGTACCGGGGGTTTTCTTTCTGAAATGGATTAATCTATAGTCCATAAATTTCGGGAAATCCCCCAAGGAATTAGGCATGAAAGTGCGTACATTCCAGCAAATAAGGGGTTCCCGTTGTTATCCCGAGTCCTATAATAAACAGTTTTGGTAAGATAATTTTGGTGAGATCGGAATTACCTCAGTCTTATCAAAACTTTGCAAATAGTCTGGATTAGGTCACGGTATTTCAAGAATTATGAAGGAAGGGAATTAGCGGGATAACGGGGCTTGCCCATGAGTTTCCCTACAGGGAACTTCCACGAAGAAAAAACATACTTGCTATGAGAGATTTCGTTGAGGAGAGTGTATAGGCTTTCATGGATATCTAGAAAGTGTACTCTTCTATAAAATTCAACCTCTAATAACAAGTTCTTTCATTGCATTAGAATACAGACATGTAGGGTAAATTAAACCTTGCCATCACCAATCTGAGGTCTATGAATCCAGTCTTACCCTAAGAC
>JAISBA010000009.1 GCA_031266455.1 Puniceicoccales bacterium
ACCAAGATACCAAGATACCAAGATACCAAGATACCAAGATACCAAGATACCAAGATACCAAGATACCAAGATACCAAGATACCAAGATACCAAGATACCAAGATACCAAGATACCAAGCGCTTCGCGCTTTAAGAAGATTCTCCAGGTCAGATTTACCCATTCGGGTGTCAAGGCCTGCGAGGCTATTGAAATGCTCGAAGATCGGAGCTTTAGGCAGAGGTGGTTTTACCCTCATTGAAATCATCGTTACCCTGTGCATCGTGGCCATTCTTACCGCCATCGCCGTTCCGGGGTTTAAGAAGGCTACGGAAGATTATCGGCTGAATTCTACCGTAGAAGATACCTTGAGTATCCTCAAGGCCTGTCGTAATTATTATCTTATTTTTAACGAATTTCCTCCGGATGCAGATTGGGATGACATCCCCGATAAATTACGTCCATTTGTATCCAATCATTTGATTAATGCTAGTACACGTAAATGGGCTCGCAAGCCATTGGGGAAAACATCATATGGGTATGATGTAGAAAATTGGCTGAATGGTGCTACTTACAGAAGACCACATAGCAGTGGAGTATCGTTAACTGGCATCAGGTCAAATACTACAGATCTGGAAAAATGTTACCGTAAGTTCTGCTCAATCATGGAAGAAAGATATGTGACCAAGGATAATAAGAGCGGTGGCATGATATGCACTTTGCCTGAATGTCCAGGTTCGACGGATCCTGATAGCAATGCAACTTGGGACAATTGGTACTATTGAATTTATTTGCCTTTAGTTTAAGTGCTTTGCATTGTATTTTCTGTAATAGAATATTGGACTTACGTTTTATGAGGGTAAATAACGCCGCAAAGGTACTATAAATTGGAAAAATGTCATCGCGGATTTCAACGAATGGGAGATAATAATTAAATAAACGTCGCAATAAGTTCAAATCGAGGATAGAGAAAAGTAGATCAGTTGGAGTAACGGTTGTGTGCGTTGTCTCTTTGACTAAGATATGTTGATTCGTGAGGGATGGCGTTGTACTATGTCGACTTTAGCTAACGTAAACTGCACGTTTTAATGAAGTAAAGTATCCTCAAGTTCTAGTTGAATGGGAGCATGGTCGGAGCCGAGTACGTCTTTTAAAATTGTGCACGTGCGTACATAGGACAGTAGAGATTGGGATGTTAAGAAATAATCGAGACGCCACCCTACATTTCTTTCACGTGCCCGTGTTCTATAGGACCACCACGTATATTGTTGGGTAAGTTTTGGATGCAGATGCCTGAAAACATCCACCAGGCCAACCGATAAATGTGAATCGAAGGAGGCGCGTTCTTGATCGGTAAATCCTGCGTGAAAATGATGCATTTCAGGGTTGGTTAGATCAATAGCTTGATGGGCGACGTTGAAATCGCCGCAGATGATTAAAGGTTTACTTGTTTGTAAGTTATTGAAAAAATGTCTAAAACTCGGGTCCCAAATTTGAGTTCTGTAGGGAAGGCGCTGCAGTGTATCTTGGGAATTGGGTACGTAAACGTTGAGTAAGTAGAAATTTTTGAATTCCATGGATAGAATGCGGCCTTCGGGATGTTGTGAATCCACATCAATGCACCGCACATCAAGGGGCGTAATTTGGGAAAAAATGGCAGTCCCCGAGTATCCTTTTTTTTGTTCACTGTGATGAAAATAAATGTGATTAAATGTTTCCATGTGGGGACAAACCTGCGCGTGTAATTTTGTTTCTTGTAAACACAAGATGTCCGGTTGGAAGCTTGCGATGAATGGGTAAAAATTATTTTTTAAGACAGCCCTCAGTCCATTTACATTCCAACTAATTAATTTGAATGACATGCGCTTATGTTTTAATAAAACTTGTGAATTGTAAAATGAATTTGCAAGATTTGAAGGTCTTGGCTTACAATGGTTTTTGAATTTATGTCCTTGGAAATTGAAAAATTAATTCCCGTCGAAAAGTTGATGGAAGCTCGCCAAACGTTGCGCCAACAGGGAAAATCTTTGGTTTTTACAAACGGATGCTTTGATTTATTGCACGTTGGGCACGTCCATTTTTTGAAAGAAGCGGCAGCGCAAGCGGATGTTTTGTGGGTGGCCGTCAATTCGGATGCAAGTGTACGTATGCTGAAGGGGCCTACACGCCCTATTTATTCACGGGAAGCGCGATTGTATTTGCTCAATGCTTTGCAATGCGTGAATGGACTATATACGTTTGACGGACTTCATTTGGCGAAAGAAATAGAACTCATTGCTCCCCATATTTATGTGAAAGCGGGAGACTACACGCTCGAAACGCTGCATCCTCTAGAGCGTGCTGCATTGGAAAAAAATCGTTCACGAATTCTTTTTTTAAATTTTGTGTCCGGATGGAGTACTTCGGGTATCGTCCAATCCATTACACAGCAACCAAAATCACATGCGTAGCATTTGATCAAAAAATGTTTTGCCCGACGAAGTCAAAAGCGACCCGTTGACCTGGATGCCTATTCCTCATAGCGTGCTATTTTTTAGGCAATATGCAGAGGACATTGGGAAATCTGTGGGTAACTCACGAGAACTTACTTGAGATTCGTGCAATGGTTATTGTGGCTTTGCATTAGATGATGGACGAAACAAGCCTCTACGATCACGCGCAATTTGTTCACGATGCCCCTATGGGGGAAAGATATTTTAGTGGCTGCCCGACAAAGATTCGAACTTCGATCCAATGAGCCAGAGTCATTTGTGCTGCCATTACACCATCGGGCACCGAATATCCATGAAAAAGGGATAGATTCCCATAACCCTCTTGTCAAACACATTTGTAATCTGGATCAACATTGCGATTATGCGATGGCAACTTATTTGTGGCGTTGCATGCGTTCGCTTAAAATAAATCGCTAGAAAGCGGTCTGTGGGTAGTGCACAATGAAAATTTTAAGTGGTCCGGGTACGTGTGATTATATTGATCTTGTCCATTGCCCTAGTTTTCAATTAAAATTTACATTGCACATTTCGTATGTCTTTGAAGTTTGCATATCGTTATGCTTTCAAGAGTGCATTCCTATGGAAATTTATGGTGCTTATTAAAGCATGAAATGCAACGGTGACATAAGAGAGTTTTTGTGCCCTAAAGCGATTTGAAAACGGCATGAATTTTCGTTGCAAAAAAGATTAGCAGTAAGCGGAATGCCAACTCCATTCAAAATTTTATCTCCACACATCAAGTAGACAAAGGTTTTGAATGTAGAGCGGATTTTGAGAAGGCATGTCGAAGGCTTACAACAATTATCTGTCATTTTTCTTCCATGCCGTCAGTCTTGGAATCCAGCGTGGCACGTTGTGTTTGTATTGTAAATAATCCTCGCCGAATCTTTTTTCCAAATCCTTCTCTTCGAAAAATGGGAAATAAATGGTGTTCCCCAGAAAAAATGCGATAAACCAGCCAAAAATGTACCCAGATCCCAGCAATAGCGATTCAGCAATCAGCATGATGAAGACGCTTGTTATCATTGGATTCCTGACATAACAATAGGGACCGGCAACGATTAATTTTTGAGGGGGATCCCAAGGGGCCGCAGTTCCTTTTCCTATTTTTATAAAAAGCAGCATAGTCCAGCCAGCTAGAAATAAGCCGACGACCAGCAGCAATGTTCCCGCCATCATCCCAAGTATGTCTTGCGTTCCCCGGTCATAGCCTGAAAAATAGAGAACGATTTCCGGTACGATGACTAAAACATTGAATGGAAGTAAAATAACAGTTTTTATCCATCTCCAAAGCATTTTTTGTATTACGCACGATGATACGTTTTGTTCAACTTTTCAAGTATTTTCAGAATATCAATGCTTGCTGACGTTGATCCTGATGTTTCGATATTTGTGTAACACATTTCATCTTCTTGCCCAAACACCATTTGAGATTTTCTTCGATCATGACACTTCTGTAGCCGATATTGGGGCTTTATGCTGCACTTCAAACTTGAATGGGCAAGCTATGACTTTACTTCGTTAACGAGCGATTGATGCGTCAAAAAGGCTTGTATATTTTCCAAGGTCGTCATAGCAATGTTTACAAGGGCTTCTTGGGTGAAAAATGCTTGATGTGAGGTAACGATAACATTGTTGAAAGATAATAAACGTGCCAATAGGTCATCCTCGATGCATTGATTGGAATGATCTTGATAAAAGTATTTACCTTCATTTTCATAGACGTCCAAAGCAATGGAACCTACGTGATGTTTTTTTAGGCTATTGATGAGTGCACGTGTGTCGATCAATTGTCCACGCCCTGTGTTGATGAGCATTACACCCGGTTTCATTTTTTGGAGAGTTTTGGCATTAATAATGTGTTGGGTTTCCGGTGTCAGTGGACAATGCAGAGAAATAATGTCCGATTCGGATAGTAAATGCTCCAGCGTTGTGTATTGCACGTGATGTTCTTGAGCAAAAGCTTGATCTGGAAAAACATCGTAGGCCAATAGGTTGACGCCAAATCCGCCCAGTAAGTTGATGAGCACTTTGGCTATTTTCCCCGTACCTACAATGCCGATGGTTTTTTGGTGCATATCGAAGCCAAGTAAGCCGTTAAGTGAAAAATTGCCTTCGTGCGTTCGGTTAACGGCTCGGTGAATTTTCCTATTTAACGCTAGCATCAATCCGAGCGTGTATTCGGCTACCGCATAAGGAGAATACGCTGGAACGCGCACCACCTTAATTTTACCTTTGGCTGCTTCTAGATCAACGTTGTTAAAACCTGCGCAACGCAGTGCTAAAAGACGTATTCCATGCTTATGGAGGATATCTATTACGTTTGCGCTCACAATGTCGTTGACAAATACGCAGGCGACCTGTGTACCGTCTGCCAAAGAAGCCGTATGTTGTGTGAGGTTTTCTTTGAAAAACTTGAAAGTGTACCCAAATTTTCCCTCCTCGTTTATCTTTTTAAAAAATTGTTCATCGTAGGGTTGTGTCCCAAAGAGTGTAATCATTTCCATAATAAAATTTTATAGAATTTTCATCCAAGAGTCCAGAAGTAAGTTGCTCATTTTATGGGTAAAAATATACCATAGACATCAAATGTTATAGATAAAGTATTTTTAGGAAGTTTTCGGTGGATACCTGTCGAAATGTGTTTGAAAAGGTTTATAAAAATATTTTTGTGAAGGTGTCTTTTGTTGATTTACACGCTGCGTGTTTGATTGATAGATGAGGTATTCTTTGAAAAATGCTTCCGGCGATACGACCACGCAGTTGTAAGCAAAAAGTGTGTCGCGGAGCATACGGTCGCGTGTCACAACCGTTAAATGCGAACGTGTTTCTGGGTTCGCTTGTCGTACGCACATTAAAATGGTTCCATCGGCGTTAAACCCTTGCGGACTGTAAATAATGTGAATGCGTGGGTGCATTACTTGTGGCCCTTCGAAAGTTACATTGGAGTCAAAAACGACCGTAATACGCTTATCCCCTTGGCTTTGAAATTGTCCGAGCCATGCTACGAAAAGTGCTCTGGCTACCTCAAAGGAAGGGCTCTCGTGTATTTTACCAAGCGCATGCATTACGTTGTATCCATCTAAAATCCAATGATTTTGTTGCATTGATCCCATCATACATGTAGGTCAGATATTTGGGCGGGTTGTTCAAAAAAATTTTAGAAAACTGCGGTAAAATAATTTTGCAGCAATCGTTGAACTCAAAAGTGAAGGATCAAAGAAAGAACTTCAGGATACCAGAAAGGATATGAAGATTAAGTTGTCCTTATTTAAAACCTTTGGGTAAGTCATTTCGGATAACTTTTTACGTAGGAAGCGATTGCTTTTGGAAGTAGATTGGCCGAAGGTATTTGATTAAATGCAATCCATCGAAAGTTTACCTCCGTTTCCATGTGAGGTAATGGAAGCATCAAGGATAACTGTTCGCATTGAACAAGAAATAAGAAATTGTATTCATGGTGACGTTGTTGACGGTCGTCGGTATAATGTTCTTCAAAGAAGTTGAGAAAGTTACTTATGTGGCACTGGCATCCCAGTTCTTCTCTCCACTCTCTTTGCAATGCCTGGGTAAGTGTTTCTCCAAATTCTACATGTCCGCCTGGCAGGTAAGTGTAATCTTGGTTCGAAGGATAACACACCAATAAATGATTGGATTGGATAAGGATGCCACGGGCAATGATTTCAATTGTATGCATACGTACTCTATTGCGTTAGCGTTTGATCTGAAAGTTTTTTTAAATATTTTTGCGGCAGTGGGAATTTGAGGTAAATAATGGTGCCAAACCCCATTTTGCTTTCCAGAGCTACGAGTCCTCTGTGCTCTTGCATGATACGTCGAACAATAAGCATGCCGATGCCGTGTCCTTGGGGTTTTGAAGTTATTTTTTGCGTGCCTAATAAATGCGCCGCCTGTGTTTCGGACATCCCTGTGCCGGAGTCGGCAAAAGCAACCACAAAGTTGCTGGAATCTGTGAAAAAAGAAATTCGAACCCAACCATCCGTTCCGATGGCTTCAATGGCGTTTTTGAGCAAATTAAAGAAGGCTTGATGTATGCGTGCTTTATCCACTTTAATGTTGGGAAGAGACACTTCTTGGGCATCTAATTCAACGTTAATGTTTAAATTAGACAATTGGGGGGCTAAGGTGGACAAAACTTTTTCAATGAGTTTTACCAAATTTTCTTCTCTAAGTTGAATCTCTTGCGGTCGTACCGCCTGCAGAAAGTATTTTATAATTTCGTTGAGGCGAGTCACTTCGGCCGTACACACTTGCAGAGAACGTGTCAGGGCTTCCGGTAGGGCTATGGAATGTATTTTGCGTTCAATTAATTGCAGGTGAATTGCGATGGAATTAAGTGGATTCCCCAATTCATGGGCCACTTCCGAAGCTAATTGAACGACGGAATCAAGGCGTTCTTGGACGAGACGTTCTTCGTTGGCTATGGTTTCCTGGGTAATATCGTACAAAATGATGATAAAGCGTTTTTCATTTTCATTTGTTTCCGGAAAAACTTGTAGATGTAATCGAACAAATCTTTTTTCCGGATACAATAAATCGATTTCCTGTTCTATGATATCCGGCTTTAGGGCATTTTCTCGGATCGAGAACACTTTTTTTATACTTGGAATCCATTTCCATAAAGGCGTATTATGTTTTTTATTCTCTTTTAATCCGAGAAGTTTAAGTGCGGCCTGGTTGCAAAATTCTATCATGCCGTTTGAATTAACGAGTATGATGGCCTCTTGTAAAACGTTAAAAATAGCATCCAACAGTTGTCGTTCTCGATCAACGTGTTGAATGAAGCTATTGAGTTCAACTTTATTGAAAGATTCTAGTCGAGCGCAAATTTTATCGCTGATACTTTTTTTCACGGAGCTTTAAAAATAAAGCATTTGCCCGTACTTGTCTCGAAAAAAAAGTGTCTGCTAATTTTTTTTTGGATCAAATCGTTTTTGAGAGATATGTTCGTAGGGCGTTGCAAACGGATGTATACGGAATCCAGTGTGCTGGACGTTACGCCTACCCAATAACACTGTTTTAAATTGGAATTCCCCGGATTAAATGGATACCAGTGGGGTTTTATTTTTTCGAATGCCGAATTGGTAAGAGCTGTTTCCGCAATTGTTGGAAATGACCTGTAGGTTTCCCAGTAGCTAATAAATGCGTTGCGTAATAGCATTGCTTCTTGTACGAAAATTTCTGCCCGATACGACTGTTGGTGATAGCGGAACCCGGATGCGCAACCGATTACAAGAGTGCTTATGCAGATGAGTACGATGCATACTTCGATAAAAGTAAAACCACGCTTATTGGGTCCCATAAGTTTATGTACTTATTTTTCCTTGATTGGCAACCGCTTTTTGAGCTTGCGCAAGGGTATCCTGATTCCCCAAGTAATAATGTCGTATTGGCTTTAAGTTGTCATCGAGCTCATAGACAAGCGGAATGCCCGTTGGAATATTCAATTCTAGTATATCTTGATTGGATATTTGATCCAAGTGCTGAACGAGAGCTCTCAAAGAATTACCGTGGGCAACAATTAACAATTTTTGATTGGATTTTATTTCAGGTACTAAATTGGAATGCCAAAAGGGCAGGAGACGCTTCGAAGTATCTTGTAAGCATTCGGTCAACGGTAGTTTTTCGCGCTCAAGGTAACGGTACTTTGGGTCGTGGCCTGCATATCGTGCATCATTGGGATCCAGAGCAGGTGGTTGTACATCGTAGCTCCGTCGCCAAATACGCACTTGTTCCTCGCCGTACTTCTGAGCTGTTTCTGCTTTATTGAGTCCTTGCAAAGCTCCATAGTGCCGTTCGTTTAATTCCCAAACACAATGTACGGGAAGCCACATTAAATCCATTTTATCCAATACGGTCCACAGGGTTCGTATGGCGCGCTTCAAAACCGATGTATAGGTTTTATCGAAAGTAAAATTCTCTTGTTTTAACGATTGAGCCGCTCTTAAAGCCTCTTCTTGTCCCCGATCTGACAAATCTATATCCGTCCATCCCGTAAAGCGATTTTTTTTATTCCAAACACTTTCTCCATGACGTAACAATATCAATCGTTTCATATGCTTTAATCTTAAATTGTATCATCGAGCTGACAAGCTTTTGTGCTCGCCACTCATTTTTTATTCAGGCACTTTGTTGGGCTCTCAGGTTTAAAACAACGGCGAGAAGTCTTTCTAATGGATTATTCGCATTTACCAAAGCAAGTAAAAATCTTATCATTTCACCCTCTGTTTCTAAAGGTTGCATTTGTTGGAGAGTATCGCGTACCTCTTGGTCGTCGTCGAGGAGTTTTTGAATCCGTGCGAGCGTACGTTGGTCGCGTGTTTTTACGTCATGGGTTGCGTCGGATTTTTCTGCCAGAGACGCAGCTGGTTGCGACACAGGTGCGGGATTTGCTTTAACGGCAACCTGATGTTCATCCGTTTGTCTTTCTGCGGAAAGAGTAATTCCTCTAGGACTTATTTGAAAGGTTACTGCCGTTTCAAAATCTTGTTTTAAACTTGTCAGCCATTCTTTGACAGATTCAATCTCGATGGTTGCGTCATTAAGGGCTATCAACAAACCCAATACGTTCATACATTTAAGCGCAAAACTGTAAAGTCCTTTTCCAATGGCCCATTGAAACATATTGCCTACTGCTTTGAAAGATTCCTTGATGCCCTTTGCTTCACAAAACTCCTTAACTATTTCTGAAAAATCTTTATGACTTGTAGACAAAGCATTCAGTATGTGTTCTTTTAAATGTAGGACACCACTGTCCACTAACTTGTGTATCCCAAAACCAATTAAACTGAGTCCAGGTATTGGTATTTTAGATAAACCTGTGCAAAGTGCGTTAATTAATGTGTTACAAGCTGAACTAATTGCAGGTAAGTCTGGATAATCAATATGGGTACCAATAGGTACAGCAGCTTGTATCTCAGAATCTGGTAACCCCGTTGCGGACGTTGATGTGGAAGACATAAATAAAGTTTAAAAATGTTGTCCATGATAATCAAGCCTATTTTTGCGATATTGATTATTTATTGATTTGCGCGGACGGATGTCTTTTATGTTGACCCTATGCTTGAAAGATCTAGCCTAAAAAACATTCAATGTTAGATGGATGCCCCGCCAGAAGTAAATTTGGATGAAGAAAACATATTGGCAGAACAATCTGCGGATGAAGATCGTCTCTGGATCCGTAGGGTAAAATTGGGAAACATACGTGCATTTGATTTTTTGATTCGAAAATATCAACGACGACTGTACAGCGTTGTTTACAATATGACTGCTAATAAAGTGGATGCTGCGGATTTAACACAGGAAATATTGGTAAAAGCGTTTAGAGGCATTCATACATTCAAAGGGGAGTCTCATTTTTATACGTGGTTGTATCGTATTGCGCTCAATACAACTTTTTCTTTCATCAAAAAGTCTAAAAAACCCTTCTATTACAGTTTAGACAATTGGGACAACACGGAAGTTCAAGAAAACATCTTAAGTCATTCAAATGATTCAGAGATGGGAGATAAGGCAACTTTGTTGAAAGAATTGCAAGAAAAATTGAACGAAGCATTGCAAAAGTTGTCTTTAAACCATAGAACGGTAGTTATTTTATTTGAAATTGAAGGCATGAGTCATACGGAAATAGCCCAAATGTTACGTTGTTCGGAAGGGACAGTACGTTCACGATTGCATTATGCAAAAGAACAATTAAAACAATTGTTGAAGGATTATTTAAAAGATTATGAAGCCTAGGAAGTTGAATTTTAGTTTGGAAGAACTATTACATCTGAAGCGATGTGAAATGCCGCGTGAAGAGTTTTGGGGAGCTTTTGAAAAACAATTGCAATGTAGGTTAGCTTTAGAATCAACGAGGAAGCGATCTTTTTCTTGGACGAACCTGTGGGATATTTTATGCAAAAATTGGGTACATTGGTTGCCTTTAGCAACGTGTTTATGCGTATTCAGTTTTGTAATTTACTCCCAATGCTTTCGGGCAGAAAAGTTGTCGAGTCGTTTTGTGGTTGTTGCCGAAGATATTGTTTGCCACCGAACATTGAAGCAATTTGTTTTATCCGTAGATCGGCAGCTGTCTTCCGTTCCCGTCAAAAGTTTGATTAGTGGATCTCAAAAAATAGTTGCAACGGATACGTGTAAGCGTTTTTCTTTCTAGGTGATGCGTCATTGGATAGCGAAGTCTCTATTCCTTGTAAGCTTGTTCGGTTTCAATCGATATAGCTTAACGGTTGTTCAGGCATCTGAACCTTTGGATGCAGGTGTACAATTCTTGCAAGAAGTGTATGAAAAAAACCGTGCGAGCGTTGTATTGGTTCGCTATCGGACAGAAGAAAAAGGACCTCAATTGGCAACAGGGTTTTTTGTGAGCCCCCAGGGTCATTTGCTGACAACGGCTTCGGAAGGCGAGGGTTACTGCATTGAGATCGACAAGCGAATTTACGCGGTAACAAAATTGGGAAGCGATGTCATTGCCAATGTGGCCTTGCTAAAACTTGACTGCGTAGCCGAACAAATTTCGCATTTAAACATACCGGATGCATGCAAATACCCAGATGTGGGTGAAGGGGTTGCAAGTTTGTCCTATAAATTGGCTTTAAACGTTTCCCCACAATTGGGATACGTAACAGGGTTAAACGATCGTTATTTGGGTATTGAATGGCCTACGACGCTTATTCGAAGTACCTTAGGCGTTGACGGTGGGGATTGTGGTGGACCCGTTTTTGATATGTCCGGACACTTGGCCGGAATGTTGTTGTACGCTTTGTCTGAAACAAGAGAAACCTACTTTATGCCCGCATACGCACTCAATAAAATTTATCACGATTTACTTTTATTCGGTCGTGTACGTTATGGCTATGTGGGTATGACGGTGGAAGTTGTATTGGATAAAGAGCTGCAGCAACTTTATTTACAAGTAGTTGCGGTACAAGGTAATTCACCGGCACAAAAAGCAGGCATTCGCATCGGAGATGTATTGCTTGAATTTGATGCAGTGCCTGTAAATTCACGCGAAACTTTTAAAAACTTTGTCTTTTTTGCTCAGCCTAAACAAAAATTACACATCAAAATACGCCGCAATAAGAAGGTAACATCGATTACGGTTGTGGTTGAAGAAAAAGATCATTCACGTGAGGCATAAAGGATGCTGCAACCCAATCCCAACGTTATTTTTCCTGTTCAGGATATCAAGACGGTTACGTATGTCAAACCTACCCTTAAGAATAAAAATATATGCGTGGGTGATTTTACCTACTTTGCAGATGTTGATTTTGAAAAACATGTGACGCATCATTATGATTTTTACGGCGATAAATTGATTATAGGAAAATTCTGCCAGATAGGAAAAGGTGTAGAATTTATAATGAATGGTGCCAATCATCAAATGAATACAGTTTCTACGTTTCCGTTCTATATCTTTCAAGGTTGGAACCAGTCTGTCCCTGCTCTTGAATGTATGCCCTTAAAGGGTGATACGGAAGTGGGTAATGATGTTTGGATTGGGCAAAATGTAACAATTCTACCGGGTATACACATTGGTAGTGGCGCAATTATTGGGGCCAACAGCGTCGTTGCAAGTGATGTGGACCCTTACGCAATGGTTGTTGGAAATCCTGCAAGATTGGTTAAAAAGCGTTTCGATGAGGCATTAATTCATACACTTTTACAATTAAAATG
Organism: Puniceicoccales bacterium; assembly: GCA_031266455.1. Lineage (GTDB taxonomy): Bacteria > Verrucomicrobiota > Verrucomicrobiia > Opitutales > UBA9783 > CABUVL01. The sequence goes on from JAISBA010000009.1 coordinate 12,166, forward strand.
GTGGGACATGCCGGTTAAAAAAATTAATGAACTCATTCCGATATTAACGGATGCGCGTTTAGATAAAGTTAGGGAATATCTGAAACGCTTAGTAAAGTCGTTGGAAGCAGGTATTGAATAATAAAGTTAATTGCCTTCGCAATACGTGACCTAAAAAAACTTGTCCTTGCTTATTAAATTCCAATGTGTGTCGACATCCGTGTTGCGAAAGTTCAATGGGATTGCAATGAAGCACGTACACGGCGTTTTCCGGAAGTTTTAGTCCGTACAGTGGAGTCCATCGTAGGGGGCAACCAAGCCAATTGAAGGCGATTTCCCATCCGTGAAGCGTTTTTTCAGCTTGCAGAGGCGTTGTAAGTAAAGCCTGATTTTGTTGAATAAAATCAGGTATGACTGAAGTTGCGACTTGTAAAGTAAACGCAATAGGCTGATTTTTGACAAAGGTTAAGAGGTCGGTACCCGATTTAAAGAATTCTAAGGGATCCAGCCCCACTAGATTCATTCCATTCCATTCGCAGTGAAAGTTAGGTTCTTTGAACCCTTGGCTGGAGTACCATGCATGGAATGTGTCTTTGGATCCAAGTGATAAGCCGATTTCAAAATGTAGGTGTGCGCGGCTCAACGGGATTTTTGAACAGGATGTATTACCCATGATGCCAAGTGCGGTACCTTGCTGTACTATTTGGTTCAGCTGGACGTAAATTTCATTTAAATGGGCGTATAAAGAGTAGTAGCTAAAAGAGTCTAGGGTATGCCGTAAGACAACATAGCGTCCGTAAGTACTTTTGCTTGCAATTGAATTCACGTAGACAACGTTGCCGGGTAAAATAGCCCGCACAAGATCTAGGGGACGATTCCGACGGTTTCGTTGAATAGATTTTACGTCAATGCCTTCATGAAAACGCGTTCCATGATTGCGTACACAGCCGAAAGTACCTGATGCAACAAGGCCGCTTGCCGTAGGTTGTATGTACGTGTCCATGGATTTGTTCTGGAAGAAAGCTGGATTATCGGTAGGCCAACGGGGAAGGGCCCCCAAAGTTATGGAATAAGAAATTATGAAAAGCCAGATTGACGTAGGGCATTTTTTTAGCGAAAAACAGTACATACGGTCAAAGTCATGGCATTGAAGCAAAGAAGTCAAATGAATAATCTCTTACAAAAGATACGGCATTTAAAGATGTTGGTTGTGGGAGATTGCATGTTGGATCATTACATTTTTGGCGATGTTCATCGCATTTCACCCGAAGCCCCTGTCCCCGTTGTCAACGTTGAGCGTGAAACGTATCGTTTAGGAGGGGCGTGCAATGTGGCCATCAATGTGCGTCAGTTGGGAGCCCAGGTAGAGCTTGTGGGATGGGTAGGTCAAGATAAAGCTGGAATGCAGGTTGGACAATTGCTGCAAGATGCGCGTATTGCGTTTCCGGAAGCGTGTACGCAGTCAACGATTGAAACAATCGTAAAAACACGTGTGGTGGTCAGAAATCAACAACTGTGTCGTCTGGATAGAGAGTCCGAATTTCCATTAAAATGGGTGGATGAACTTAACATTTTAATAGCGGAAAGAATAAGGGATGTGGATGGTGTCATCGTATCCGATTACAGTAAAGGATCTGTAGCTCAGTCTGTTTTTGATCATTTGATCCAATTAAAACGTAGGAAAAATTTCTTTTTGGCCGTAGATCCTAAGCCGGTGAGGGAACTCCTTTACCAAGATGTAGATTTGCTGACTCCCAATCGGACGGAGGCTTTGCAATTGGCGTCTTTGGAAACAAAACATCTGAAGCTTTTTCCTTTGAAGGATGTGATTGCACGTATTCAAGCAGTCCATGCAACGCGTTACCTAGGCATTACTTTGGGAGAAGAAGGTATTGTTATGGTAGATCCCGAGCGACGTACAGAGCTGTTTCCAACGTTGGCTAAGGAGGTTTTTGATGTATCGGGCGCAGGCGATACCGCAATTGCAGCCTTAACGCTTGCACTCTGTGCCGAAGAGGACGTGACACAAGCTGCTTATTTTGCCAACATAGCTGCCGGCATAGTGGTCGGCAAGGTAGGTACGGCAACCGTTTCAGCGCAGGAAATTTTGTCGTATGCCGAATCCCTTTCAGTCTAAAAGAAAAGCATTGTTCTTGGATAGAGATGGAACTCTCGTCGTCGATGAGGGGTACGTGTATGATCCGAATAAAATTCGACTTTTGCCGCGTGTAAAAGAAGCGTTACAGTACTTTGTGGAAAAACAATGGTTGTTTTTCTTATTTTCCAATCAAAGTGGTGTTGGATACGGTTATTACACCCTGGAACAGGCGCAAGCGTGTACCCGAAAACTGATACAATTGTTGGAGTTGGGTGAACATTTTTTTACAAAAATTTGTTTAGCAACCGAAACTCCTGATCAAAAGCAGGTTTACAGAAAACCGTCACCTAGGTTTATTTTAGAATGTATACAGGCATTTAATTTGGATTGCCAACAGTGTTGGATGATTGGTGATAAACTTTCGGATGTGCAAGCGGGACTATCTGCAAATATTCATGCGGCTTTGTTGACGCACGATCCTATGCATACGGAAACTTATAAGTGCTTCGAAGACCTTTATCGGTTTAAAGAATTTTTGGCACGTTAGGCAAATTCGGCGGTTATTGGCGCGTAGTTGTTAGACACGCGCTCATTGGATTAACGCTTCTCATTACAGATGTATCTCGCGGTTTGTGCCACTGGCATAAAGATTGCTAAGTATGAAATCAAGTGAACGATTTTATGCAACTCGACTTCCAGAAAAACGCATCTGCACCGCATCCATCAGGACAATGGAGCCATCCTAAGTTTTGGTTTGCAAACATGTGCAAGGTTGTCGGGTTCGAACAATGGGATTTTAAGGATACAACCCTCGAACGCAGATATGAGCAACCTTTCTGGGCAAATTGATTGGCAGTATAATCATGAAAAAACAACCTACCAAGAACGATACTTTCAGTTACGACCAATTTGCAAATGCTTTTCGCAAAGAAATCGAGGAATACGGTGCGTTGCTGAACTTGATTTACGAGCAGCAAAATTGTCTCATGAAACATAATCCAATTTCACTACTTCAGGCGACATCAAAAATTGAAGCACAGCTGCCTGCCAATCATTCTGCAACGGCCAATCGTAGTGCTTTTGTTCAACAATTGGCCGAAGAGAATGGTAAAGAAGCTTTAATGCTCAATGAAATCCCAAAATATGTACCTGAAAATTTAAAAACCCTATTTGAAGCGCTTGTGGAAGAGGTGATTGCGCTTAGGTATCGCATAAAAGCGAAGACACAAATGCAGCAAAAGTTACTTGGACAGGCACAATTTATCAATAGTTCGGTGTTGCAACAAATTTTACCCAATGCGCAAACACGCAATAAGACGGGTAAACAGATTGTACCCTCTAAGCTTAAAGGATTGTTATGAGGAACATTTTTTGGCAACCGTTGGTTTTGAGACTTTTAGTATTCCCAATGCGTGGTCTCGATAGGTATCGAAAAGATTGCGTTGTAGAGCAAGCATTGCGAAGAATATTTACCTATGTACCCGGTTTCATAAAGGAGGGAAAATGCTTATCCTGACACGTAAACACGATGAATCCATCCTCATTCTTTGTCCCAGCGGAGAGTGCGTAGAAATTCTAGTTTCCAAAATAGAAAATGAGCGTGTTAAGTTGGGTGTGAATGCTCCGCAAAGTGTTCGCATTTTTAGAAAAGAAGTATACAACACCATGGGTGCGGTAAATACGGTGCCAGAAGTTGCAAAGACTTCGTCCACGGATGCGAAACAGGTTTAATGCATCTGCTTTTTAATCCTTGGAAGAGGTCACGTGCATTTTAGGTGTTTTAAGGCGTAAAATAGCTTGCAGGCATTTAAAAGCGCGATTGTCCATAAAAAATAGGCTGAATCCGTAGATAAGTACGCTTAGGGTGATGATGATCGACAATAAAAAGCAGGTTTCAATTTTTTGACTTTCGATGGGTAACCACCGAGACGCAATGTAAACAAAAGTACCCAACAATAGGATGCAGGGTACTTTTTTTGCGATTAAGGGCATCAATTTAAGTTGGTAATGGGTGTATCGTTTGGCCAAAATATGCCAAAGGAATAGAAATTGTGCGATCGTACTTAGTATGGAGGCTAATGCGAGGCCAGCTGCTTTGTAGAGATGAATGCACGAGAGGGCGGTAATAAGGTATAAAATGAGCACGTAAAGGGCGATGCGGACAGGCGTTTTTGTATCTTTGTGAGCGTAAAATACGCGCGTTAGCAGGGCAGTTAACCCAAAGAAAGGCAGTCCAATGGCGAAAATTTTTAACAAAGGTACGGCCGCTTGAACATCTTTAATGGAAAATTTACCCCAGCAAAAAAATAAATTTAAAATGGGTTCTGCCAGTAAAAATAATCCCACGCTTGCCGACAAAAGAAGTGTGAGCAGCAGATGTAGACTATTTTGAAGAATGGTGTTGGCTTCCTTTGACTTATGCTGCGCTTCGCACAGGGACAGTTGGGGTAATAATACGGAAATGATCGCAAAAGCAAATAAGCCTAAGGGTAATTCTAAAAATCGATTGGACAAATACAGTAGCGATACGGCCTGTTCATCAATCGAAAATGCCAATAAGCGCCCCAGGAGCGTATTGATTTGAAATATAGCCGCCCCCAATACGCTGGGAATAAACAGCCACCAAATGCGCTGCAAATCTTGATCCAACTGCCAGCAAAATTTGGGCTGCCATGCCTTTAGACCCTTCAGTTGATTTCTGGGAAAATACCATTGAAAAAATCCTCCGACAACAACCCCGAAAGATACGATTAAAATGCGTGTCTGGTCGCTTTCGAAACGTGTGCTTATGCCCAAACCTAGGAGCATAAAGACGTTGAGTAAAATGGGAGAAAATGCCGTCAAAGAAAATGCGTTTAAAACGTTGAGGGCCCCGTTGTACAATGCCGCCAGGCAAATGAACCACAGATAGGGTAACATGATGCACGTTAAGTTTATGACCGTTTCCCATCGATGATGAATCGGAGCGTAAGTTTGCAAGCAGTACAAAAGGCCCATGCTTACTAGAATACCTACTCCCAAGTAAATGTTAACCCGTGAAAAAAAAAGGTTAAGAAAATGTCCAGAAGAAGATTTTTGATGAACGAGTCTTTGGGCAAATACGGGAATAAAGGCGGAATTGAGGGCGCCTTCTCCGCACAAACGCCGAAATAAATTGGGAATTGCAAATGCAATTAAAAAAGCGGAAGCTTGCATCCCGGAACCCAAAATGGTAAAAAATACGGTATCCCTCAGCAATCCCAAGATGCGAGAACAAAGCGTACCCGTAATCATTTTCAAAATGGGATGTAGGTTGTGGGTCACGTAGTTAAATTAAGTTGCATGTGGTTTTTTTCAAGTAAATCTACAGCAGAATTGTCATGTATAGTTACTGCTGCATCGTTTAAATGTGTGGACCGATTGCGTATAGATCTAAAATCTTTGGACTGACAATTGCGCAATTGAAATGCTCATAAGTATTTCTTTGCAAATCAATTTTTGACCCTTTATGAAATACGAAGCTCCTTCATTGTAACCTTTTACTTTCGGATAATCGCACCCTAATCTTGAATAGCGGAATTCATTCCGACTTTTTTGAAGAATTTCCCAAGACCTTCTTCCAAAACAGTCAAGATCTTTTGTTGCCGGATATAACGAGGTCGACTTTGGGTCGTTAGTAAATAAAATGTTGAATTTCTCTAGGGTTTATTTTTGACGACCAGTCCACGATGTTGATGTCGTTGGTAAATAAAACTAATAAATTTATTACAAAAATATTTTAAATATAGTCGACAAGCCATAAATTATTTACCAAGGTACGTCGCATAAACCTTAAACAAAGGAAATGATATGAATATAAATATAAAAAAAATAATAAATACAATTATAAAAACTAGTCTTGTTACGGTAGGTATGACAGGTGGAGTTACCTTAAATGCCTGGTGGTGTGAGGATTGTCAAATGGAACATACATTTGATATGTGTCCCAATACTACGAAGTTCAACAATTCTGATATTCGTCTTGCGCATTTTCCGCATGTAGGATACGTGAAGCATGAAGGATATGAAAATAAAGAACTTAAAGAAGATGCGGTTTATGGTCCAGTATCGCCAGATAGCACTTACAGAACGTGGTATTACTCCGTAGTCGAAGAAGTTGCAGGTCAGTGGCTTTATGCAACTACTTGTCCGGGTATATTTGCGGAGAGGACAGATAAGGGCATGCGTCTCTTCGATCGTGATGGTAACCCTCTGGAAAAGGCTGATGGCATCCAGAGAGATGGTTATCTCTATTATGAACTGCCAGAATATGTAAGGCAATCCGTTTCGGCTAAGCATTACTGTAGCTGTACCTGTATTGAAATGGAAAACAAAACAATCATCCAAATGAGGGAAACTGCAGATGGGATTGGGAATTATTATCCAGTTAAGCCTTTTTATATACAATAATTCAGATAGGATAGGTATTTATTTTGACAGGAATACTTGATCTTGTCATATTGGCATGCATTCTTAGTCTTTTCCGTTGGAGTCCTGCTTTCTTAGAAAGTAGGGCTTCTTTTTTGGATTCCCGATAGTTTTTCTAGAGAATATTGCTTCAATAAGAGCAATGCTCTTTTTAATTGGAACCTAGTTTTAAAGGTATACATAGATCGATTGGTAATAAGGTTTATTACATGGTACATTATGTGCTATTCTGGGTAAAATCGTAGATTTTACAAAAATAGAATAGGAAATAGTATGAATAAAACGATATGTACAATTATAAAGGCGGGTCTTGTGGCGGCAGGTTTAATGAGTGAGGTTACCTTAACCGCCTGGTTTTGCGAGTATTGTCAAATAGAACATGAATTTGATGCGTGTCCCAACAACGCTATGTATGTCAATCCTGGTCCCAGTCGTGTTGCTAATTTTCCGCTTGTAGGATATGTGATGGATAGTGATGAAAAAGAGGCGGTTTATGGTCCGGTAACGCCGGATGGAACTTACAGAACGCTTTCTCACGTCAGAGCCAAAAAAGTCGCAGACCAATGGGTCTTGGTGGCTGGTTTTGGTTTGCTTGCAAAGGCTAATAGTTTGTTTGATGGTGATGGAACTCCCCTGAGACAGGTAGGTGCCCTGGCTAATGATGATCCCGTTTATGAAATGCCAAGACCTACTGCGTCGGGTTGGTACGCTGTCCGAGGAAGGTATAACCGCATAAGGGAGACATCTAGGGGAGAAGGGAATGTTTGTAACATTCAAAAAGTTTATTTCGTTCATGGCCATTTTGTATATGCTGGCTATAAGTTTTATGTTTTCCCGTCGCAGGTTGGTGATCCAAAAAGAAATCCCGATGGAACTTCTTTCTTAAGAGGTGCTTATTTCGACGGCCTTCGTTGGGTTGACAAACATGCAGATCAAATTTACAATAGTCCAGAAGAGATGCCTCAAGGGGCTTATGACCCCAATGCTCCAAGAAACGTATAGAAACCAAAAAGGCAATAAAAGAGTTCTAGGCGCCCGTATTATATTACATACTTTAATCCCTAGTCTCTTTATTAAACTCTTACTTTCTGAGAAAATAGGGGGTCTTTTTGAGGTTCCCGATAGCAGAATGCGAGAGTTATCATCAACGATAACGACGTTTTTCGAAGAGATATCAACAAACGAAATAAACTTTATTTTACCCCAAATGATATTTTCAGGATGCCGTTTTTTTGTTTCATTTTTTTCAGCAGAATTTCACCAATTTCCGCCAGCGATATCACGTGAGTTCCGCCACACGGGATCGGAGGATAATTTCCTATCTGCACGATACGAAATTTTTTAGTTTCAGGAATTTCGTAGGGCAATTTGTAGTAGGTGGATTCGAATTGCCTGCGATCCATTTCAAAAATTTTTGTCTGCAAATTTTTTGCCATGACGTTTTTCAAAGTTTCCGAAAGTAACGGCTCATTAGGCATTTCCTTTCCTTGAAATTCAATATATGATTCTCCCGGGAAAGCATGACATTTTTGTGCCTTGAGATTAGGGCATAATTTTTCTACGATATTTCCCAATAGATGTCCGGCGGTGTGATATCGAGCATTAAGTAATCTTCTATCTTGGTCAATGATGCACTTGACGACGCAATTCCCCTGAAAATCTTGCATTGAATTTTGTGGCAGATCAATGTAGTGACGAATCTCTTCTCCGATTTGCCTCACATCATGAACCGTATACTCAAAACCGCTGCCGATCATTTTTCCGTAATCGCATGGCTGACCTCCGCCCTGTGGATAAAAAATCGTTTGATTCAACAGAACGTACGGCCTATCTTTTTCATCTTTTTTGCACTCAGTAGCCTGCGTATCAATCTCAAACAAATAAGTATTTTTCAAATATAATTGATCCATCATTTTTTCCTCTCGATATTCCATCCTTATTGTTTTCCATGAAATCACTCTGAGTAAGTATGTCCGCTATATCATAAAATGCAAGATGATCTGTGACAATAACTACTGGCCACACACCCATTTGAACTGCGTAACTCCCAGTACAAACAACAATTCTAGGGCAGTCTCATCGTGTGGTGAACGAGTACAATTTTATCGTAGAAAAATGCTTGGAATAAGCGTATGTTTGAGATTCAGAAAGAAGTAGGTCATTTTATAAAAGTAGAGATAGTAGAGAATATTCCTCAAAAAATCGGTGAAAGAATGTGGGAAGATTTAAAAGAATACGATAAGTCCAGTGGTATTGACACAAATTACAAACGTTTTTCATTGATAATGAAGAATGATAACGAAGTTATCGGAGTGCTGGAAGGATATACTGTTTTTGCCGAGATTTACGTGGGTGAGCTATGGATTTATTCGGTTTACAAAAAAAGGGATACGGACGGAAATTGTTGCAAGAATTAGAACTGCAATTCGAAGGAAAAGGATTTTGGAATATTAACCTATGTACCTCGGAATTTCAGGCTCCAGAATTTTATAAAAAATGCGGATTTGAGCTGGAATTCATCAGAAAAATCATAAACATCCAAAATTAAACAAACACTTTTTCGTGAAATATTTTCAGAATAATCAGCAAACGCAGGGAATATTGTAGCCATGCATAGAAAAAAGCTGAGAGAAAAGCTGGAACGATATCATCCAGAAAATGAAAAAGAAATATCCGACAAAGCAAGGATGTTGGATTTTCTGAATACTTACGAAGATTGCTTCGAGAGATCGTTGCTTGCTGGGCATTTTACCGGATCATGCTGGCTGGAAAATTGCGACGGTATGAAATTTCTTATGACGCTTCACAAAAAAGCAAAATTTTGGTTGCAGCCTGGAGGACACGCCGACGGTAACAACGATCTTGCTCGTGTCGCCCTGAAGGAAGCTCATGAGGAATCCGGTTTGCGGAATATTAAACTGCTGTCGGACGAGATTTTTGATATTGGGGTTCATCCAACTCCAGAATACAGGGGAGTTCCGGCACATTACCATTACGACGTCAGATTTTTGATGAAAACAACGGACGGCGATGACAACATACAAGTTTCAGATGAATCAAGCGATTTGAAATGGTTCGCCGAAGTGTCAAGTTTTCCTCCAGATATTTCTCGCATGTTCGGAAAATGGAAAAAATTACAGCAAAGGTAAGTAGACGGGAAAAACAACAATGAAAACACAAACCGATTTTTAAATCTTTTAAAAAGATCGTTCAAAAGGTTTTTCTCATCCAGGTTTCCCGATCTGATTTATCCAATGGATTGCGGATACATCAGCGGGCGAGGAGGAGTTAGAAAATCTATGGTTCGCTGTGGGATCCGATTACGCGCGTCTTTGGAGTTGATTTAAATAGATTTATTTCAACTTTTTACATTATATGTTTTGTACGTTTAACCGTTGACTTTTTCCGTAAAATCCATTCTTTTGGACACGCATCCGCTTTGGGGAGAGATGGCTGAGTGGTCTAAAGCGCCTTCCTGCTAAGAAGGTAAGTTCTCAAAAGGGGCTTCGAGGGTTCAAATCCCTCTCTCTCCGCCATTAGATATATATAAGGTGTAATCACTATTATTTCGCATTATTCTGCCCAACTAAACTAAGCAGGTTGCTCCATCTTATTGTTTTAAATGATGTTATTTTGCGTCATTTGTCCTGCAGCTTGAGATTTTCGGCGTAATGAGTATTTAAGTAGAAACTACCCATTAACCGCAACGTGCGTTTTTAAAGTTGTCGATAAGTATTCATAGCATAAAAACTTTTTAATAAACGCATTTTTCACAAGTCATTTCGACGACACAGATAATAACGGTTATAACGCAATTACGCCTTAATAAACCGTTTCCCAAGGAATTGAAATCTGGCGGGATAGACGAGACTCGAACTCGCGACCTCCTGCGTGACAGGCAGGCATTCTAACCAACTGAACTACTACCCCGCTGATGACGTTTAAGGTAAATGGGAGGATTGAAAAGTCAACCGTTTTTGTTATTTTTGTGGATGCGTGAAAACAGCTCTTTATTTCGATTGCAGCGTATGATAATTGACCATGGAAATCCCACTCAGTAGGGCGCCCACAATTCCCAAAAAACCTTGATCGGTGCCGCAGATGAAAAGGTTTGTTAGGCCGATGTTTCCGTCTCTTATTTTATTGGGATACCCGTAAACGGCTCCCTTGATGTGACCTGTGTAACGTTCTACCGTTAGCGGTGTAAATACGTCTTCTGCGATGGGCTTTATTTTCGAGGGTTGCCCTAAAATGGTAAAAGCTTTTTGACGTGACTGCAAAAGGCAATGTTGTTTGGTGGTAAAATATTCGGCTTGAGAAAGTGACTTCCAGGCATCATAGTTGGCCAAATGGGTTGTACGCAGTGTAGTATTGGTTTTGGGGGCGTCGTCTTGATAGTTTTCGGGAACGCATACAACACCGCTGTGCAGGTCAACGTAGGTTTCGGGTGTTGCGTAATTAACGGTCGGAAAATCATTGTAAAAAACGATCGTATTATGCCAGTTATGTGTCCACGGAGGCCCTGGCAAAGTTGTTATGGTCTCCAAAAAGCTTAACGTTTGCGTATCGCTTGAAATCGTGCTATCTCCGGGAAGCAGTCGTAAGGTTTCGCGATAGCCGATGGAAGAAAATATTTGATGGGCTCGTAAAATTTCTCCCGTTTTCAAATGTACTGCCGAAGCGCAGTTGTTCTCGATAGTAACGGACACAGCAGGGGTTTTTACGCGTAAAATACCTCCCAATTTGTGATAATGTTCTCTGAGCAAATGTAGAAGGGTGCGTACGCCACCGCGAGGTCGTGCGAATCCTTCTAAGTAAATGGCTTTAAATAAAATGGCAAATTGTCGCCAATCGATGTCGTTTGCGTGGGCGCTTCCGTAGTAAAGGAGAGGCAATAACAGCATTTCACGCAACGTATTGTCCTTTATAAAATCTTTTAAACGTGCACGCGTTGAAATAAATTTTGTACCACTCAATGCGGTATCATTCAGCGCGATAATGGTCTTTGCCAGTTGATCAAAGGCATCGATGGAGGAGGGAAATTTTTGAGAAATTTCGGAACGAAGAAGTTCAAAATCATTGTTGAAGTATAATTGAATGTGTGGAAAATGAATGCACGATCGTATTTGTTCAGTCAATTGGAATGCCTCGTAGGGTAATCTTAGTTGACGGCACAATTTTGCAAAAGGTTTGCTCCCACCGCCTCGGGAAATGAAATTTGTCATGGCGTGCAAGCCAACATCGTATTTGCAACCATGCCGATAATAGTATCCATTGAGCCCTCCGACCGTGTTGTGCTTTTCCAGTAAAATCACTTTTTTGCCAGCTAAAGCAAGGCGTATGCCGGCACCTAACCCCGACATCCCTGCACCTATGACGATTGCATCCCAAATTTCGCTCAATGTACGGCCTTTTTAATTCCCACTATTGAAAATTTTATGTATAAAGCAAGGTAAGAATACGTTTAAATATATGGTAAAAGGTGAAGATTCTGTTGCGAATGAAGGTACGTATGTGCAATATGGGTATAGCGTAACGGATGCTTTTTAGATTTTTGGAATGCAGGTGTAGTCCCTATTATATGAAGAGTTTTTTGCGTGAAAGGTGCATGCGTTTGCATTCGTTGAAGCCGGTTGCTATTTTGGGAAAAGGCGTTTCCGGACTTGCCTGTGCACGTCTGTTAGAACACCTCCATATACCTTACGAAATATTTGACCAACAGGGTCCACGGCTACCTGAAAACATCCAACAATTTGCTTTGTGTATTTTTAGTCCAGGCTTTTCTCCCCATCATCCTTGGCTAAAGTCTTTTTACAGGGCGCGTATCTTATGCGTAAATGAATTAGATTTTGCGGCAACCTATCTCGAAAATCCATTGATAGCCGTTACGGGTACGAACGGAAAAACATCCGTGACCGAATGCTTAAGTCAAATTTTTCTGCAACAAGGACAATCCGCTTTGGCGGTGGGGAATAATGGAAGTGCATTGTCCAATATTGTGCTACAAGGCGTTTCTAGGGATACTTATCTCGTGTGTGAAGTCAGCTCTTTTCAAGCCTGGGGTTTAAGATACCTTGCTCCCTCGCAAGTTCTTTGGACCAATTTATCTCCCGATCACCTCAATTACCATCGAAATTTTTCCCACTATCTCCAATCCAAGGCGCATTTGGCGAAACTTTGTTTGGCCAATGGAGGTCACGTATTTTTAGGTCCCTCTTTGCAAAATCTCCTGCATGGCAACTTGCGCCACCCGCAGGCTCATTTTATACCGGTCCCCACCGAAGATGACCGGCATTGGGTACAACAATTCCCATTAAAATTTTCCGTTGGGCAGGTGGAAAATTTTCACATCTTGAAATATTTTTGTGAATTTAACAAAATTCCGCTTCGAATCCTCGAACATTGCTTGCATCGTTTTAAGCAACCGTTGCATCGATTGCATAAAGTGCGAACGGTGCGACGCATTGAATTTTGGGAAGACTCGAAGGCAACCAATTTACACGCCACGCAAGCGGCTCTTGCCAGTTTCAAGGATTATCCCAACGTCCATTGGATTTTGGGAGGTCAATCCAAAGGAGAGCACCTTAACGATTATGTAAACGTTTTTGAAAAATACTCCAACGTTCAAAAAATTTACCTGATTGGAGAAACGGGGCCTCGTTTGTACGCATTGTTCCTAAAAAATACGTCTATGCATGCCACCTGTATTTTATCCGGCAGCCTTGAGAATGTTTTCAAGTCGCTTTGCACGCATGATGAAAAAGCTACCATCGTTTTTAGTCCAGGCTTTGCAAGTTGGGATCAGTTCAGCAATTACGCCGAACGCGGTACTTATTTTGAAACGCTCGTTGCGCAAATGAACGAATCAGAAGACTAGATGAGGCCATGGAAAAGTAATCTCCAAAGCCTAAGTCCATCGGTGTGACAGAAAACAGGCCGAGGATACAAAGTAATATTAGAGCTTCTACGAAAGATATAATTGGATAAGAATAAGTTGAAATTTTATAACAGGTTGTTGAACATCAGCTTGTTAGCCCTTCAATTAATATCTTTCGCAGAGGGGTTAAGATGCATATAGAGATTATTTCGTCAGTCGAAGGCGATGTAGATGCCGTAGCATATATTATTCAGCGAAAAGCATTCAAGCGACTTCATGATCTTTTGTTGCCGGATGTGACGAGGTCGACTTTGGGTCGTTGGTAAATAAAATATTGAATTTCTCCGGGGATTTATTTTTGGCAACCAGTTCACGATGTTGGTATCTTTGGTAAAGAAACTAATAGATTTACTACAAAAATATTTTAAATATAATTAACAAGGTATAAATTATTTACAAAAATACATTGGTTAAGCTTTAAACAGAGAGAGCGGTATGAATATAAATATGAGTAAAACAATAAGTACAATTATAAAAACTAGTCTTGCCTCGGTAGGTATGATGAGTGGAGTTGCTGTGCGGGGCTTTGATCCTGCCACATTACCGTTGGTAGGACAGACACCCGACCATACTTTGGTTTATGGTCCTTATAGTCATAACCTGAGCCAACTTTACGTAACGGCTGAGAACATGGTAGTCGAAAACATTGCAGACCAGTGGTTGTATAGTTGTGGTTATAGTAATAATGATATCCGTAGTGGTATTTTTGCAGGAGCAATAGGTGAACTTTTCGATCGTAGTGGTAATCCACTGCAATACGAAGGTAGTCTCGCCGATGGTCGTCACGTTTACAAGTTACCAGAGCAATTAAAAGGATTCATTCATGGAGAGTTTATTGCTCTAGGAGAAACCTTTCCTTGTGGTTGTAACAACGTAAGATATGCTGAACTTTTGAAGGTTAGATGCCTTCATGGTCATCTCGTATATGATAATTACAAGCGTTATAATGCTCCTCGCGAGGCAGGAAGTGCTTATTTCGATGGTCGTCAGTGGGTTAATGAAAAAACGGGTGGAATTTACGATGATCCAAAGAAAATGTATGGCCGTTCTTATGCACATGATCGTTCTATGTTGTCGTTCGAGTTGCCCGAAACAGATGAAAGTTTCAGTTGTCCAGAGGAAATGTGGACCCCTTTTTCAGAGACAATGCCAGATGTCATTTTTGCGAACGAAAAAGATATATTTTCTATCGAACTAACCAGATCATTAATGGACGACCCCAAGGACCGCCACAAAACATGCATGGAACTCCGAAAAATAATGAAAGGATTGCAATAGAACTCCGAAAGTCTGAGTGTTCAATGACACACTTTCATCACTAGCCTCTTCCGCCGGACCCTTACTTTTTAAGAAAGTAGGGGTTCTTTTTTGGATGTCCCATCGCAGAACTTGAGAATCGACATCAACGGTAATGACGTTTTTCGAAAAAATATTAACCAACGAAATAAACTTTATTTTTCCCTTAATAATATTTTCAGGATACCGTTTTTTCGTTTCATTTTTTTCAGCAGAATTTCACCGATTTCTACCGGCGATTTCACGTGAGTTCCACCGCACGGAATTTTCCCACGACGAAGGCAGTCTGTATCTCTGTGGCACAAACGAAATAAAACTGTGGTTGGAGCGCCCAAGCTGGTGGGTTTATAAAATACTTACGGATGGCATTTTTTACGGCTGCGTGGCGTTTTATGCGTGGAATAAAATGCTCGGCATGTACTCTTTCGCTCGCATCTACATTTTGCCTGAAATGCAAGCTAAAGGTATCGCAAGCGCGGCGATAATGCTGTGTGAAAAAACAGTCGCCAATGCCACTGTATGGACGTTAAGCTTTCCTTTAGAGCGGGAGGCAAACCGCCGTTGTTGTGAAAAAGCGGGCTTTCTCGAGAGAGCAAAGCACCGGAGCAATAATGCCTATCTATATGAAGAAACGTATTCCAAATTTTCAGGATATGAAAAACAATCTTGATAGTGAAGCTGTTAGGATGACAATGTCCGCTTGGGTCTTTGATGGCTCGTCTAGAGGTATTTCTAAGAAAATGGCGTTGTATCAAGGACACATTCTTCATGGTAGTTTTGCGGCTATGTCAAGAATGGCGAGATATTTGGGCGTTTGTGGGATTGAAGTCCACGCCGACTACGTGGAGATACTGCGCATCGTCATCGTTGAACACACTCGGCATTGTGCATTGGTGGACTGATGGTAGCCGCTTTGCCTTTGCAAAACCGATATAAACTGCCGATTGAATCGGAAACTGACAATGATGCGGTTAAGTTTTGTCGCAAATGCGGATTTAAAACCACCGCCAAATAGAAATAGGGTGTTCGCGGTGGACATGTGTATTATTTTCTGGGTATCGCTTTTGAGACAAACAATCTCTACGTACAATCGCAGTTATTATGTGCCCCGTAAAGCCTAACCGTATGAATATGGATCGCCTAGAACTCGATTTCTGTTTCCGGAAGCCATTTGTGGAGCACGGATGGAATTTTTACACGTCCATTGCTTTGGAAATTATTTTCCAGAATAGCTGCCAAAACGCGTGGAACAGCCAATGCAGACCCGTTTAACGTGTGCACAAATCGCAAATCGCCTTGTTGCGTACGGTATCGAATATTGGCACGACGTGCTTGAAAATCTGTAAAATTACTGCAACTGGATACCTCAAGCCAACGTTTTTGTCCAGCAGCCCACACTTCTAGGTCGTATTGTTTTGCGTGAGAGAATCCCATGTCGCCCGTACAAATGGACAAGACACGATAGGGGAGGTCCAATTTTTGCAAAAGAATTTCTGCGTCTTTTCTTAGATATTCTAAGCAGTCGAAACTCGTTTCAGGTAAGGTCCATTGAACCAATTCAACCTTATCGAATTGGTGTAGTCGATTGAGTCCACGAACATCTTTTCCCCAACTTCCCGCTTCCCTTCGGAAACAAGCCGAGTAGGCACAGCATTTTCTGGGAAGTTCAGTTTCGTCTAAAATTTCGTCGCGAACAAAGTTTGTAACGGGAACTTCGGCAGTTGGAATCAGATATCCTTCTGGAGTGGTGTACATCATGCCTTCTTTGTCGGGCAATTGGCCGGTGGCGGTTGCACTTACGGCATTAACCATGAGGGGAGTTAAGAGCTCAAGATACCCGTGGGCGTATGCTTCTTCCAAAAAAAATGCGATAAGGGCACGTATCAGTCTGGCTACAGGACCGATATAAAATGGGAATCCGGCCCCCATAACCTGCGTTCCTCGACGGAAATCGAGCCAACGTTCAAAATTTGGAATATCGAAGTGGGGACATGCATCGCCGGATGGATTTTGGGAAGGTTGCCACTGGTATATTTCTTGATTATCCTGTGCATCTTTCCCGAAGGGAACCGACATGTGGGGTACATTGGGAACGGCCAACCATTCTTTAAGGAAAAGTTGTTCGGCGCAACGATAAGCTTCTTCCAACTGCTTTACGTGCATGGATAAGGCTTTTAGCGACTGAACCAAGGTTTGAAATTCTTCGGATGCCTTATCAAGACTTGCCACGCGTTTGTTTGCCGATTGTTGCTCTGCACGTGCGGATTCGTAGGCTTTTAGGTGAACGATACGTTCCGCATCCAATTGCCGCACTTTTTCCAAATTACATGCAAAATGTTTTTTTGCAACGCCGCATTGAACTTCGTCGAACGCGTTTCGAAACCAATGAATATCTAACATAGATAAAGAGAAGGCTTGGTGCTTAGAAGGGGACTCGAACCCCTATGCCTTTCGGCACACGCCCCTCAAGCGTGCGTGTCTACCATTTCACCACCTAAGCAAGTTTTGTTATAATGAAAAAAGTTCATTGCATCCGAGGCAATGTCAAAGTATGGGATTTTTGTGAGGAAATATTAAAAATGTGACCTTCTAATAGCAAATAAGAGAAATAAAATATCGGTGTTTGAAGTAGATATTATGTATTATTGAAAAATATGTTAAACTTCGTCAGTTTACAAACATACACGCAAGCTTCATTTATTTTTTATAAGCTTGTAGATATTTTATTCATTTGCTTGAATAGCTCTTCTTTAAGACAAAAGTAAATTGCCAAGCTAGTCTTTGAATATAAGGAATTTTCAAAAAAATGCTATCCAATATATTCCCACATGCTAATAACAGGTTAAAAATAAATGGAATTTTTATAAAGAAGGCGGCCGGTATCGCGAATAAATGCCAAAACCTAATGGACTCAACTTCAAAACCGCACTCTTTTGCTACGTCAAAAGCTTTTAAAGTAAGAATGTGTTCTTGTTCAAAAGCTGTTCTACTTTGTGGTGTACGCTTTCGATACCATTGGATCAGTGGATTTATGCCTAACGCTTCCACGCACAAGATATGTCCACCGGGAGCCAACATACGATAAAGCTCCTTAAAAGCCTTTTTAAGCTCTAGGTGATGTAGCATTTCGCTGCATAAGATAACGTCAAAAACACTCTGTATGCTCACAGTCTCCTTAGACAAAATAGGCCTGTGAAAAATTACCGTTTTTAGCTTTTGCCGTAACTTGTTTGATGGCTTCTGGACTAATATCAATACCTACCACCATTGCAGGCTTAGAATGTTCCAATATGTCCGTCGAATGTCGACCTTCTCCGCAGGCATAATCTAAGAATACTTTCCCCAAAACGTTACGACGTAACCAACCACGGATGTAAGATTTACTTTTTCCAACAATTTTGTAAAACTTTAAGTTATCGTTAACATGCAAATCTTGTTGGTGTTGTAAATTATTATTCCCTCTTTGAAAATCATGAAAATGGGCTTCCTCTTTTTTGCGATTTTCTAGACTGTTTAACCATGCGTCATCTTTGATAGGAGTCCTATTTTTTAAATGCTCTAACAAATTCATTTTTACTTATTAACTTATGGATATGGCAAGATAAAATAGGGGTTATTGCAATTAAAAAGATGATTTTTTTAGAATTACAATTATTTAGTAATAACAGCAAATATTATTGAAAGTTATAAGATTGTTTATGACATTCTTGAGAAAGACGAAAATAATTTCGGAAGATAGTGATAAGTGTCATATAAGTTCGGTGTTTGAAAAGTTAATCGTAAAGATTGAATTATTTATTGCATATTTATTTTATTTTTTTGTTGCCAAAATATTTTTTTGTTCATACAATTACTTCATGATGGAAAGAAACAAGTTTTTAAATAAATTGCGAGGTTTCACGTTGGTTGAAATCATGATTGTTGTAACGATTATTGGTATTTTGGCTTCGCTGGCAGTGCCTGCGTTCCAACGAGCAAGATGGAAAGCCCTGGAGACGTCTATTCGAAATAATTTGCGTCAAATTTGGGGTGCGGCGCAACAATATATGTTGGAGAATGGTGTGGATCAGGTAGTTTTTACAGATATTGTTAAGTATGAAAATAAAACTGAGGGAGGTGGTGGGACAGATCTTGGGTACACAAGTGTTATTAAGCAAGTATCTACGGAAGACTATGCGACTTTGGTGAGTTATCGCGCGGAAGATTCTTTTAATGAAGGTGAATCTACGAAACCTGAAGCAAAGGGGGCTTCCCAAATGCTATACGAAGATACGCAAGGACTTGCTGTAACGGTTAAAGGAAGTGGATCGTCTGATCGTTATGTAAAGTTAAAGCTTTAATATTTAGAGTGAGGTCTTTTAAGAAGTCTCGAAAGGTTTTTTGAGGCTTCTTTTTTTTATTTGTAGGATGCAAAGTAGGTATTTTTGAAGGCAAGGATCGAATGAACCGTGGAGGATGTAAAGGTGTATCAGAAAAATAAATGAAAAAATATTAAAAAAATGTTGACGGACTTTGGAGAAGATGAGTTGATTGGAAAAGTAGGGCACTTTTTAGGTTTTTAATAAAATATGAAAGTGTTTATGATCTTTGAGAGTTACTTTGTGCAAGGGTTCTAAGTCAATTAGAATAAAAAACATAAGTTTTGATGCGTTTATTTCAATGAAAATAAACGCGAGACGATAGAACAGAAAAAAACAGAAAGAATCCAAAAAAGAAATAAAGAGAAGGATAGGTACTCTGTACGAGAGGTAAAGATTTTGTACGGAGAGTTTGATCCTGGCTCAGAGTGAACGCTGGCGGCGTGGCTAAGACATGCAAGTCGAGCGAAAAGTTCTCTTCGGAGAATGGAAAGCGGCAAACGGGTGAGTAACACGTAAGTAACCTGCCCTTTAGTTGGGGATAGCCTACCGAAAGGTGGATTAATACCGGATGTGGGGGCTCACGGCATGGTGAGCCACCTAAAGCTTGAAAAGGCGCTAAAGGAGGGGCTTGCGGCCTATCAGCTAGTTGGCGGGGTAATGGCCCACCAAGGCGAAGACGGGTAGCCGATCTAAGAGGATGAACGGCCACATTGGAACTGAGACACGGTCCAAACATCTACGGATGGCAGCAGTTTCGAATCATTCACAATGGGCGAAAGCCTGATGGTGCGACGTCGCGTGGAGGAAGAAGGTCTTCGGATTGTAAACTCCTGTCATTAGGGAGCAAAAGATGAGTTTATAGCTCAAGTTGAGTTAACCTAAAGAGGAAGCAGTGGCAAACTCCGTGCCAGCAGCCGCGGTAATACGGAGACTGCGAGCGTTACTCGGATTCACTGGGCGTAAAGGGTGCGCAGGCGGTTGGATGTGTTGAGTGTGAAATTCTAGGGCTTAACTCTAGAGCTGCGCTCAAAACTATCCGACTAGAGTTCCGGAGAGGTAAGCGGAATTCCAGGTGTAGCGGTGAAATGCGTAGATATCTGGAAGAACACCAAAGGCGAAGGCAGCTTACTGGAAGGAAACTGACGCTCAGGCACGAAAGCGTGGGGAGCAAAAGGGATTAGATACCCCTGTAGTCCACGCCCTAAATGTTGTACACTAGGTCTTGGAATGTCGATCGTTTCAGGATCCAAGCTAACGTGATAAGTGTACCGCCTGAGGACTACGGCCGCAAGGCTAAAACTTAAAGGAATTGACGGGGACCCGCACAAGCGGTGGAGCATGTGGCTTAATTCGATGCAACGCGAAGAACCTTACCTAGGCTTGACATGTGGGAGACAGTACGTGAAAGCGTATCTTCCTTCGGGACTGCCACACAGGTGCTGCATGGCTGTCGTCAGCTCGTGTCGTGAGATGTTCGGTTAAGTCCGGCAACGAGCGCAACCCTCGTTTTTAGTTACCAGCGGGTAAAGCCGGGGACTCTAGAAAGACAAACTCAAATTTAGAGTGGGAAGGTGGGGATGACGTCAAGTCCGTATGGCCCTTACGCCTAGGGCTGCACACGTGCTACAATGCCCGGTACAAAGGGAAGCAAGACCGCGAGGTGGAGCAAATCCTAAAAGCCGGGCTCAGTTCGGATTGAAGTCTGCAATTCGACTTCATGAAGCCGGAATCGCTAGTAATGGTACATCAGCTACGGTACCGTGAATACGTTCCCGGGTCTTGTACACACCGCCCGTCAAGTCATGAAAGCCGGTCTCGCCCAAAGCATGCCAAGCTAACCGCAAGGGGGCAGCATCCTAAGGTGAGGTTGGTGATTGGGACTAAGTCGTAACAAGGTAGCCCTAGGGGAACCTGGGGCTGGATCACCTCCTTTCTATGGAGGAATTTCTTGACAAAATGTTGAGAAATAAGGTCGAATGATTGACTGGAACGCTTGCACAAGGTAATTTTCCAAAAAAAGCTTGACTCTATGAGGCTAAGCAAGGTGAGATAAATTACGATGGAAGGGGTCGTAGCTTAGCTGGAAGAGCGCCTGCTTTGCATGCAGGAGGTCGTCGGTTCAAATCCGATCGACTCCACCAAAGGAGAGTTGGGTACTTTGAAAAGGGCTCATAGCTCAGTTGGTTAGAGCACACGCTTGATAAGCGTGGGGTCGATGGTTCAAGTCCATCTGGGCCCACCAAAAGAATTTTTGATCTTTGACAGTTTAATGAATATTGTGGAAAAGACTACAATAATAGCGTTTTTAGAAGATACGTAAATATACGGTGATTTTAAATAAATAAAGGGCAATAGGTGGATGCCTAGGCGATATCAGGCGAAGAAGGACGTGATTACCTGCGAAAAGCCTCGGGGAGCTGGAAGTAAGCTTTGATCCGAGGATGTCCGAATGGGGCAACCCGTTTGAGTAACAATCAAACAGTCTCAATTGAACACATAGGTTGAGATGGCAAACCTGCAGAAATGAAACATCTAAGTAAGCAGAGGAAAAGAAAGCGAAAGCGATTCTCTAAGTAGTGGCGAGCGAAAGGGGAATAGCCCAAACCATTGGGATTTATCCCGGTGGGGTTGTAGGACTCACATAAAAGGATGGAATGAGTAGTTTAACTTTGTTGGAAAGCAAGACCCAAGAGGGTGATGGTCCCGTGAGCGAAATTTGTGAAATCCGAGTGAGTATCCTGAGTAGCACGAGGTAAGTGGAATCTTGTGTGAATTTGCGCGAACTACTGCGTAAGGCTAAATACTTGATATCGACCGATAGTGGACAAGTACCGTGAGGGAAAGGTGAAAAGAACCCCTGTTAGGGGAGTGAAATAGAAACTGAAACCAATTGCCTACAAGCGGTCGGAGCCTCTTTATGAGGTGACGGCGTACCTTTTGCATTATGGGTCTGGGAGTTATTGTCTAAGGCGAGCTTAAGATTTTATGGATCGGAGGCGTAGCGAAAGCGAGTCTGAATAGGGCGATAGTCGTAGGCAATAGACCCGAAGCGGAGATGATCTACCCATGGCCAGGTTGAAACTTTGGTAAAACAAAGTGGAGGACCGAACCCGTAAACCTTGAGAAGTTTTGGGATGAGCTGTGGGTTGGAGTGAAAGGCTAATCAAATTCCGTGATAGCTGGTTCTCTTCGAAATATATTTAGGTATAGCCTCGTATGCTGATCATGGGGGGTAGAGCACTGAAAAGACTAGGGCCCATACCCGGGTACCAAACCTTATCAAACTACGAATACCCATGAAAGAAGTACGGGAGTCAGGCAGTGGGGGATAAGCTTCATTGCCAAGAGGGAAAGAGCCCAGATCACCAATTAAGGCCCCAAAATCATTGCTAAGTGGAAGTAAGGAGGTGGATTTACATAAACAATAGGGATGTTGGCTTAGAGGCAGCCACCATTTAAACAGTGCGTAACAGCTGACCTATCGAGTGAATTTGCGCCGAAAAAGATCGGGACTAAGCAATGTGCCGAAGTTGTGAACCTGCGTAAGTAGGTGGTAGAAGAGCGTTCTAATCGGGTCGAAGTTTAAGGGACAACCGAGAATGGACTGATTAGAAGTGAGAATCCAGACATGAGTAACGATAAGTACGGTGGAAATCCGTACCGCCGTAAGGACAAGGTTTCCTTGGGAAGGTTCGTCCGCCAAGGGTTAGTCGGGAGCTAAGATGAGGCCGTAAGGAGTAATCGATGCACAACAGGTTAATATTCCTGTACCGACTTGTAAGCGTATGTATTCAAGGAGTGACAAAAGAAGCTATTTCAGCATTCGAATGAAAGAGAATGTCGAAGCCAACGAGGCTGTCCAATAGGAAAATCCGTCGGACGTTAGGCTGAGGGGTGATAGGACATGGAGGCTACGGCCAAAGTGGATTGAAAGAGGCTATATTTTCAGGAAAAGCTTCGTGAAGAGCTTGCAGGTTGCCCGTACCGGAAACCGACACAGGTGTCCGAGATGAGTATTCTAAGGCGCGTGAGTTAACCCTCCCCAAGGAACTCGGCAAATTGATCCTGTATCTTTGGTAGAAAGGATGCCTCGCAAGAGGCCGCAGAGAAATGGCCCAGCCGACTGTTTAGCAAAAACACAGCTCTCTGCTAAGTCGTAAGACGACGTATAGGGAGTGACACGTGACCCATGCGGAAAGGTGAAACTCGGAGGTGCAAGCTTCTGAACTAAGCCCCCGTTAATGTCGGCCGTAACTATAACGGTCCTAAGGTAGCGAAATTCCTTGTCGGGTAAGTTCCGACCTGCACGAAACGTGTAACGAGTTGGGCGCTGTCTCAGGGAGGTGCTCAGTGAAATTGTAGTCGCGGTGAAAATGCCGCGTTCCCGCAGTAGGACGGAAAGACCCTATGGACCTTTACTGTAACCTGGTATGGGTGACTGATTTTTAATGCGTAGGATAGGTGGGAGACTTTGATCCCGTGCTTCAGGGCATGGGTGAGTCGACGGTGAAATACCACTCTTTAATGATCAGTAATCTAACGTTGTCCCATAATCTGGGCAATGGACAATGCTAGGGGGTCAGTTTGACTGGGGCGGTCTCCTCCCAAAAAGTAACGGAGGATTACGAAGGTCTCCTCAGGCCGGTTGGCAACCGGTTGTAGAGCATATGAGTAGAAGGAGGCTTTACTGTGAGACCTACAAGTCGAGCAGTTGCGAAAGCAGGTTCAAGTGATCCGGTAGTGGCACGTAGAAGCCCTATCGCTTATAGGACAAAAGGTACCCTAGGGATAACAGGCTGATAACGCCCAAGCGTTCATAGCGACGGCGTTGTTTGGCACCTCGATGTCGACTCATCACATCCTGGGGCTGGAGAAGGTCCCAAGGGTTTGGCTGTTCGCCAATTAAAGTGGTACGTGAGTTGGGTTCAGAACGTCGCGAGACAGTTCGGTCCTCTATCCTCTGTGGGCGTTGGAAATTTGAAGGATTCATTCTCTAGTACGAGAGGACCGAGAATGACGAGCCGCTGGTGTTCCGGTTATCGTGTCAACGGTAGTGCCGGGTAGCTATGCTCGGAAAAGATAAGCGCTGAAAGCATCTAAGCGCCAAGCTTGTCCAAAGATAAGATTTCCCAAGAGCAATCTTGTAAGAATCCTGGAAGACAACCAGGTTGATAGGGCAGGTGTGTAAGTGTAGTAATATATTGAGCTAACTGCTACTAATGATTCGAGTGAATTTAAAATGTAATCTATGTGTATTTACGGTTTTTTAGCAATTATTGTTCTTTTTACAGTATTCATTGAACATCAAAATAAAATTTGATGAACAATTTGCCTGGTGATCATAAAGTAATGGGAAACACACGTATCCATTCCGAACACGCTCGTTAAGCCTTTACTTGCCAATGGTAGTGCTGCGTTATGCAGTGCGAGAGTAGGTTGTTGCCAGGCTTTTTTATGTAGATGTCTTTATTTTTCCAATGCTTTATAGTGAGAAATTTTTTTAGCCATTTGGTATTCGGTTATTTTATAAGTGACAGAAAGTGGGCCATGGTTAAAACAAAATGTATATTCAGTTTTTTAGCCAAATAAGGCAACTTTAGATTGGGAATGGGCATTTTATTTTTTATGAAATTGCCTACCTACTTTTTACTTTTTTTCGATTTTTATAAACAACTTAATGCGTATTATACCTCATGGAGATGCAATACTGGCGCATATTCGTTGGGTTATTGATTTATTAAGGTTAGCGTATGCGTCTTACCCCAGAGCTTTGCGTCGTTGACTAAGATTAAATGTTGACGAGCACGGGTGTAGGTTACGTACAAGAGCCTTTCGAGTTCTCGTTTGCGCTCCGATTCTCTATTCTGAGCATAGGAAGAACGTGCATTCCAGACGACTCTTCGATTTGAAATATACGGATAACGTGTAGGTTTTGGGTAAATGGGGCGATATAAAAAAGGAACGACGACGATGGGCCACTCTAGACCTTTTGCCTTATGGCAAGAATAGGCTTGGACCGCATTTTCGTCGACACTCTGTGGATAGTCAAAGGGAGTATTTAAATTTTCCTTCAAACGCCTTGCAAAATTAAACCAAGAAGCGCATTGCTCTGCGCATTCAAGGGCTATTTGTTGAAAAAACAATTTGATGTAGTCAAGTATTTGATCGTTTGGTTTGTTTAGGTTTTCGACAATGTTCCAATGGACGCTTTCTTGCACAAGCACACATGCGCCCGCGTATAAATTTTTTTGAATTATGGCAGTGCGCAATGCGTAAAGGTGATGGAGTGCGCTTGAAATTTCGTCTTTTCCGGAAATGGGTTCAAGAATTTGAATTTCCTTACCTTGTTTTACAAAACTTGTGATGGTTTGTTCCTCTATTTGAAGGCAAGCTCTTAAAAAGCCGACAATTTCGAAACTATCTTCGGGATAGGCTATCATGTGAACACATGTTGTAAGCCATACGTATAAAGCTTGTTCACGCCAACTTTGTTTAAATGAATGAATTTGTATCGGTAAGTGAGTTAAGTGGAAGTATTTTTGAATTTCTTGTATCCAGGCATTTCGAGGGCACAGTATGCAAATGTTACTTGGAAGTAGGGATTGCTTGGCGATGAGCGATTTTAAATAATGACTCAAATAAGTGCACTCGTACTCGACGGCGTTATCGGAGCTTGCATCGGCAAGATCGAGTATTTCAAAAACGCCAATATTTTGCTTGTTGGCAGCCTCTAATGGGACGAAGTCGACTTGCAGTGGATCTTTTTTGGCATTTAGGATAGATGGGAAGGTTTTATTGAGGTAGGTAACAATGGAAATAGGGCAACGGAAGGTTTTGTTAAAAACGAGCGGTTTTAAGAAATTTTCTTGGATGAGTTTTCTGTGAATCTGCAAATAATTTTGCACGTTGGTTCTTGACCCATAAATGGATTGTTGTGGGTCTCCGACCATGGAAAATTGGTTGTGTGAATTGAGCTTTAATAGGGATAATATAAGTTGAAATTGTTGCGTATCGGTATCTTGGGCTTCGTCTAAAAGTAAGTGAATGGGATGCGTTTTGAAATAATTTTGTATTTGAGCGTCGTTGAGTAAAATGCGCAATAATTGTATAAGGTCTGCGTGTTTTAGTTGCCCTTTTTGAATGCGAAAATTGAAATAATGTTGCGACAATTCGGCAACAAAATTAAATGCATGTAAGCTGAGCCAGTTTTCTAACGGTTGAAATGTTTCATTAAAAAGTGTTTTGAAGGTTTCTCCTCCTTGGTTGCATTGGGGAATGGCCAAAAAATTACCGCTTTGATTTTGGTCTTCACTCCACCGTTTAGCGATCGCCTGATAGTTGGCAATTGTGGCTTGATTGTGTACGTTTGGGATGTAATTAAGAATTTTCTCAATAGATATTTGAGGATAAGGGAATAATGGGTGTAGCAGTAGAGGTTCACAATCAGAAAATTCGGTAGCCAAATGAACGAGTTGTTCAATTTCAACATGCCTTAATACCTCGCCTCTTACATCGTATTTTGGGGAAATGGTTGCGTTTAACTCCCTTAAAAAATCAAAGCGCAACCTTTCGTCATTTTCGTTGATGGTCCAATAGTCAGGTAACGCGGTGAGCGTTTTAAACTTTTGTATGTAGTAAAGACAAAATCCATGAATGGTCCCAAAAAAGCTTTGATTGAATAGTGGCTGAATATATTGAAAGTCATTTGAATTTTTAAGTGCTTCCAAGGTGCGACTTCTTAAAGCTGCTGCAGCCTTTTTGGTATACGTAATGACGTGTAAATGGTTTAGAAGTATTGGTTTTTTTTGAGCAGTACATCGAATGCGTTCTACGATGGAGTAAGTTTTTCCAACACCTGCGGGTGCGATGACGGAGAAATTTTGATCAATTTTTTGACAAAAATCAAAACGTGCCGCTGCGTCTGAAGATGGGCGTGTTTGCATGAATTAAAGCAGCATTTGGAAAAATTTTCAATTCACAGTGGCGCCCCCACCCAGACTCGAACTGGGATTAACGGTTTAGGAAACCGCGGTTCTGTCCCTTGAACTATGAGGACCTCCTTACTTACTGTGGAAATTTTGTGGCACCTTAACAATACAATTTAGGACAAAAATGCGCGTTTCCCTTTTATATTGACCGATCAAGGTCTACTTATTTTTGTCAAAAATATTGATAGCTTAGTTGCGCAATAAGCATTCTCCACGAACGTTCTCTATCCAGCTTTGTAGAACCCCCCAGATGACAGTGATGGCTCTGATTGTTCAAATAAATCAAATGTTGGCAGTCGCGTGCTTGGGTGTTGTTAGGTGATTCGTGTGGGTGTTGTGAACGATGCTGTCGATGCGACGCAATACTTTTTTAGATTCTTTGATAGGGTAGCCAAAAATTTTATCCACAAAAGGCAATGCAATTAAATTTTAAGGGGCTAATGCTTGTTACCCTCAGGCTGCAGACTTTAACAATTCTCTAAGGGTAAAAACAACACCGGACCGCATAAAGTAGAGAACTTATAAGTAAGGTCCCTTTGCATTATTTGTCGCCATCATTGCCAATAGCATCTACGGGACAACTTTCCAAAGCTTCCATACAAGAATCCTCTTCTTGCGCATTGGAGGGCTGCTTTTTCACAAATGAACACCCTTTGTCATCCAAGCGGCCAAAGAAATTGGGGGCCATGTCTCGACAAAGATCACAATCGATGCATTGGTCATCAACGTAAAATTTACCAGGTACATTTTCGGGTATTCTCTTATTTTTCACTGCCATGCCCTTAACATAACAAAACCTTGATACGTGAGTCAAAGAAAAAATGTAAGATTGACGCAAGCAAGTCATTCATTCTGCGTGAATTTGATAAATACCGATGGGTAAGTGGAGAAGAGCGGTTTCTTTGCGTACAATCGCTTGTAAAAGTTTGTCTTGTTGGGTAGGTAAAGTTTGCGTTTGCGGTAGGTAAGTACATTTAAAATCTCTGATCCACAGTAGGCTGTCGTATTGGAAGGCAGCGCTTCCATTGTTCTCAATAGGAAATGGTGCCGTGATAACTTTTTGATGTATTGTGGCTTGATTTTTTAACCATGTAATTTTTATGGAAGAAGTATTTCTTGCATGCAATTTCGGAGGTGTAGCCGGTGGGGTAAACAGCGTACTCGTATTTCGCGTTTTGGGATAAAATGCAAATAAATCTTCGGTATTTTGCGTTAAGTAGTTATCGTAGTGACTTATGTTGGTTAATTTTTGAAATACCATCGTTTTAAGTTGTTTTGCATAGTGCGCATGCAAGATCGGTGTATGTATTTTGATCGGCAGCGAGTAGTTCCAAGAAGTGTACGTGCACAGCGGTTTTTCATCATTCCAATCTATGTTTGTCGTATACGTTTGTGTAAGCGTACAAGGTGTACTTGCAACGGGAAATAAGAGCGTTGGGACATATTTTAGGGGTAAAAACTTTTGAAACAGGCATACCAAGCAAGCGAACCATAACAATGTAACACCGATGCGTAACATATTAATCTTGAAAGTTGACTGCTATTTGGATGCGTTGACAACCGTGTTGGTAGGCATTAGAGACAACTTGCATCATGATTTCCAGAGGAGCCCTTACATCCACTTTAAAGAGTAATATGGAAGATTTAAAGTGCTTTGCAAATAGTTGGGGAAACGTTTCTTGAGTATACAATTTGCGGTTAAAAAAAATTCTGCCCTCCGCGTCCAAGGTCATTGTGGTAGCCGTGGGATAAGTTTCCGTAAAAGCGACGCTCTGCGATGTTTTGGGAAGATTTAAGCTTAAACTTGGCGGGCATAACCAGTGCGAACTGAGTAGGGTGATGCCCAATGCGAGTGTAAGAAGGTTGACAAAAGGTACCCAATGGAGAGAAATTTTATGGGTTTCGGCCAATTCAAACTGTGATAGCAATCCAAGTATTTCGAAAGAATTATGCATTTTTATCGATTCTTTGTTTTTGTTCTAAAAAAAGCAGCAGCGTATGCACTGTCCATTCCATGTCGAACAGGATGGCTTTAAGTCGTCCCACAAGGAAATGGTAGGCGGTGTAAGAAAGTATGGAACACGTGAGCCCTAAAAAAGTTAGGGAAAGTGCCGAAACGATGTAAGGTGATAAACTTGTTACAGACGTATAAGCTTCCAGTGATCCCAAGGTCCAAAAACCTTTCAAAAGAGCAAAAACGGTGCCTATGAGCCCCAACAATGGAGACAGCTGTGCGATCACACGAATGGAATCGATATGTTTTCTTAAAATAGGAAGTTCTAGCAGCGCTTGTTTTTTTAATTCTTCCGTTAAAATGGTCGTAGGTTCTTGCAAATATACGAGGGCGATTTTTACAATGTGTGCAACGGGTCCTGGAGTTTCTTCGCACAAAGTGATGGCTTCAAGGCGTCTTCCTTTGTGGAGTAAATTTTGAATACCGTTTACAAAAGGTTCAGGCTTTATGTGTCCTTTGTGCAGATAGATAAGACGTTCGAAAAAAAACAGGCACGACAAAAATCCCATTAGGGCGAGTGGGTACAAAAAGTAGCCTGCTTGTTTAAATAATCCGATCATGGTCATGTAAAGAGTTGTAATATGCTCATTGGCGAGAGAGAAGCTTTTTTGAATAAAAAATTTTTCGAGAAAATCAAATTTAATAATGCCATAAACTCAATTCCCAACAAAGGGAAACTGCTTTGGGAACGACTTGCTTGTTGGTTTGGACTATGAAGTTGCGCGTTACACGGATAAATTTAGAGTCGTCGAGTGATTGAAAAAAGTGATGTGCCCTGAAGAATCTTTAATTTCATAGGTGCGCAGAAAAATGAACGTTGGCACAAAAATATGCCATACAGGCGAGTGATTTCTAATTAAATTTGCAAAGGCGCATGTCTCCCGTCTTTAGGAATGCGTTATGGAATGCAAATGCGTGGTTAAGGTTATGTCTTATGTGTCCCGATTGACCCAACCGTAAGTAATCTCTCAATAGCGGCTTGTAATCCGGGTGTGCGCAATTTTCTAGGATGCAGCTTGCACGTTGGGTCGGCGATTTCCCTCGTAAATCTGCAACCCCTTGTTCCGTAACGATGACTTGCACGTCGTGTTCCGTATGGTCAACGTGTGAACAAAAGGGAACAATGCCAGAAATGGTGCCATTTTTTGTTATGGAAGGTAGGATAAAAATGGAAATGTATGCGTTGCGTGTAAAATCTCCGGAACCGCCAATGCCATTCACAACGGAATTACCGCATATGTGCGTACTATTCACATTTCCGAAGCAATCTACTTCCAGCGCAGTGTTTAAACTGAGCAAACCAATACGTCGAATGATTTCTGGATGATTTGTAATCTCTGCAGGTCGCAAAACAAGTTTATTCTTATAGAAGTCCCAGTGACCGTAAATGTGTTGAAACCAATCGTTGGTCACCGTTAGGGCCGTTGCACTCGCGAAATAAATACTTTCTTCTTGAATCAATTCAATGACGGCATTTTGGGCTACTTCCGAATACATTGCAAATGGAGGGATTTTTGACTGCTCTCCCATCGTTTTTAAAACGGCGTTGGCTATATTGCCAACGCCCGATTGAACGGGAAGAAATGAAGATGGAATTCGGCCGCTTCCCATTTCTTGTACAAAAAATTCGGCCGTAAGCTCTCCGATACGTTGGTAAATGGGGTTTGATTCTTTAAAATCCGATACGTTATCGGGTTCGCACGTGTGCACAACGCCGACAATTTTTTTGGGATCTACCTTAACGATGTGTGTTCCCATGCGATCGTTTACGTTTTCCAAAGGAATTATCTTACGATGAGGGGGATTTTGTAGCGCACAGATGTCGTGCAGTCCTTGAATAAACGTTGGATGGTAAGTATTGTGCTCTAAAATAATTTTTTCCGCATGTTGACAGAAAGTGGGTGTGGCGCCTACGGACCCTGTTAGTAGAAGTTCGCCCTCTTGCGTGTAATCCGCAACTTCAATCATGGCCCAATGAATGGGGCCCCAAAGCTTCTGATGGATAAATGGGCACAGCTGGGACAAATGCAAATCGGCGTAGGCAATATGGCCTGCATTAATCAGTGTTCGTAAATCTTTGTTGGCCTGATAAGGAACTTTGCATTCAATCGCGTTGGCACGACTTAAAACCCCATCTATACTGTCACCAGTAGAGGCGCCAGCCAGTAATTTTATGCGGAAATTTTCTCCCGATTGATGCAATAATGTCGCACGTTCTCCCAGGGCTCTAGGGACAGCCTTGACGCAACCGGCAGGCGTAAAGCCACTGCACGCTACACATTGCCCATTTTGAATAAGCATAGCCGCTTCACTGGCTGTTAAATCTGAGAAACGTTTGTTGATATTAGGATGTCTTACAGGTATTATATGACTTGTTCAACTTTTTTCGCATACATTTACGACAAATAAGATTGAAAATCATTCAAGAATACCTTTTTGATGAAGGCATGTTTTTTTTTAAATTGAGCAAACGGGTTGGCATGTTTATGGGGGCTGCCATGTTTATTCCTTTATTATTGGGAGAAGGCAAAATATTGGACAAAATTGTGGCGCGTGTGGGAAATGAAATCATCACGCAGCAGGATTTAGAAAATCAAATATATCAACTTTCGTATCAATCGCAAGATAAGGAAAAAATTCGCAATTTTTGTTTGAATCATTTAATTGAACAAGCATTGCTTTTGCAGGATTTTAATGACCGTAAAGGTAATGTTATCCTAAGCCAATTGGACAATCAAATGAATGCCGTTGTTCAAGATAACTTTCAGGGCGATTACCGTGCATTTATGAGTTATTTAAGAGACAAAGAGCAAAGTTTTGTTGGGTTTCGAAATGATTTAAAAAGGTCCATCATCATCCACGCCATGCGCCAGCAAACTTTAAAAAATTCGTTTAACATAAGTCCCCAAGCCGTTATCGGTTATTATCGCACTCACTTGAGTGATTTCACGCAACCTGCTTCTATTTTACTAGAACAAAAGTGCTTTAAGATAGACTCTCTTCTTTCAGAGGGTGAAATGAAAAAAATTGATTATTACAATAAGGGCTTAGGGGAAGATAAAAGTGTGGCTGCTTTAGCTGACGAATTGGATGAACTCAATTTATCGCGTACATGGTATACGATGTCGGAATTAGCGCCCTGTTTGGCAGAAAAGGCTTTTTCACTACCCGTGGATGGATATTCGGAGATTATTGAACACAATCATCTTTATTTCATTTTGCACATTTTGGATAAACGAGATGCGTATGTCCGACCTCTTGTGGAAGTGCAGTCGGTAATTGAAGAATGTTTACTGAAAGAAATGAATGAACAAGCTTTTCAACAATGGATTCAGGTGCTCAAATCAAAAATACACGTTGAAGTATGATAATGTTGTGGTTGAGGAACTCAAGTTTACAAGGTCTCCCTAGGAACATAAAACTAAGTGCTCTTACGGCGTTTTTGAGCAAAATAAGAACTTGTCAATGACGGGTTTCCCGGGCTAGAATGGTTCATTTGAACCTAAAATTCATAAAATTGATTGGTGTAGAAAATGAACCCACGGATATTGAATGGTTTTTAGGCAAACATAATTATGCATCCTGTTTCCTTACCCAACGTTAATTATCTAAAAGTCGATGGTTTTATGGATGCTGTTTCCCTTACAACCTCAAATTTGGTTTGCATATTTTTTAGTGTTTTATTTTTTTTATATGGCCTGGGGTCCCTAATTAATAAGGCTTTTTATAAATTATTTCACAAGCACACTTTGCAAAATGCTCAATGCAAGCCGCTTACGCTTCATTGGGAGTGGATACCTTTCATACTACTATGCCTTGCTTGCACTTTGGTTCCATTGTTTATCCAAAATCTATGCCTCAGGTTGCTGGCAAATCAACTTCCCATAAATCCTGTTGAACGTACGTTGTTCGTAACATTTTTGGGTCAAATGGGATTACTTGGATTACTTTATCAAATCTTTTTTCGCATAACGCATACATTTTCTGGGATTGGTCAAGCGCCATCGTGTTTTTTGCAAAGTTTTTTGCGAAGCTTTACGTATTATTGCGAAGTTTTACCCTTGCTGGTTCCCATCACAATCGTTTGGCAAGTCTTTTTGCGGTGGCTTATGGAACATCAATATCCCGTTGTTTTGGATACCCAACCCATTGTTCATCTACTGTCTGAGAATGCATTATCGCCTGGGTACCTGATCCTAACCGGCATAAGTGTAATTTGCCTAGCGCCGTTGTGTGAAGAATGGTTGTTTAGAGGGATCGTTTACCGCTTTCTCAATACACGTTTCAATCATGTAATTGCCCTTACGGTGAGTTCATTTTTATTTGCGGTACTGCACTTGCATTTTGCCTCCTTTCTCCCCTTGTTTTTTTTGGGATGCTGGTTGGGATACGCTTATCGTAGCACGGGAGACATCAAAGTGAGTATTTTTTTACACGCATTGTTTAATGGAACGAATTACTTATTGCTCGTAAGCCTTCAGGGAAACGGAAGTGTTGCCGGATGATTTAAAGCAAGGGATCATTGCCCAATCGGTTGCCGAGTGGCAGCAAATTGCGATGGATTTTGCGCGCCATTGCACGGATGAATGTTATCTGGCGCTTCACGGAGATTTAGGAAGTGGTAAAACAACGTTTGTCAAGGGCCTGGGCATGGCTTGGCACATTCCTTTTATAAAAAGTCCTTCATTTAATCTGGTTGATCTGCATGTGGGAACGCGTCGACTTGCACACGTGGATGCTTATCGACTTAATTGGGATTCTCTGGAATATTTAGGGTTGGAAGATTTTTTAAAACCTCCTTTTTGTCTGGCCGTCGAATGGCCCGAACTTTTTCCGATTTCCATAAACTTTTCATATCATTTGTATTTTACAATCATCGCTGAAGGGCAGCATAAAATTCGATGGAATTCCTAAAGTTGATTAATCCGGTGGTTAAAAATAATAGGAGTTTGTGGGTTATTTTGACCAAGGTTGGCAGGTGCCGAGATGCTTGCAAGGGTTGTGGTTATTTATACGATACCGTTGGGTACGGCTGTAAGTATCAAAGTGCGTAGTATGTATTATTTTTCGGTGTCTTAATTGTAAATGTTGAAGAAGCAATGCGAACGTTATAGGCCATAAAAGGATAAGCGTGTGCAATAAAAAACTGTAGGCTCCGTGGCCGAGTGTCTGTTGCAGAAAAAAGTTGCACTTTTTGAAAATTTTTGGGAAAGTAAGCGCATGGCATCTGCGATCGTTGTTCGAGATTTAACCAAGCATTACGGGCGAAAGGTAGCCATTCAGAAATTAAACTTTGAAGTTCAGCCGGGACATATTGTAGGATTTTTGGGACCCAATGGTGCCGGCAAAAGTACGACGTTGCGCATATTATGTGGGCTTATACCTGCCTCTTCGGGATGCGTTTACATTCACGGGTTACCCGTTACGACGCAAATTAAGCAAATTAAACAATCTATGGGGTATATGCCCGAGAATAATCCGTTGCCTGAAGACATGCGCGTTGAGGAATATTTAAAATTTCGTGCACGTATTAAAAAAATCCCTCATCGATTACTTAAAACGTGCGTGGGGGATACTTTAGAACGTTGCGATCTTCACCGCATGGCGGCAAAGAAAATGATTGGAGCCTTGTCTAAAGGTTTTAAGCAACGCGTGGGTATTGCTGAAGCGTTGCTGGGACAACCTAAGGTTATTATTTTGGATGAACCCACGATTGGTCTTGACCCGCATCAGATTTTAGGAATTCGCGATTTACTCAAAAAATTGCGTGGCGATGCTACGGTCGTATTTTCGAGTCACATTTTGCCGGAAGTTGAGGCGGCGTGCACGCATTTAATCATTCTCAATCAGGGGCAAATTGTAGCCAATGATACTTCGGAAAACTTGAGAAAACAGTATTTTCAGACAACGCGTTACGAGGTGACTCTGGGGGATAAAAACGGTCATTTTGCCGAACATTTATCGCATGCTCCGGTTAAGTTATGTTTAAAAAAATCAACTGCCCATGGGGATCAGCGAATGACTTATACGGTCGAAACAGAATCTGCAGAAACAGAGGTTGAAAGTCAATTGACACGTTGGATTTTTGAAAATAATTGGCCATTAATTCAATTTGTAAAAAAGGAACCCGATTTGGAATCGTTGTTCCTAAAATTGACTTCGGTCGCTTGGAAAAAGGTAGATAACGATCGCTTATGAATACCGTTTTAACGCTACTTTCAAGTGAGTGCAAAAAGATGTTATGTCATGCCAGTACTTATTTTATAACGGCACTTTTTTTGGTGCTCATGGGATTTAATTACTTATACATCCTCTTTTTTTACAGCCGTAACACTATGGAGATCAGTACATTGCAGAGTTTTTTTGGTATATTTTGGTTACCTACGCTATGCATTGTGCCCCTATTGACCATGAAGTCATTTGCCGAAGAACGTCGACTGGGACTGCTTGAAAGTTTATTATCAACCCCCGTAAGCGTGCACAGCTTGGTAATCAGTAAATTTTTGTCCATTTATGGATTGTACGTCATCCTCTGGGCATTGAGTCTTATTTTTCCATACTTTGCAAATTACTGGTTGCGGCAGGATTTGGTGACTCCGCTGGTTACGATGCAAGCCCTTTTGGGAGGAAGCATTTTCATTGCAATTACAAGTTGTTTGTTCGTCAGCCTGGGGCTATTTGCAAGTAGTGTAACAAAAAGTCAGACGGTTGCGAGTTTGCTGTGTTTTGGATTTTTGTTTGCATGTTTTACAGGATTCCGCATGTTGTCCGAATACATTAGTTTTCAGGAATGGGGTATCTATGTTGACTTTTTTCGTACCCTGGAAGATCTTTGCAACGGCATTTTTGACTTACGCCCTTGTTTATTTTTCACAGGGTCGGGAATGCTGATTTTAGCCCTTACCGCGATTGTTATTGAACAAAAATCTTTACGATGAAATTTTTGGATAACTTTAAAAATTTTAACCGCATTAAAGTTTTTAACGGTTTTTTGCAGATATTGCTAATCATTACACTTCTTTTTGGATTGCAATGCGTAGTCAATCACGCCTACGTGCGGGTAGATTTTTCCAACAATCAGTGCAATACGCTCAGTACCGAAACGCAGTCATTTTTGACCACATTGCAACATTCGGTTGATTTAACTATTTTAACCAACGAATCGCATACCTATGGAAATTTTTTGAAACAAATGACACGCTTGGCGGATGCGTATTACGCGTTCATGACGCACAAAACATCTTTAAAATTTAATTTCAAAATCATAAATACATTACGCAATCCTCAAGAAACTTTATCCGTAAAAAAAAGATACGACTTGTCTGAAAATGAAGGTATTATTTTGGCCATGGGACCAAAATTCAAATTTTTGCATGAAGACGATTTTTATCGAAAAACGGAAACACAGTCGCAATTTCTGGGAGAACACATTTTGACGAATAACTTGTTGGATTTAACGCAAAATCAACCTAAAATTATCTATTGGATACTGGGACATAAAGAATACAATTTTAAAGATATTCATGGGAATAAAGGGGCTTCCTTGGTAGGTCAGACGCTTAGGCAACATAATTTTGAGGTGCGTCCGCTTGAAAATTGTCTCGCTATTCCACAGGATGCAAATATGCTCGTTATTGCGGGGCCGCAAATCCCTTACTTAGAAGAAGAATGCGACACCCTAAAGACTTACTTATTTCAAAAAAGGGGTCGTTTACTGGTATGTTTACATCCTATTTATGAGCACGGGTTAGAAATTTTGCTCAATGCGTTGGGCTTGAAAGATGATAGACAATTGCTTTTGGATGATGGAAAAGATTTTCTGAGCTCTCAGGGTAACTTAATCATTCGACGTCTGGCGCAACATGAAATAACGCAACCTTTAATTCAGCATAATCTCGGCTTGATATTTGGTCTTACGCGTCCCATTACGCTGGATTCAAAGGGTCAGGCATCCTACTGTACACAGCTCTTGCATTCCGCCGAAACCAGTTGGTCGAGACAACTTATAAATACGGATAGTTTATCGTTCAATGCGCAACAAGATGTGCGATGCTCGCATACTTTGGCTTGCCTCTTTGACAATACACCGAAAACAAATTTTAATGTACAGTTGTCTAATTCAAAAGCAATCGTTGTGGGATGCGCCGATTGGTTAAGCAACGAGAAAATCCTTTCCTTGGGAAATCGTTGGTTTTTTTTAAATTGCTTTAAGTGGGCCTTGGGTAATGAATACGCGTTTTTACTTAATCCTCTGCCTTTGAATACGTACACACTCACCTTATCACAGCAGAAATTGCTGCTACTTTGTTTAAATTTTCTGATTTTACCGTTTATCTTTTGTCTGTTAGGCATTGTGATGCATTCTGTGAGGAAGGAATAAAATGTTACGTTTTGGTTTTACACTGCTATTGTTGCTATTAAATTTATTTTGGGTTGCCTTCTATTTTTACGTAAAAACGAACTCGAAATCGACGAGCGATGTGCCCCATTTGCAGGTACAACCGAAACTCCTCAACGTTCAGTCGATTGAAATTTCGCATCTGGATACCGGTAACGCTTACAAATTAAAAAAGTCGGCTGCTTCCTGGCAATTAGAAAGTCCATTCTGTTGGACGGCCAATAATCTTGCGGTAGAGTCTTTTATTCAACAGTTGGACAACCTAGATACAAAACTTAATTTTAAAGCCAGCCATTTGCAAACGGAAAAAAATTTATTGGATCAATACGGCCTTAATCCGCCCTGGGTTTCGGTAAAAATTGCAAACGACCAGCGTGTTTACACGCTTCACATTGGACAGAAAATAAAGTCTAACAATTGTTTGTACCTATACGAACCCGAAACACAAATGATTTTCATAAGTACTCCGGAGGCGTTTGACACTTTATTTTTTGAATTGGACAAGTGGTGCAGCGCGTACATTTTTCAAGGAAGTTTGAACAATCTGCAGAGTATTTCATACGACACACCCACGCAGCACGTATTCTTAAGCCAAGAAAAAGAGCAATGGTGGCTAAAAAATCCTGTCAATGCGAAGGCTAGCAATATGCATGTGGAAACGGTTATCCATCAAATAAAAAACTTAGAAGTTTTTCGGTTTTTAGATGCCAAAGAAATTGCAAGTTTTATTCCACAACTAAATTCTCCTGAATATGTACGTACCTTAACTATTTCTGACGATACGCGTACGTATACCCTTAAATTTTTGCCTTATAACGATGACAAAAATATTTTTGTTGCGCAGAGAGACAACTACGATAGACCTTTCCTTTTCAAATCAACGTGGGTTTCTCGACTTGATAATCCGCAGGAAACACTGCGTGAGCGACAAATTTTTACCTTCCCGATCGCATCCGTAGACAAAATAATTTACACGCATGCCAATGATCAAATTGAATTGCATCCAATTGAAGGGCAGCGGTGGGAAGCTTTGCATTATCAAAACCAAGTGCTTGTGAACACAGATCGAGCTTCTTACGGTGCAATTTATACATTTTTGAAGCAATTGAAAACGACGTACGTCGAAAGCTTTTTAGACGCTAGCTTTTCTTCGTTAAGTTTACCTTTCGAAGATTCTATACAGGTGCAACTGTCTTTGCCGCAAGGGCAAGTGCAATGCACGCTGTACGATGTCCAAGGTAATTTTTACTTAAAATTAAAAGACGATCCCATCTTATTTAAAATTACATTACTGGATCCCGATTGTTTCAATCGATCTTTCGATGACTTCCGGAATAAACAGATTTGGCAATGGAATCAAGATGAACGACTCTATACGTTAAGTTGGTTGTCGAATACGAAAAAATTTGCCAAAGGTCCCTTGTTGTTTGCATTAAAATCACTAGATCTTGAACATCCTAAAATAGCCAAACCTATTGAAAGCTTACTAAGAGGGTTGGATGCAAAAAAATTTATTTGCTTCAATACGTATACAATTCCTTATTTTGCTTTTGGTTTTACGATGAATTCCTTATGGCCGCATCGGTTACATATTCAAACCATAGATGCGGAAAATACTATTCGAACGTACACTTTGTACGTTGCAGACCGATTGGGAGGAGATTTACAATTTGCGAAATATCAGGGTAAAATTTTTTCACTCACCCAACCCTGGATAGACGCTATTTTTACGTTAACCGAATTACCTACCTGGGAGCATAAAGCCTTAAAATTTAGCGTATACGAGGAAACACGGTAGCGTACGATGTATCGAAAAATCACTGCGTTGCTCTTTATATTGTGGATGGCACAATGTACGTTTTGGTGCACTCAATTCAAATCGCTCAATTTTGTTGTCCCTAAAAAGTGCGTATTATTTTTGCAGCAGTTCCTACGCTGGAAAAACATTACCTGTACCTCGTTGTCGGTCTGCGATGCCAAATTATGGGGGACAAATCTTTCCTACAAAACTTCTCATTGCGCATGTACATGGCCGTGTTTAATGATTCAACCGGACTTGAATGTTTTACATTATTTTTTCAAAAGTACGCAGCATAAAATATATGTGCGACAAGGTTCTTTGCATTACGACAACCTACATCTGAACAAATTAAGTGGGTATATTCAAACTTCCGGTGCCTACCGACAGATCCATTTGCAAGGGTTTTTGGGGAGACATCCCATCTATATCACAAGTGAAAAGTTGAACCATATACCCCATTATCTAAGTGGTTGGTTAGAAAAATTATCCAAAGTTTTACCCAATGGGTCTGCGTCTTTGCCCGAAATGCCCATCTCCGTACACGTACACGTAAATCAACAGGATTGCTCCGTTCAAATGGATGTATCCCAATTGACCTACTCTTTAACCTCTACGGAGGTGCTCAAGGTTGAGGATTTACAATGTTTTATAAAAATTTTTGGAGAGCGCATGCACGTGATTGCGAAAACAAAGCGTGGCTTTTACAACGAAACTACTTTCATTGAACCGAAGTTAAGCTTTCAGGTTAAAGACGATATGTCGATATCGGAACTGATGGCTTATGGATACGTTTGCGGCAACTTCTTTCATAAGGCGACAACGCATCCCATTTATTTTAGTGTACAAGCTCCACATGTGGATCCTCCAAAGACAAATGTACAATTGTTGTTGGAAAACGAAGGGGGTTATTTGCAAGGACGCTGTACACTTTTAAATTTTACACCCTGGCAATTAGACTGTTTGGGGAAATTACAGCCCGCTTTATTGCATTCTCATTTTAATTCCAACGAGTATCCTGTGGACTTCTCCCGACCTACTTTTTTCCGAAGTTGTTACCAAAAAGACAAAATACTTCAAATAACGGCCGAAAATCATGCGTTCCGCGTATCCGAAATCCCCTGTGATAAGATTTTCCTGAATACCCAGTGTTTTATGGATACGCATGCTTGGACATGGCATGGCCAATTGTGCAATACGCAGTCCAACTTCAAAACTTATGGCTCCTATTGGCCGAAAAAGCAAAAGGGACGTTTACATGTTGCCGGCATTTTAGATCCGAAGATTACCCACTTATTTAAAGCATCATTACCCGATTGGTGGGTTTCCTTTTGGGATGGTTTTACGTTTAACCAGCAATTCCCCACAACCAATTTCGATTTTATGTGGCACAATACTAATCATCGGCTGGATCGTTTCTTTGGAAGTGTAGGGGCACGTGATTTTTGCCATAAACAAGTGTGCTTTGATAACATGGAAGTTTTACTGGGTAACATCGCCGGGTACACTTTAATCGATGCAAAAAATGTTCAGACCCCTTCAGGACAGGGGAATTGCCAGGTAGATTGGCAATACGGCGGCTATCAAGACAGTCAAGAATCTTGGAATGTTTGCGGTCAAGGGACCTATACGTGGTTCGATTGGAATCGACTTGTGAATATTTTTGGAATGCCTAAATATGGAGATAAGTATTCTGTTTTTCAAGACAATGCGCTTATTCAGGCCAGTTTTAGAGGAATTTTTTGCAGTGACAGCCCATTATCTTCCCAGGAAGAATATTTGGATGTAGAATTGCAGGCTCCATCGACCGTTATGTATTCGCTGCCCGTTAAGGACCTGCGGGTGCAAGCTCGTCATACTCCATCGCAATTGCATATACAAAAATGCTTTGGTTTGCTCGACGCACAGGCTTCCGTGACGGGGATGATGCATCTGACGGATGGCGATAGGTTATCCTTTTCGCTGAAGGGTGAAAACGTTTCCAGTGAAATGCTTTTACAAAGGCTTCCATGTTTAAAATCGTGGTATGATGATATCCCCGAAGACAATCTACCGGCTTACCAAGGGATCTTAGATTTTGATGTATCCGGACAGGGAGAAATTAGCCTGTTGGAATCTTTTGAAGCACAGGGTATATTAACATTCTCAAATACAAATTTAGCACAAATTCATTTGTTGGGGCCTCTATTAAAAATTTTCCCAAAAAAATTGCATTTCCTTTCGTCGGTTGATTTTAATTTGCTGAAATCTCAATTTGAATTAAAAAAGGGTATTTTATACTCGAAAGAAACGCATATGACAGGTCCCAGTACGCACGCTAAAATCAATGGGAAAGTCAATTTATTGAACAAGTCATTGGATGCGCATGTTTTATTCTCTTTCCTAGATTACAAGCAACTCAAGGCACCGGTTATGAAACAGATGATGCAGTTATTTCAACCCATACTCAAAGGATTTTCGGCTAAAGTAATGGGTACATTTCGCAATCCCCAGTGGTTATTCTACTTTAATCCTTTAAACTTTATCTTAAAATAAGCGTAAATTTCTTTTACTTTGAACTTGTTAAATGGATTCTTTTTTTAGAATTTACTCTATGAATGAGGGGTCGTAGCTCAGTTGGGAGAGCGTGTCGTTCGCAATGACAAGGTCGTCGGTTCGATCCCGATCGACTCCACCAAAACGTTGTGAGGCGTAATATCTAGACAAAAGTGTTTGGATGTTTATTGAGTTCACTTCTAAGGTAAGTCTGAAGAGATTAAAGACAGGTAGTTAGGCTGAGTTGATGATCATGAGCTAATGTAAGTGTTTTACATTCTTTACGGTTTATTTTCCTTGAAAAATCTTCATGCCGTCTCTTGACTGTTTGCTTTATGAGCGATAATGCAAACGATTTGTTTCCCATTAGAAAAGCTAAATTTGATGCATTGTGTGCATCCGGTCAAAATCCGTTTCGAGCTAACTGTAAACAAACGCATACGGCAAAATCTGTTCAAGCATTGTTCGAAAAGGCGGAACAAACAACAGACCTGAGGGTAGCGGTTGCCGGACGCATTGTTTTGTTCCGTTTGATGGGGAAAGCTTCTTTTATTAATCTGCTGGACCAGACGGGCATCATGCAGATTTACGTGTCTCAGGATGGGATAGGGGAGGCCGCGTATCAGCAATTTAAAAAGTTTGATATTGGCGATTTTGTGGGTGTTGAGGGCGGTGTTTTTAGAACCAAAACGGGCGAAATTACGGTACGCGCTTCTTCCATCGTTTTGGTATCGAAATCGTTTCGTCCGTTGCCGGAAAAATGGCATGGATTAACGGATCCGGACGCTGTTTATCGCCAACGCTACCTGGATTTGATTGTAAATCCAGAATCGAGGAAAAGATTTTTTAAGCGTTCCGATATTATTAAGGGCATTCGACAATTTTTGTGGGATAAAGATTTTATTGAAGTGGAAACCCCAATGTTACACGATGTGGCGGGTGGCGCGGTGGCGAGACCATTTGTAACGCACATGAACGCGCTCAATAGAGATTTCTTTTTGCGTATTTCTCTGGAGTTATACCTGAAACGCATGCTTGTGGGCAGTTACGATCGTGTTTTTGAAATAGGTCGTAATTTTCGCAATGAAGGCATTTCACGTCGGCATAACCCTGAATTTACAATGATTGAGCTGTATCAGGCATACAGCGATTATCGCGGTATGATGGAACTCGTATACGATTTGATGCAACACCTTTGTCAACATGTCATCGGCAAAACTTCGTTGCGTAGTTATACGGGGGAAATGATTGAATTATCGGGATCCTGGAGGGAAATAACGTACCGCACATTGATTTTAGAGGAAGTAAACATGGGACACTGGTTTGAATCGCCTCGCGAGGTAAAATTGCAGAAATGCGCCGAGATGGATATTGAGGTAGATGCCAATGCGGAAGATTTTGAACTGACGAATAGTGTATTTGAAAAACGTATTGCACCTCGGTTAATTCAGCCAACTTTCGTGACACATTTGCCGAAAGAATTGTGTCCACTGGCTAAAATTAATAGGGAGGATGATTCCGTCATTGATGTGTTTGAATTGTACATGAATGGCCAGGAAATTGCCCCAGCTTACTCGGAACAGAACGATCCTTTTATTCAAAGGCACATGTTTGAAATGCAGGCCGGTGAAGAAATTCAAAAGATTGACCATGACTTTCTAACGGCACTCGAATACGGTATGCCTCCGGCAGGAGGCATGGGTATTGGAATCGATCGATTGGTAATTATGTTAACGGAAGCGGACAGCATTCGAGATACGTTATTATACCCTGCGCTAAAGTAGTGTTAATCGGTAAAACTTTTGGAAGTTCTTCATAAGAACGTAGTTGATGGGAGGTAAGTATTATTAAAACGCTTATGCATTTTTCGACGCAGCAACTTAAGGAGGTCACATCTGGGGATATACTATGTGCCTGAGTATTTTGGGAATAGATGTTTTATGTGTAACCTATTTGTAAATCGGTTCACTTCTATTCGAATTCAACCTATACCGACAACGATCGCATACTCCCTTGTAATGTTACCCATAGTTATGTGGACTGAAAGTCATCGTGTTTTAAAGTTCTAGTTTCTTGAGAATTTCGCACACCGCATAGG
This sequence comes from Puniceicoccales bacterium, assembly GCA_031266455.1. Taxonomy (GTDB): domain Bacteria; phylum Verrucomicrobiota; class Verrucomicrobiia; order Opitutales; family UBA9783; genus CABUVL01. The sequence goes on from JAISBA010000009.1 coordinate 56,114, forward strand.
GATGGGAAACCGATGCATGAGGGTAGGTTTCGGAAGAATCGGGAATCGATACGATTTGATTTTGAGGACAGTTCAATCGATTTACTAGGGATTGTGGAGCGACGATTCTATCTTCTTGCGTTACTTCTTGTGCTAAGGGTATTTGATTGCAATGGTGAGGTGTCTCTTTTTGGATTTGTAGGCAATGGTAGAGGCATTGAGCTATTGTATCGGGTAATTGAACAAGAAATATGTTACGTTTAGGCCGTGTCGTGGGGGGCGTAATTTTTTGTGGTGCTGCCTGAATAGAGTCGTAGGTATTGGCGGGAATAAAAATGGTAAATGTCGTTCCCGAGTTAGGATGGCTATCTATTTGAATCGTTCCGTTATGTTGTTTGACAATGCCGTACACACAGGATAATCCTAAGCCTGTTCCCTGGCCGATGGGTTTAGTTGTAAAAAATGGTTCGAAAATTTTCTTTTGCGTATTTCGATCGATGCCTATGCCTGTATCATCGACGGTAATTTTGATGTAGTGGCCGTAGGATAAATTGCTTGGGGTCCCCGTAAAATTTTCAAAATGAACCCCTAAAGAACCTCCCCGTGGCATGGCATCTTTCGCGTTTACACACAGGTTGACAAGGATTTGATCGACGTAAGTTTCTTGGGAATAAATGGGCCATAAGTTTTTGTCAATGCGCACACTCAGTTGGATTTTTTCGCCCAGCCAATGCTGCAACATTTGTAGGGTATTGTAGGCTGTACGCTTGATGTCTATGAGTGTTTTTTCACTTTGCTTATTTTGACGACTAAATGTCATCAGTTGATTGACCAACAACGCCCCCTTGTGTCCCGCTTCGTAAATATGTTTTACGTGCGCATATACGTCTTCTTCCGGAGAAACCTTATTGAGGACAAGCTCTGAGTACCCATTAATGACGGAAAGTAAGTTGTTAAAGTCGTGCGCGATACCACTTGCCAAACGACCCACCGCCTCAATCTTTTGCGTTTGTCGCAAATTTTCTTCCAATTGACGCAGATGCGTTACATCGTTGATTGTGATAACCGTGTAGTATTCGGAAGCGTTGTTATCGGATGGAAGTGTTATTTCCCAATGGGTATGAATGAATTTTCCATCGTAGCGTTGCATGATAATATCTGTGGTGTAAGGGTGCCTTTGGGCAAGTGCACTGCATATGTCTTCTCCAAAACCTTTACAAAATAGTTTGGAAACGGGTTGGCCTTTTAATGCCTGTACGGGATGACCTAGTAATTGAATGAGGCCTTCGTTGAAATATTCAATGACAAATTCGTTGGTATGATTATCCCATTCGGCAATGATGACGCCTTCATGAGAATTTGTGAGTGCCGAAGCAAGTTTCTGATTATTTTGTTCGTAATGAAATTGTTCTGTAAAATCGTTGAATGCGATCACATAGCCTTCGACGTTTTGGTATAGATCGGATAATGTATTCACTTGTATGCGCACGTATCTTTGTTGACGATCTTTGTTGAGTGTAACAACTTCGAAAGCATCCTGTTTGTCTTTAAATTCAAGAAATGATGCAATTGGTTTTTGTTTCGAATCTAAGGTATAAAATGATAATAAATGATCGAAGGGTTGCCCCATAACGTGCGTTAAATTGACCCCGGAAAAATTTTGTGCAGCCGCGTTTAGGTAAGTAATATTGCCGGCAGAATCGGTCGAAAAAACAGGATTTTGCAAGGTCCCCAGCGTGGTGGCCAGGCGGCGTTTTGTTTCCATCGATTCGCGTTCAATGGCTGCCTTGTGCAACGCCATTTCGATGGTTATGAGAACGGATTTTGGGTCGTAAGGTTTGATGATAAAACCGAAGGGCGTTGTTTCTTTTACGCGCTGAATAACGGTGTCGGGAGAATAACCTGTCAGGTAAATGATGGGAATGTCACGTTTTTGCTTGATGCGCTTTGCCGCTTCAATGCCATCGAGTTTTCCCGATAGCGTAATATCCATTAAAATGAGAGCTGGATTATCGCTTGCTACGCATGCAATTGCTTCTTCGCCGGTTGAAACCGTGGGTAAAACTTCGTACCCAGATTTAGATAAAATAGTCTGCAAAACGAAGGCCGAATTGATATCATCTTCGACGATGCAAATGGAATTTCGTACGATCATGGGTGATTCAATTGCTGACGTAGATGTGCATTTTCTTCAACGAGTTGCTGATTAATTTGAAAAATTTCCCGATGTGCCTTTGGAAATGCAATGTTGTATTCGAAATATTGATAGGCCTCTTTAATTGAGGCAAGCAAGGTATCTCGCATCCAAGGTTTTGGAAGGCATCTAAACACTTCTACCGTGTTGATGGCTTCTAAAAATATTTCGGTTGTTAATACGCCTGTGATGAGAATACGTGTGCACAGCTTACATTGTTCTTTGACTTGCCGCAAAAATTGGAGTCCTGTCATTTCTGACATGCGTTGGTCTGAAATGACAACGGCAAACGTTTTTTGCTCCAATGCCTCTAGAGCTTCTGAAATTTTTGAAGTGGCAAAATAAGCATAACCTTCTCCTTTTAAAGTTTCTTGGAGCGCCATCAAGATGGTGGCATCATCGTCTAAAATGAGAATAGGGTAAGGATTCACATCGAAAGAGTGCTGAAAGAAAACCGAATGCACGTGCCCACATCGCACGGTTCAATTTGAATATTACCTCCTTGCATACGTAGGTATTCTTTAATTGAAAAAAGTCCAAGTCCCAGGTGTTGTTCGTCGGAAAAACTTGTAAAAAAGGGTTGAAATAAGGCTTGCTCAAAATCTTTTGGAAATCCTTTTCCGTTATCGTACAAAGCGCATTGAATGGCGTTGTCTGTCGAGTCAATGGCTAAAGTAATGCTTGGTTTTTGGGCCGTTTTTACGGCTTCGCCGGCATTGCAAATGAGCTGCAGAAATATTTGCTGTACGATGTGGGATATTCCTCGTAAAATTGGTAAAGGGGAGTTGGGTTCATACTTGATTTCAAAATGCGCATTGGAGGGTAAAATAGCTTGGATGATAGGCTGTAGATTTTGCAGTAAAGATTGTAAATCGATGTAGGTGGGTGTTATGGCTTGGGGATGGTTAAGTTGCGCTAAAAGCATTAGTAAATCGCGACTTTTTAATGCGTTTTTTTTAATGATATCCAAGCCTTCTGTGAGTGATTCTGAAGCGGGATGTTCACAGTAAAGTTCACTCAATGTCAAAACACCCGTTAAATGATTGCTTAAATCGTGCAATAAACATCGATTAATCTGATTTAATTTATGGACCCAGGCCAGTTGAATTAAATATTTTTTACTACATGCCAGCATATTTTCTTAAATTTATAGCATAATGTTGTTGCTAGCAAGCTTCAAAAGGGGGCATTTGTGGACGTCATTGCTTTGATGTTGACAGAATTTTTTGTTACTTTTAAAATAATTCAAATGGATCTTGAATTTTTGCTAAACGCCTATTCGCGCGATATCTTAAAACATGATCAGGCATTGTCGTACGACTCAACTTATGGTTCCGTACTTGATTTGAATGATGGAGAAATTAAGTGCCACATTGAGCCGGTTGAAAATCATATCTATTTTTACGCACCCATTTTTGAGATTCCCACTAGAGGTAGAGAAGAGTTTTTTAAATCTTTGCTTCTCAATCAATTGTTTGGAAAATTGACAGGCCAGTCCTATTTTGGCCTGGATGAAAAGAATAACCATGTTCTTTTGTTCAAGGTACTTGAGGGTGAAAATATGACTCAGAATGCATTCAATGGCTATTTGAATTCGTTTATTGAAGCCTGTCTGCTATGGAAAGCTGCTTTAAGAGAAACGCATAGTTCGTAGTATTTCATTATGTCATCACCTGTTCAGCACTCTGTTCAAGATCTTCTCGGGCCAATAGACACTCAGGCGGAGCTTTTAAATACAAAGCAGCAAGAAAAGCCTGCTTCCATTACCAGTACCGGTGCAAAATATTTGTTAGCGCGTTTTTTTAACGTATGTACTTTTGAAAAGATTGGATTTTTTAGAAATTGGGAGAATGAATCTGCGCGTAATTTGGTGAATGCGGTTAAAGCATCCATCGGTTCGGTGATGGGCGAAAAACTTCAAAACTTAAGGAGCAGTGTTCAAGGTTTGCCAGGACAACTAAGAAGCGCATGTTGGGATCCAATGAATGGTGCACTGGTGGGTAGGCTGATAGGTAGGACGCCTTTGGGAAATCTAGGGCAGATGGGAGATGACACCACACGTTTTGTCGTGGGGGTAATAATGGATGTTGCGCATGCAGGGGGTGAAGTTGCCGAGAATGCGATGGATATGACAATGCTGTTGTTGGGCACGGCGTATCAAGAAAATAATGAAGATAAGCGTTTGATGGATGCGTGTAAAAAATTGGCTTTTGATAAAATTTTTTCCTCAGATTTTGTGCTGGGCAATGTGTTATCCGTTGATAAGGGAGAAGCTTCTGTCATGCAGCGATTTATTGGATGGCTCTGTTCGACAAGCTTGGTTAGAAATGTAGCCGATCATTTAGTAACGGAACATATTTTAAATAATTCCAATAATAATTTACAAAAAAACAGAGACCTCAAGTTGTTTCACGAACAAGCTGCTGCAGCATGCTGGAAAGATTTTCAGGAGACGGGAGGAGATCAACTAAGTTTCAGTAATCTCAAAAGACTATTCTCAACATCTAATGAAAACTTACCCCCCATCGTAAGACAACATGTTGTGGAGTTTAATCGTCTGCAGGAGGCCCTATCGAATAATTTGGTTATGGCTACCATAGGAAACCTTGTTCGCACCAATTTGCCCTCTAGAGAGCAATTAAGTGGTTTTAAATGTGCTTTTACCGATGTCCTTGAAAATCCTAATCCGAAAAATTATCAAAATTTGGCTTCGGCTTTCATACTTTTGCTGCCTCAGGGTGAAAATCTTAGTAAGCCTGTACAAGATAAGATTGCAGCGCTTGCGGTACCGCGTATGCAAGGCGCGATTAAAGGCGGAAATATGGATTCTATGCGCAGGTACTTATTGGACTTGGCCCACGTGATAAGTGATGCGGATGAAGTTATGCAGGAAATAACTAGAGCGTGTTCGGGTAGAGAAAACGGGAATGATAAATTAGTACAAAGTTTAACACCGCGTTTGCAATCTCTCGTCAGAAACACGTATATTTATTTTGGACAAGATCCGAATCTTCGTGTGCAACAAGACCGCAATAGGATGTTGACTGAAGGCATTTATGTTGGAGGGAGTGTGGGATTTAGTCAATTAAATTTACTTGCTGACAATCCGGAACGAGAAGAAAAATTACGTAATCTTTTGGAAAACAGTAATGCGGAGTCGATCATTGCTGCCTGCTTAGATTTAACCCAAGTATGGGTTACGACAACAAGATCCGTTCAGAAGGCTAGAGATGCAACCCATGCCGTTGTTGATGTAGTCCAAACGGTAGGAAATACCGTTGTTGAGGCGGCCAAAATAGTGGGGAGTACTGCCGTTGGTATGGCTCAGGGTGCAGTCAGCGTTGTGGTTGATACAGCCCGAGCAGTCGGACAGGTAGTTGCTAATACAATACAAGTTGCTAGTAGTGGTATCCAAAGACTGTTTGGCGAAGATTCCGGCGAAGATGTGTCTGCGATCGACGATGCTTTGGCACCCGAAGTTGCAGCTGTGCAAGAGTCTTTTCATGAGTTAATAGCTCCGCCATTACAGCAGGTGGTAGGTCGACAGAAGCTGGAAGATGGGTTAAATTTGATACCCAGGAATGCAGCCCCAGAAGTCGTCCGAAGGTTCAATAGCACAGAGGGTACGAAAACGGTATTTCAAGATAAAGGCTGGACGTGGACGGCAACTTATAATGTAAATCCAAGTATATCGCAGGCATTAAGCGGCAATGCACTCGCTTTAACGCATCAAGGCAATGTAATTGAAGGTAGAAATGTGCAGGAAAAGCTGAGAAATTTGCAGGGGATATTGGCCCAAGGAAGTAATAACGATGCAACGCAGGGGATCGCCTTACTATCAAACATTATAGGTGAAACTCACACGTTGCTGCCGTCGAATTTTCAAGAAGAATTGGATGCCCAAGAATTATCGGTGGTTACGCATTTTCAAGATGGATCTCCCGCGAGTCCGAGCTTTTCACTGAATATAACCAATGTGGTGTACGGTTTTGAAGCTTTCACGCTCGCCGCTCATGAAGATAATGTATCTTGCCAGATTGCCTGTGAATATCCTATCCAGACACGTGATGGTCAACTTACAGGAGAGCGGGTCAGAATCTCTTTTGATGTCAACTTGTACGACACCCCAACATTTGGACGAGTAGGATCGACGCGGTCTTTTAATATCAATGACATGCGTAATTTTAGCAGTGTACTTGTTGGAAGTTGACGCATATTTATAGGTCATTTTTTGGAAAACCTATTGACGAGCGCTTTTTTTGAGTAGACTTCAATGGGTCAATATTGCATCGTTGAAGGATGCATGGCAGCAATTTGCTAGAGCTCATCGAAGGAATCATGTAGTTGTGTTTCATGTTGCACAGTATACCGTAAAACTGAGTTGTGTATGAGTATATTAACAACGATGGCTTAAAGTGCGGATAATTTTTGCATTGGTGAGGTTGTTAAAAAATTTTATTTCCCTAGAGTGCTCTATTGAGAACTCCAAAATGCAAATAAATGATGATTTATTGCTAAAAAGTGATTGACCTTCTAATTTCTTTTACAAATAATGACCAGTCTATGAAATTATTTAGAGGATTAACAAATGTTGGGATATCCGTTTTAATGGGGGCAAGTTGTTTAATGGGTGCCGAAACGGATAAGAACGTCAAAAGTGAAACAAAGGCTGAAGAAAAAGCACCGCAAAGTGCAACGGGTGCGGCCAATGGTGAAAATAAAATGGTGAAAGAAGCTGCGGGTGCGGAAGTGGGAAAAGTTTTTACGGAGGAGCAAATAGCTAACTTTTTAAAAACCTATGGTTGGGTTACTTTCATGCAAAGTGGCGCTAAAAATTTAGGGCTCAGCGATAAGGAAGTAAAATACGTGATAGAAGGTTGTCAAATAGCAGCGCTTGGCGGAGAATCCCCTTGCGTATTGGGAGAAGTGATGGAAGATTTGCAGACATTTTTACAAGAAAAGTCCGCCGCATACGCAAAAATTCACCAGGTTGAAATCAAAGCAATTGCCGAAAATAATAGGCAAGCAGGCAAGACTTACCTGGAAAATTTACTTAAAACGAAACCGGCAATTAAGACAACCGCCACCGGATTAGCTTACGAAATAATTGCTGCGGGTGATGAATCACAAAAGCCGAGTGAAACGGATAATGTGGAGATTCGTTATACGGGACGCCTCATTGATGGTAAGGTATTTGATGAATCAAAGGACAAAACGGTCACTTTTCCGCTGAATGGCGTAATACCAGGTATTAAGGAAGGGGTTCAGCTCATCGGTAAAGGTGGAAAGATTGTCCTGTATATCCCATCGGAGTTGGGGTATGGAGAATTTGACATTCCAAGTATTCCCGCAGGCTCCTTTTTAATTTTTGATGTTGAAGTGGTCAATATCCTTAAAAATGAAACCATAAAACCTGTTGAAAAATCAGAATCGTCTAAAACAAGTTAGTTATTGCATAATTTCGCATTTGAAAGAGAAGAAAAATAAAATTTCTTCTCTTTTTGTTTAGGGAGCATCGTGTTTTTGTTATTATCCTGAAAGACCTAAAAATCTGTTACGATCTACTGACTTTGTAAATTCTTAGACTTCTCCAGCATTTTTACACACTTTTTTGCTGACTATGAGGCAAGGTTTGTTTTTGGATTGATTTCGGCCCGAGGAGTGCCTTCCATAACAGTAGTACCTTTATCGCTCTTACTACCGATACTACCGATGGCTTTATCTACATCTGGATCGGTATCCATGCGGAGATTTTGTGCGTTCTGTGGACTATCATGCTTTATAAATTTTTGTCCTATCGTTTCCTTTAAGTCGCCATTACTAACAGCAGCATCGCTAGTCACTTGAGCTGTTTTTGAGACATCTTGTGTTGGGTTTGATAATGGAGTTTGTAGTTGTATCGGTTGATTTTTGGGATTAGCAACTTCTTCATTTTGTGTCGGCGAAGACCCCACAGGTAGGTTAAAATTATTATTAATTGGAGTTTGAACACGTAAGTCAGACATAATATTAAAGGTTTAATTCATATATCGACCCATATATAAAAAACTTTAATTTTTTAAAGATTACTAAGGCGTGAAAAAAGTAGTTTACGCAATGTATATGAGGGTTTTCAGCCGGAAAATTTTAATGAGTTTAGGGTCGTGATGTAATTTTATGTGATTCTTGAACTAAGTCGGTTATTTAACTTGCAGCTATTGGAGAAAACATTTTAAATGCAACGTAATTGTTTATGTGTACGGTGGATATGAAAGATTTGGTTGCGTTTTGTAAGCGCAAGGGTTTTGTCTTTTTATCCTCCGATATTTATGGTGGATTAAACGGTTTTTTTGACTATGGACCGTTGGGTGTAGAATTAAAGCGTAATATAAAAGCTGCTTGGTGGAAAGCTATGGTCCACGAACGTGAGGATATGGTCGGCTTGGATAGTTCTATTATTTTGCACCCAAACGTTTGGAAGGCATCGGGACATGTCGATGGTTTTTCGGATCCCATGGTTGATTGTCGAGTGACTAAAGCACGCTACAGAGCCGATCATATCTTTTACAGCCCGGTGTCTATCCAGGGCAAAATATTGGGTTATGTCTGCGTTGTCGATTCGGATGCGCGGGATGCGGAAGCTTTAAAGAAAGCGAAACACCTGCAGCAGCAAATCAACCGTTCGCATGAAATCTTGGACCCATTACAATTGAGGCCTTTAACGGAAGCAACCGTTGAAGAATGCAGTCTCATTCCATCACCTGCAACGGATAAACCGGGTGATTTAACCCCTCCTCGGGCGTTTAATTTAATGTTTAACACGCATGTTGGAGCCGTGGTAACCGACTCTGATGTCGCCTATTTACGGCCTGAGACAGCTCAAGGTATTTTTATCCACTTTAAGAACGTGGTGGATGCGACACGGGTAAAATTACCTTTTGGTATCGCTCAGATCGGTAAGGCCTTTCGTAACGAAATAACTCCTCGTAATTTCATTTTTAGGTCGAGAGAATTTGAGCAAATGGAAATTGAGTATTTCTTTCGTAATGATGAAACCTTGTGGCCCGATTTGTATCAACAATGGATTAAAACACGTTACGATTGGCATTGTTCCATAGGTATAAAAAAGGAGTTGTTGAATTTTCAAGAGCATGTGAAAGAAGATTTGGCGCATTATGCGAAAGCTTGTACGGATATTGTGTTTAAATACCCATTTGGCATGCAGGAGTTGGAGGGCATTGCCGTTCGCGGAGATTTTGATCTGAAGCAACACCAAACGCACAGTGGCGTTTCGATGGAATTTTTCGATGAAGCGCATCAGGCACGCTATTTACCCTACGTTATCGAGCCTTCTGTGGGTGTTGATAGAACTTTTTTGGCTTTACTTGTTTCGGCCTACGATGAAGATGAAATTAATGGAGAAAAAAGGGTTGTCTTGCATTTTCAACCGGCGATTGCTCCCATTAAAATAGCCGTATTTCCATTGGTAAAAAATAAGGCAGCCATTGTAGATAAGGCACGTTCTTTGTTTAAGTGCTTGCAAAAGCGTTGGCATACAGTTTACGACGAATCGGGTGCCATTGGCCGACGCTATCGTCGCATGGATGAAGTGGGTACACCATGGTGTGTAACGGTCGATTTTGATTCGTTGGAAAATGATACGTACACGTTGCGTGACCGAGATAGCACGGAACAAATGCGGTTAACGCAAGCGGAACTATTGGCGTTTTTTGCTCAACATCTTGCATAATTTATGAAACATATTTCCTATTCACGTCAGTCGATTGATGAAAGTGACATCCAGGCAGTTGCGGAGGCTTTAAAAGGTGATTTACTCACACAAGGGTCGCAGATAACGGCTTTCGAAGAAGCTTTAAACCGTTATTTGAACGTCGGTGATGTGGTGGTGGTTTCCAGTGGGACAGCCGCTTTACATTTAAGCTACCTCGCTTTGGATCTGAAGGGTGCCACCGTTTTTACTTCTCCCGTTACGTTTGCCGCTACCGCCAACATGTTGCATGCGGTTGAGGCAAATATTTGTTTCGTCGATGTGGACCCGCAAACGGGATTAATGGATGTCAATCATTTGGAACAGATGTTGAAAAAGGCTTCTGGAAATAAACCTGCAAAGATGGCGATTGTTCCCGTTTCTCTGCAAGGGATTCCCGTAAATTTACCGGCCATTGATAATTTAGCCCAACATTATGGAGCTTCTATCGTAGAAGATGCGGCACACAGTTTGGGGGGCGAATACGTTCACGATCAGCAGGTATACAAAAGTGCTTCGTGTAGCCACAGTGATTTGGCCGTATTGAGTTTCCATCCTCTAAAATCCATTTGCTGTGCTGAAGGAGGCGCAGTTGCTACACGTGACCCCGATTTGGCTCATGCGGTACGTTTGTTGAGAAATCACGGTTTGGTGCGCCAAGAAAATTCGTACCTACGTACGCAAAAGTTGTGGGGATACAATTACCGTATGACGGATTTGCAAGCCGCTTTGGGGGTATCGCAATTGAAGCGATTGCCCTTCTTTTTGAGCAAGAGGAAAGCAATTGCCAACCGTTATCACGAGCGTCTCCAAGGAGAGCCCTATTGTCATTTTCTTACGTCCACTCCCAAGGTTTCGGGAAGCGCTTACCATTTATTTGTTATCCATTTTGGAAGTAAAGAAATGCGTGATGCTGCCTACATTTTTCTGCAATCTTACGGTATAGAATCCTATGTGCACTACGTTCCTCTCTACAAGATGGAATTGTATAAACAATGGTTGGGAGAATTTTCTTTGCCGGGTGCAGAAAAATATTATCAAGGATGTTTAAGTATTCCGATATATCCGGATTTTTCAGAAGAAGATCAAGATTACGTTCTGGAAATTTTGGCCAAATTTTGCAATCAGCTGTGAATGACGACGCACGTAAGAGTTCGTTTTGCCCCCAGTCCAACCGGCTATTTTCATATCGGAGGGGCGCGTACAGCCTTATTTAATTGGTTTTATGCCAAACATACGGGGGGAACTTTCGTCTTGCGCATCGAAGATTCGGATACAGAACGCAATACAAAAGAATCTTTGAGGTCGTTGTTGACCGACTTAGAATGGATGGGACTTACTTGGGATGAAGGACCTGAAGTGGGAGGCAATTACGGTCCCTATTATCAAAGTGAACGCAGTGAAATTTACCAAACCTACTTGGAAACGTTGCGTCAACGGGATCGTGTTTACGAAAAAGAGGGCGCCATCTGGCTTAAAGTTTCTGGGCAAATGCAGGTCATTGATGATGTAATTCACGGACCTGTTCATCGTTTGGAAGAGAAAGATTTTGTTATTTACAGGTCTAACGGAACCCCTGTTTTTCATTTTGTGAACGTGGTGGATGATATCGCCATGAAAATTACGCACGTCATCCGTGGCGAAGACCATTTGTCAAACACCAGCAAACATTTGGAATTGTATAAGGCCTGGGATGCGCCTGCCCCTAAATTTGCGCATATCCCGCTCATTTTAAAGACGGAGGGGGCCGGGAAAATGAGTAAAAGAGATCAAGGTTCCTTGGTGGAAACCTATAGGGATAAATTTTTTTTACCCGATGCTTTGGTTAATTATCTTGCGCTTTTGGGGTGGTCTCCCAAGAACGATAAAGATATTTTGTCCGTGAAGGAAATTATTGATGCCTTTGACCTGTCGGGTATCAACAAAACGCATGCCCGGTTCGATGAAAAGAAGTTGAATTTTACAAATGCAGAGCATTTAAAGCATTTACCAAAAGAGGAATTTTATACACGCAGTTTACACGTGTTGAAGGCGATGCGATGCGAGAAGTTTTTTGAAGACGATGCTTACTTGCGGCAGGTTTTAAACATTGTTCAGGAGAAATTGAGATCCTTGGAATCCTTGCCTAATTTTATTGCTTTCTTTTTTAGCAATGATTTTGAATACGATGTCCAAGAAATGAGAAAAATTTGCAAATATTCTCCCAAAGAACATCTTATGGAAGTTGCCGATCTTTTTTCCCATATACCCTTTGAACCGGTAGCCATCGAATCTGCACTGAAAGCTATGAGTACGCAAAAACAGGTACCCATGAGCCATTACGTGCATACGCTTCGTTTTGCCGTATCTGGCCGTGGCGTAGGGCCTGGATTGTACGCAATGTTGGCGGTTCTCGGAAAGGCAAGCGTTCTGGAACGCATTCAAAGATTTTTAACGTTGGATCTCGATAGTTTTTCGTCGTAGCGAATAGGCATAATGCAATGGGTCTAGGGTGGCTGTAAGATTTTTACTGTAGATGCAGGAGCATTAGAGATATCAATGTGAAAGTTTATGCGTATTACGGGAGGAAAGGCTTGCGGTGTTCGATTGAATGTTCCCAAAGGTAAAGAAGTACGGCCTGCAACCGATTTTATAAGAGAACAAGTTTTTAATCGTATAGGGAGCGTTGTTCGGGAAGCTTGTGTTTTGGATTGTTTTGCTGGGACGGGGGCTTATGGACTGGAATGCCTAAGTCGCGGGTGTAAATCTGTTCATTTTTTAGAAAAAGATGTACACGTTGCCAAAACATTGCGCGAAAATTGCGCGCGAGTCTGCAAAAGCGCGTGCGTAGATTGTAATACCGTTACTACAATTTCTGTGATGGACGCATTTCGGTCATCTCTAAAACAATTTGCAGATACGCAACTTATCTTTTTAGATCCTCCCTATTGCTTTTGGCAGCAATGTGTGGATGCCTTGAATCGTCTTTTGCGATCGCTTGCCCAATATTTCCATGGAGCCGTATTGATTTTGGAAACGCCTTCGGAAATTCTATTATCTCAAGAAACTTTGTGGACGCCTGTAACATCGTTAAAATCGGCACAAAGTAAGAAAAAAGGAACTCCCTCGGTAAATTTTTACAAGGTGAGTGCGTTATTGTAGTACACATTTAGCGATTGCTAAAATTTCTGTGAATGCAAAAATTTAACAACGACCTAACGACGATTGCGACATCAGTAAAGTTTTAATAAGTCCTCGGTGATTTTAGTTTTATTTAACAGGTAGGAAAGTACATGGGGAGTAAAATCTGCGGTCAAACTTTGTCCAAAAGATAAACAATAGGGGCTAAGTCCTCCTTTCAGGACGTATTGCCATAGTTTATTGCTCTGGGTAGCCTCGTCCAAATGCGTAAAGATGCAGTGAGTTAATTTAAGATCCGTAATTTTTGAGAAGCATTGATTTAAAAAATCGGTATCGTAGAGTGCATTGATGACCAGCACCCGTGTATCAACTGACCATTGATCAAGTTTTGCATTACAGGAATTGACCGCATCAGGATCAAAAAAATTTACACCTTCGTGATCAAACAACATCTTTTGTTGCGCATCGTAAGACATGTACTGATCAACACCTTCTTGAAAAACAAAAATACCCAGAATGTTACAAAATACACTCAAAATATTTTGCCCACCGGATTGTTCTCCATCGAGTTTGATAACCACCGGTTTTTGTCCCAACGTAAAGACTTCTTGGGCGATTAATTTGCACAGTGTCAAAGTCTTTCCAACCCCCGAAGGCCCCACCAAAGCAATGCGTTTTCCCAGTTCTTTTACGTTAAGTTGCTCGTACAATTTTTGCAAAAAATGGAAAAAATTGTTGAGTATTTCCTGTATATTGTATTGATCCTGCAGAGGTTCGTTTTCAAAAAATGCATCCATAAGGGGTTGAGAAAAACCCGAATGCGTCAGTATGCGTTGAATTTGTTGTTTAAGAGGTAGGGATGAAGACGGATTGATAAGGGGTTTTGTTGCAATAGGAGGCTCTTGGGGAATCGCTCCCTGCAGGGGGACCTCACCGGCGGTGGCCGTGATTTCAAATTGCGGTTTTTTTAAAAAACGAGTTAATCCACGTCTTTTTATCTGGTAGATGGAGAGAACTCGAGCATTTTCGCCAAAGTTTTCCTTTAGCGTGCGAATAATTTCTTCGGTAGATCTAGCTTTGAATGTTAGACTTTTCCTTTTATCCATGTTTACAATTAATAAAGCTAAACCCGAAAAGGCAATATTTTATTGCAGATCGATACAAATGTATTGCATATGGTTAGGTGCCTTATGCCAACAATATGCATCCTATCCCGAATAATGATTGACAGAGGATCGTTAAGTTTTTCAAATCGATTACGCAGTTGGGTCCTATGCAATTAACTTCGGCAAACCCCGTCAGGACTGGAAAGTAGCAGCGGTAGTTGAAAGTTTTTGTGCCGTAGGGTGCCTGACTGCTTTTGCAAAATGGGCTGTGTTAGATGTGGTAGGGATATGCTCTTATAATGCTAAATTATAGTTTTAATTATAGATCTTTGTTTTGTATACTAATCGGCTACTTCAGGTATTGGATGATAAGTTGCTTTTTTTATTTATATACTTAGGTCTCTTACATTCATACATCTACGCTCGTGGAACAATGTCCGATGCAAGGTTAGTGTGGATTGAGCGTAACAGGGCAATACAAATACAATAATAACCTTTAAGCTACTGCAACGCCACAAACATCGCCGACCCATCAATTTAATATGATTCCTATGCGCGCTTTAAGTATGATTGAACCCTTCGTGCATGTGGATGAGATCGTCTATAAGCTTCGGGAAGTCCTTCGAGAAGTTAAGTATAAGTGCGTATATCTAAAAAGAACTGCATAAACCTTGCTTGCCAGTCTGAGTCTGCAATAAGCGGTTTTGCCACTACCAATCTAGTCCTGCAGCAAACGATTTTTCAACTACTAACTTTGCTCTGTAGCAAACGGCCTTGCCATAAGACACACATGCCTCGATCATTGGATGGAGCAACCCAAACCCCTCCGAAAAACCAAGAAAACCCCTTGACAGAGGTAGAGAAGGAAGGATACAATAACTTAACTGTGAAGACCCAAGACCCAAGACCCAAGACCCAAGACCCAAGACCCAAGACCCAAGACCTCAAAGCGCTTAGCG
>JAISBA010000010.1 GCA_031266455.1 Puniceicoccales bacterium
GGTGTTGGTGTCTTGGTGTCTTGGTGTCTTGGTGTCTTGGTGTCTTGGTGTCTTGGTGTCTTGGTGTCTTGGTGTCTTGGTGTCTTGGTGTCTTGGTGTCTTGGTGTCTTGGTGTCTTCACGGTTAAGTTATTGTAGCTTTCCTGTCCTACCTCTGTCAAGGGTTTTTCAGGGATTTTCGGAGATTTTTAGGTCGTTCAATTCAAGGACTGGAGTACGTTTATTTTAGGGGAAGGCTGAAGCAGAAGCTCAGGTTGGCAGTGGTAAAATCGTTTGCTGCAGGATTAGATTGGTAGTGGCAAAACCGCTTATTGCAGACTCAGACTGGCAAGCAAGGTTTATGCAATTCTTTTTAGATATGTGCTACTTATACTTAACTTCTCGGAGGACTTCCCAAAGCTTATAGACTATCGCATCCAAATGCACAAAGAACTTGGTCACACTTAAAGCACATACAGTCTAGGTTGATTTTATGAATGTTGTTTGTCTTTGGTTTTCAGTGGACTCAAGGACATATTGAATATAGCCTATTGCGGTCGCCATATTTATACCCATATGTTGTCACATTCAACCACATATTGAAAGTGTTATTGGACGCTATCGTCACATCAGTTTACGACGTTAACTTTAATCCATTTAAATGCTGCAGTATTTTATTAGGAAGTAGCCTATAGGTGCGTTGAGTAGAAGGCTATCGACTAAGTCTAGAATACCGCCGATGCCCGGAATAAGGCCACCGGAATCTTTTTGCCGAGATTGACGCTTGAGCAAGGATTCAATTAGGTCGGATACAACGGCGCCCATGGCCAAAATGCAAGAAAAGGTTATTTTTTGGAAGTAGCTCAAGGCGGTAAGGCTGTGAAAACAACATGGGATTAGGAGACCTGCGGCGCAGGCTAATAAAATGCCACCGAAGACACCTTCCCACGTTTTTTGTGGACTGATGTTAAGTGCTAGGTGATGTTTCCCCAGGGTACTCCCTATGATAAGTCCTCCAATGTCTGTCATTTTGGTAACGGCAACAATCCAGAATAGCGTACTGGTAGAAAAATTGGGGTGTGCGGTTCTGGCAAAAAGTATCAGAAAATGCAAATTGAATGGGATGTACCAAAATGAAAACAACGAGCTAATCAAACTCAACGCATTTTTGGTTTTTACGATAGCACTTAGACAGATGACCATTAAAAACGTAAGGTAAACGGATCCCAAAACTTGGGCCGTAAGTGGAATAAACCACAATGTGATTGGAAATGTAACGGCCATCCACGCATCAAAAGTACTCCAAGCATTTAGGCCTGCTACACGCAATATTTTAGAAAGTTCAATCTGTGAAAATAGAGAAACTAAAACGATCCACGTTACGATGGCATTTTTTTGAAAATAGTAAACGGATCCCAACAGTGTTCCCCATAGGAAAATGGAACTCAAGGTACGCTTTTTCATGATTGTTGTTCGGCATTGCCAAAACGTCGTTCACGTTTTTTGTAGTTTTCAATGGCCAAGTCAAATGCTTCTTTGTGGAAATCGGGCCAGTAAGTAGGCGTAAAATACAATTCGCTGTAGGCAGACTGCAGGCATAAATAATTGCTCAACCTAATTTCACCGGAGGTTCTAATCACCAAATCGGGATCGGGTATATCGGCCGTATACAGATAACGAGAAAAGGTATTCCAATCCAATGATTGGACCGTTGAGGAGGCCTGTGTACAAAGTTTAATGGCTCGCAACATTTCCTCTCTAGCACCGTAATTGATCGCCAAGACAAGGTTGCATTTCACAAACTGGGAAGTTGTCTGTTTTATATCCATTAGGGTTGCGTATAAATTGGCAGGAAGTTGAGCGATGTCCCCCAACGTATGCAAGCGAATTTTTTCTTTGATAAAGTTTGCGCGTTGTTTTTTTAAATGCGCGTTCAGCAGGCGGAAGATGGTACTGACTTCTAATTTGGGACGTTGCCAGTTTTCCGTAGAAAAAGCGTAGAAGGTCACAAAAGGAATATGCCAGTTTTGAAACGCATACTGCGCAATCTCAAAGGCACGTTTGGCCCCCTCCTTATGGCCATCCGACCGTGGTAAGTTGCGTTGTTTAGCCCAACGACCATTACCATCTAGGATGATTGCAACGTGCTTAAGCGGCGTTTCCATGCGTTTTACTTTTGAGTATTGAATGAGAATTGTAAATTTAAATCTTCGAGTTGCCTATCGTCCACGTATCCCGGACTCAGGGACATGAGATCTTGCCCTTTTTGTGTTTTGGGAAACGCAATCACATCTCGAATGCTGTGTGTACCCGTCATTAATGCCACCAAGCGATCAAACCCTAGCGCGATACCGCCATGGGGAGGGGCTCCAAATTTGAATGCTTGCAATAGGTAACCAAATCGATTTTCAACGACTTCGGGAGCCAATTTAAGCACATCTTCAAAAATGAATTGTTGGATTTCTGCCGAATGAATTCGGATGCTGCCTCCTCCCAACTCTGTTCCATTAAGGACCAAATCGTAGTGCTGCCCGCGTACTTTTTGTGGATCTGTTTTTAGTAGAGGCACATCTGCCTTTAGGGGGGCGGTAAAAGGATGATGCGTTGCAACGTATTTGTTTTGTTCTTCGTCAAAAGTAAGCAGTGGGAAATCTACAACCCACAAAAATTTGTAATCGCTGGGCGAAATTGTCAAAAGACCTCGCTTTTCCAATATAGACCCAATTTCTAGACGAATTTTTCCCAAGATTGTGCAAGCTTTCTCCCACGACCCCGCCATGAAAAACAGGCAATCCCCTTCTTGGATGTCTAATGTTTTCACTAAAGCTTGCTTTTCTTCGTCCGACAAAAATTTTGTTAACGGTGACTTCCATTCACCGGATTTAACCTTTAGGAAAGCCAAGCCCTGAGCCCCCAAATCCTTAGCTTTTTGTTCGAGCGTATTGAGTTCGCCCGTGGTAATATCGGCGAAATGTGCAACGCGTAACGCCTTAATGACACCCCTTTTGGCAACTACGTTGGCAAAAACTTGCAATTTTGATGCCTGAAAAATGGCTGAAACATCCTGTAATTCCATGCCGAAACGCATGTCGGGTTTATCGGATCCAAAACGATTCATGACGTCTTTAAACGTCATGCGCAGGAAAGGCATTTTGACCGATGTCCCCAAACAATCATGCCACAATTTTGCAACAAGACCTTCCAGGAGCGCATAAATATCTTCTCGATCGATGAAGGAGGCTTCCAGATCTATCTGCGTAAATTCGGGTTGGCGATCCGCACGTAAATCTTCGTCCCGGAAGCAACGTGCCAGCGAAAAATACCGTTCAACTCCCGCGACCATCAGCATTTGTTTGTACTGTTGCGGTGATTGGGTGAGCGCATAGCACTGGCCCGGATTGAGTCGACTGGGCACGAGAAATTCCCTTGCGCCCTCGGGGGTACTTTTAAACAAAATGGGGGTCTCTATTTCGAAAAAGCCTTCTTCACTCAAATAATTTCTGATCACCATGGAAGCATGATGCCTTAACTGTAACCGGTTTTGGTTAGTTTTTCTTCGCAAGTCGAGGTAGCGGTAAGTAAGACGCAAATCTTCGCTTACTCTGTCTGCCTTATCATCTAAGGGGAAAGGGAGCGTTTGACAACTGTTATGAATTTCGATATAATTTACTTGAACTTCGATTTCTCCGGTTGCAATACGCTTGTTAACGGTCTCCTGAGGTCTCCGTTGTACCGTACCGCAGACTTCAATGACGGATTCCGGTTTTAGTATATTTAAAGTTTCTTGAAATTTATTGGGGTCCAGCACCAATTGCGTAATTCCTTCGCGATCCCTGAGGTCGATAAAGCAAAGTCCCCCGTGATCTCGCAGGCTTTGAATCCAGCCCATCAAAGTAACGGTTTGATTTACTTGGGTACAGCTTAAAACACCACAAGTATGCGTTCGTTGACTCAACTCCCTCATGTTGGATACAATAAGCATCTTATGCATCATTACACAAGCAAATCTTTCACGAAAACGTCCCCAAATTTATTTACCCAAAGGCTTATGAAATTACGTTGAACCTCTGGCTGCTCAGGTAGGGATCGAACCTACGACCAAGTGATTAACAGTCACCTGCTCTACCGCTGAGCTACTGAGCAATTGTCTATGACAATGTTTTTTGCATTTTTCGAATTTGTCAACCTTTTGTTAAGAAAATGTAAAGGAGAATGTACATTTTTCAGAAGATATGAGGATGTATTGGATATGGTGTTTTTTTGATTTGTACACAACATGAGACGTGAACTACCTAACGTACAAAGGGTACTTAGAAGCAAATTTTAAGTTTTTGAGCCAATTCGTAAGATTTTAAAAAACCACAAGCGTCCCTATAGCCCTTAGGACCGATGGGCTTTGTAGCTCCATAGAAGCTGATTTGAATCTTGGCGTCATTTATATTCGAGAAGAAAGAAGTATTGTAAGTTAATCCATGCCTACGCTACTAGCGAAGTAACCCGGTAACCAAACAATATTTTCTTTCCCCAATACCTTTGTTAGCCATCCGAAATTTCATCGCACCAGCGATGCAGATTGGTTTTTTAATACTCGCATTACGCCAGAAATCACATATTTCGGCAGCACAACCCTAAAAATGCACATGATCTTTATCAAAGCTAATCTTCTCTGCGACAACGCCGAACATACTTCTTAGCAGCTTCGGCAATTATTTTTCGGATATAGCACGAACAGGCATTCAGGATTTTTCGTCAGTATTTTACCATCCCAACTACAGGGTATTCCAATCGGTATATACCCTATGCCCACTTTTGTTTACTTCCACTCAAACACTATACTCTGTCGACTCAAGGTTTAATTTACTCAGAGGTAGTGACCATTAGTCCTATTTGCTCGATGCCTAAGAGAATTTGTATATTCCTTCTATAGCTTCCTTTGAATCCACAATGACAGGTTGCGATAGGATTCACACACTCCAGCCCTTGAATTAAGCAACCTAAACCCCTCCAAAAATCCTTATAAACCCCTTGACAGAGGTAGAGAAGGAAGGATACAATAACTTAACTGTGAAGACCCAAGACCCAAGACCCAAGACCCAAGACCCAAGACCCAAGACCCAAGACCTCAAAGCGCTTAGCG
>JAISBA010000006.1 GCA_031266455.1 Puniceicoccales bacterium
ATATTCGGAATTATTTCACAATTTTATACGGTTTTGCATAGCCCTTTGGGCGAATTTACCCATCCGGGCGTCAGAGTTTGCGAGAACATTGAAATGCTCGAGGGTTGGAGTTTTAGGCAGAGGTGGTTTTACCCTTATCGAAATCATTGTTGCCCTGTGTATCGTGGCTATTCTAACTATCATTGCCGTTCCGGGGTTTAAAAAGGCTACGGAAGATTTTCGGCTGAATTCTACCGTGGAAGACACCTTGAATATCATAAAAGCTTGTCGTAATTATTACCTTATTTTCAATGAATTCCCACCGAATGCAGACTGGGATAATATACCGAATAAATTGTGCCCATTTGTACCCAGTCATTTAATGGACTCTAGTCTGCGTAAATGGAATCGGAAACCATTGGGGAACACTGCTTACTGTTACGACATAGAAAATTGGATGACGGAAGTTTCCACAGTTGATGGTGCTGGCATAGCATTGTTTGGCATCACCCCAAATACTGCGGATTGGAATAAATGTTATCATGTCTTTAAGTCAATTATTGGCGAAAGGTATGTTATGCTTAATAAGAATAAAAACGGTATGGCTTGCCTCCTCCCCGAATGCCCTGGATCGACGAATCTTACTAGCAATACGCTTTGGGAAAATCGGTATTACTAAATGGACAACCCATTTATTCGGATTCCTTTACACGCTTTATTATCTTTTTCGCTAAAATTTTTCTTTAGCGTGCGAATAATTTCTTCGGTAGATCTAGCTTTGAAATTTTCTCAAAGTCGCCAGACCTAAATTGTACGCCTTAACCAAAAAAATTGCTTTCGACGATGCTAAAGAAAAAGATCCATACCACTTAATTTGCTTGGATAAATGAAATTCAAGGAGATTTGATCATCAAAATTTGTAAACATGCCACACTTTTCTTAAATAACCCGATGAAAACGAAAAGGCGTCTTTCGTTTACTTAAAGGGCGTAGAGGACGTTTTGGTATGCTCTATAAAAAGTATTCGAATTATTTTCAATTTCTCTTACTTGCTGTACAATAATCGTAAATTGCTAGATTACGGTATTTAAGTCGATGCGTTTACCTATTCTTATTTCTGTCGCTGCTCTAAAGTTCTCTTAAAAACGCAGACTTCCATATCATTGCAGGTAAGTTTGGAGCCTTTCTCAATTGCCAAAAATGTATCAAGCCTCCATGTACTTTTTCCGTTTCAAGTAGATGTTTCATCTCTCTTTTTTTGCTCAGCCGTATTCCGAAAGCCTTATTGTTCAAACCAACAATACGGTTAGTGTAATTTTGGAAATATTGGGCCCCATGTTGCATAACCTACGTCGAAGAGAATTTTACATCCGTTCATCTTGAGATGTCGTTCATGTTCAAACTTAATTACGAAAAATATTTTTGCCAAAAAAAGCTTGCTATCCATCCAACATACCAAGCAGTATAAATCAAGGAAGATTTGCCTGGATGGCGGAATTGGCAGACGCGCTGGACTCAAAATCCAGTTCTTTGAAAGGAGTGAGGGTTCGACCCCCTCTCCAGGTACCACTTAAACAAGCAAGCTTTAGCTTGTGCTCTATTCATAAGGTTCGGTAAAGATTAAAAGGGGACATAGGTAAAGGTGTTCGTAGGTGGAGCGTGCTTATTGCAACGCACATCAATTTCCCTGTTACTTGTGAGTTAATGTATTTTACTTATTGAGACATCAAAATAATCCAACCTTGCTATAGACTTTTGCCATCGTTTAGGACGTGTATATTTGGACTCCTTTTCTACTTTCTTTCAAAATGGATATCGTTCGGCGAAATTTATTGCAGTTTTGTTTAAAATGCAGCGCACGAAAACGCGCATTAAAATATATACCTAACAATAGATCTTGAAAAAGCCCACGTAATATCTACAGCAACATATTGACAAAGTCGTTTAGAAACGCTTTCCTGATAATAAAATTCTATGAGTAACGAATTATTGTCTGTTTTGGAATACATGGAAAAAGAAAAGGGAATCAGTCGCAAAGATATGATTGAATCTATTTCTATGGCCATAAGCAGCGCTGCAAAAAAAGGATTGAATGCCGGACAAGATGTTCGCGTAGAAATTGATCCCAAAACGGGATCTTTACGCGCATGGACGTTGCTAAAAGTAGTTGACTTTGTGACCAACCCTTCTCAGGAAATACACATTGTCAAAGCAAAACAAGCAGACTCGCAAGTGGCGCTGGGCGATATTTTCGAACAGGCTATAGATCCTTCTTTGTTGGGACGCATTGCTGCTCAAACAGCGCGCCAACTCATCATGCAACGCATTCGGCGCTTTGAAAAAGAACACGTGTATGAACAATTTCAGGATCGCATAGGTACCATCATTACGGGCATTGTTCGTCGACAAGAAAAAGGAGATCTCAGCATTGACTTCGGTAAAGCGGAAGATGTTTTACGGCGTCAGGACGCCATTTGGAGCGACAATTATGGCCCAGGTGAACGCATCTGCTGTTTGCTGCTAGATATAAAAACGACGGCACACGGTCCCGAATTAATTTTAAGCCGCAGTCACGTTGATTTTGTGAAATGTCTCCTAGCATGTGAGGTTGCAGAACTTACGGAAGGGACTGTCTTTATTCATTCCATTGTTAGAGATCCCGGATATCGTACCAAAATTTGTGTGGATACGCGTGATCCCAAAGTAGATCCAGTGGGTGCTTGCGTGGGGACACGAGGATCGCGCATTAAAAACGTCTTGAAGGAATTGGGTCAAGAAAAGGTAGACATTATTCGTTACTCCGACGATATTGCTGTCCTAATACGGGAAGCTGTTCGTCCAGCCATTCCTCAAAATTTAACCCTGGACCACGAAAACCATACCATTCATTTTGAAGTCGACGAAAAAGATTTTGCATCCGTTGTAGGTCGTAAAGGGCAGAATGCTCGTTTGACATCGCGATTATTGGGATGGAAGTTAGAGGTAAATCGCATACCCCAACGTTCCGAATTAGGGTTCGAAGAAAAACGGACTCGAGCCATGCAAATATTAAACCAATTGCCTTCGGTTACAGATCAAATTGCTTCTACCTTGGTTACCATTGGTATCACAAGCTTGGAAGCGTTTGAAGGTGTCACCGAAACGGACTTGATGGAGGTAGGCATTGGAGAGGCTGAATCGAAGGCAATTATTCAGGAAGCCAAGCAATTATTGATAAAATAATGAGACATATAGGAAAGGCAGCATAGATATGGGAGTTAGAATTTATCAATTGGCACGTCAACTCAACTTAGATAACAAAGAACTTATCGCAATTCTCCAAAAGAGAGGTCTTGACGTAAAAAGCCCTTCGAGCACCATTCCCCACATTTATGCCGAAGAAATTGTTCACGATTACCATAGTAAGGGCAATCCAGCGCTTTCCGGTCAAGAAACCCATGCCGATAAAAAGGAGCTTGAACAAAACGTAGCAATAGAATCTCAACCCGTACCTCATGCATTACCGGAGACGATACAAAAGAATTTACCCGATGGCCAGCCAGCGCCCGCAATGGGTTCTTTTGTAAAAAGTGCAGCGCAGGTATATGCGGAAAGAAAGCTGCTGGCAGATCAAAAAAAAGCTGTCATTATTGATACTCCGGTTCAAGAAACCACTCCAGGAACACTTCCATTGAAGCCTGCCATCCCCAAAGTTATGATGGCACCTAAGGTTTCTCCAATGCCTACATTCAAGCCATCCACGGAAGAGACTCCCGTCCCCGAGGATAAAACAGATGGGTCTTGCATTACAGAGAAAAAGCAGCTTGTTATCAAGCCACCCATCGTCGTAAGTGAATTTGCCACTCTGCTCGACATAAAACCTTTTCGTTTGATCTCGGAACTCATGGAAATGGGTATTTTTGCCTTCATGAACCAAGCCATCGACGAAGAGGTCGCACAAAAGATTGCTTCCAAATACGGTATTGAAGTTGTATTCAAGCACAGAACCCAGGTTCCGACAAATACGCACGATAAGCAGCCAACAAAAGCACCCGAAGAAGAAAGTAAATTTTTAGAGCCGCGCCCTCCGATTGTTTGTATTTTAGGTCACGTGGACCACGGAAAGACGACGTTATTGGATTTTATAAGGAAAAGTAACGTTGTTGCCAAAGAAGCGGGAGGCATTACACAGCATGTGGGGGCTTATCAGATCAAACATGCAGATAAGAAAATAACCTTTTTAGACACGCCGGGACATGCCGCTTTTTCAAAAATTAGACAGCGTGGGGCAACCGTGACGGACATCGCAATTTTGGTAGTTGCCGCAGACGATGGTTTTATGCCGCAGACCGATGAAGCATTGTCGTTTGCTCAAAAAGAAAATGTACCTGTGGTGGTGGCCATTAATAAGATAGATGCCAAAGGGGCCAACATTGATCGCGTCAAACAGCAGATGCAAAAACGAGGAATTGCCTCTGAAGATTGGGGAGGCGAGACACTGTGCGTCGATATCTCTGCCCTGAAAGGTACGCACGTAACCGATCTTTTGGAAGCCGTTTTGCTGCAGGCTGAAATGATGGAATTAAAGGCGGATCCTCGATGTGCCGCCGAAGGTGTTGTGATCGAATCTAAAGTTGAAGTCGGAAAAGGTCCCACGGCAACTGTAATTATCAATAAAGGTACACTTAAAACGGGCGATGCCTTAGTGTGCGGCGATTGCTACTGTAAGACGCGCGCTTTACTGAATGAAAATGGAGATCTGCTCAAAGAGGCGACTCCGGCTACCCCTGTACAAATTTTAGGTTGGTCTGATGCTCCCAATGCGGGCGCTAACTTCAAAGTCGTTAAAAACGAGAAAGAAGCTAAGCGAGAAGCCGAAACCCATACACGACAATTGAAACAGGTTCAGCCAACGGAAGATGTGGGTAAGGTGACGAACGTTGGTGAATTGATGGCTGCCATTGAGTCGAATAAGCAAAAGACTTTAAAAGTCATGATTCGCGCTGACGTCCATGGCAGCGTTGAAGCTATCACGGATTGCCTGAAAGCCATCAAAAGTAATAAGGTAGCTTTGGAAATTATTACTTCCGATGTGGGCCTCATAAGCCTAAACGACATTTACTTAGCGCACGCGGCACAGGCAACTTTAGTCGGATTCAACACGCGCTTAGAAATGGGTGTTTTAGGTGCGGCAAAACATCACCAAGTAAGAATTGTGCAACACAATATTATTTACGAATTAGTTCAACAAGTCACAGACTTGATGCGTGAATTGTTGGATCCAGAGTGGGTGGAAAACAAGTTAGGTTCTGCCGAAATTCGTCAAATCTTTCCCTTGGCAAAAGGACAAGTTGCGGGATGTATGGTTATCGCCGGCCGTATTGTACGCGATGCATCGGCGCGCTTGATGCGCAATAACAAAGTCATAGTTGAAACAAAAATTCAAATGCTAAAGCGCTTTAAAGAGGATGTTACCGAAGTAAAATCCGGATACGAATGCGGTATTCAGCTACACAATGCACCCACAAATTACGTGGAAGGAGATTCCATAGAATGTTTTGAAATGGTCGCTAAACTTACCTCTTTATAAAAAACTATGGACAACTTTCGCATGGTACGCGTAAATGAGCTATTAAAACGAGCCATCAGCGAATATCTTCACGGCACTTTTACCTCAGAGGCTGTTTCCATTACAATTACGAAGGTTGAAACAGCTTCAAATTTGCGGATGGCGAGCGTATTTTTCTCAGTTTATAACACTTCAGCACGCAAAGACGCTTTAGGGCTTCTCAAAAAAGTTCGACATGCAATTCAATTGAATGTCAGTAAAATGGTCCGATTAAAATACATCCCTCAACTAACATTTGTCTGGGATGCTTCCATGGAAAAAGCACATCAGGCTTTGGTATTCATGGATCAACTTTCCGAAGAGATGTCAACTGTTCAGAACCCGAAAAATAAGCCAAATGCATGTTAATATATGGAGACTATTGGAGGGTTGAATATATTTTGTAATTGGCAAAGTCCCTAGATTTTGGGTGCGTGTGCATTTACAATTACGTTAAAATTTTTGAAAATAATGAGCCAGTTTTAAGCGGTGAATTTTTGCATTGTGACGCACATCAACGGGGAAATTTTTGTGTAAGAAAAATTTCTCAATATCGCAAGTAAATGCGCATTGCTTACTCCATTGTCGCACACGATCTAGCAGAATTTCTTTATCCTTTCGACGCATAGGCATTATCTTAGGTTCAATAACCATCGCTGGTGACGTCGTACTTCCCTGCCGGCAACCAATCAGTGCCGATCTAAAAACTTCTGGGCAGGCATTAAAGATGGCTTCGCAACACTCTGTATAGTAAGTTTTTCCCGAACGGGTGATGACACACTCTGCTTTTCGACCACAAAACCACAAACGCCCTTTTTCATCCAAATACCCTAGGTCTCCCATCCTATGCCATACAACATCGTCGGCAACAATTTTAGCTTTTTCCGTTGCAGGGAGATCGTTGGCGTAAGCTTCGCTTGCGTACGATGTCTGAACGATAATTTCTCCAATGCCGTAGATCGGTAATGGATCTGGCAAAGTTGTTAAGGACAACTCTGTAATGGGAATAATGCGTATGCGAACATTGGATAGGGGAAATCCAACGCAAGTTCCTCTCCCTCTCAAGGTTTGGGCGCAGGTTTCTTCCATAACTTCCTTTGCACTTATGCAGGCAATGGGTAAAGCTTCCGTCGCACCGTAGGGCGTGTACACTTCTCCACTGGGCAATAAATCCTGCACACGCTTCAACAAAAGTGGATGTACGGGAGCCCCAGCCAAAAATACACGTTTGAGTGAAGGTAACATAATTTGTTTACTTTCGCAATAATCGGCAATGCATGTCCACAAACGGGGCGATCCAAAGCTATTCGTTACATGACAACGGTGGATGGTTTCAACAATGTACGCTGGATTGAGCGCACTCGGATGCGATGGGTCCATTTCCGGAACCACCGTAGTCATCTTTAATAGGGGGTTAAATAGCGAAAATACGGGTAAAAGCGGCAGATCTACTTCTCCGGGTTGAAAATTAAAAGCTTTCTGCAAAGCTTCCACTTGCGCATTTAATTGTCGATAAGTGTACAAAGCACCCTTGGGATAACCTGTGGAGCCGGAAGTGAATAAAATAGCGGCCGGATTATCTAAATTACAATTCTTCTGTAAGTTGCAAATAAACCCTTTGGCCTCAAGTTGTTTTTTTAAAGAACGGGTAAGTATAATTTTTTTACGCAACGTCCTAACCTTTAAGGATAAAAACGGAGATAAGCAACGTACTTTGGGGCATCCCACCCATACACTGGGTTGTGTTTTTTTAGCACAATTAAGAAAGTTCCTCACACCCATACCCGGATCAATAATAACGGGAATAGCTTCTATACTTAAAAGTGAAAATATGAGTACCAACAAATCCTCTCCTGGAGGTACCATAACCAATACTCTATCGCCGCGTGCAATACTTTGACAAAATAGGTACGTACTCAGTCTCCCTACGCAATCTCTCAATGCTTCGAAAGAAATTGTTTTATAATGAACGTTATGAAGACCGCACCTTTGAGGTATCTTAATGGCAGGGTGCAGCGGACCTTTGGCGGCAACCTTTTCAATGGCATCCTTAATATTCATGCGTGCATAATTATCTTCCAATAATGATTATTTTCCAGCGAAAAATTTTCATACAAGATTAAATTTAAAAAACTTGCTTTCATAAAAACGTTGTCGGGGGCTTCATGCATACGTTAAACGGAACTTGCATGAAGGACTGACCAAAGATCTCTTCAGACAACTGACTCAACGGGCATGAGCAATTGTTCCAGGTCGTTAGCAATCAATTTCGTTGCATCTTCATGGTTTAATTGTTTCATATTGTAACGCATATTCTCTAGCAAATATTCATCCGCAATCAGGTGGATTACTTCATTAAACAAGTTGTGCAACATGGCTTCTTGTCTTAACAGAAGGCAAGCTCCCTTGCGTTCGAAAAAGAGGGCATTGGCGTATTGATGATTATCGGTGGCCAATGGGTAAGGAATCAATATGGAAGGGGCTTCACAGCGCGTTAATTCGGCAATGGTTCCCGCTCCAGCTCGGCTTATAACTAAATTCGCAGCCGAAAATAACACGTGCATGTTTAAGGCAAAAGGGATCAAAATCAACTTTGTCGTTTGCCCATCCGCCTGACACTTTTCTATTTCTCTTTCACTTCCCTGCCCAATTCCCGTTACACAAACGACGTTGATGCCTTTTTCTCCAAGCGCTTCAAAATTATCGATTACCCACCTGTTAAGCACTTTGGCTCCTTGGCTACCACCTACAACTACCAAAATGCGCTGATCTTGTGATAAATTCAACTGTTTTCTGGCATTCCATCGATCCACTTTTTGAATTTCTCCACGCACGGGAAAACCGAAATTTTTAATCGTTTTTACGGCAATTCTTTTCAGGTTGACTCTTGGAGGTAAATAAATGCGCTTGGCAAAATGACTTAAAAAACGGATTGCTTTCCCCGGGCATTGATTTGCTTCGTGAAGCACCCGGAGTTTTCTCAATAAAACTGCAGCTCCAAAAACGCCCACGCTTATAAATCCCCCAAAAGCCAATACTAAATCCACTCGAAATTTTTTCAAAAGCCTTATTGAAGCAAAGAAATTTTTTAACTGAAGCAGTAAAAATTTTGGCCATAACCAAAACTTTTTTGACCAACCCATACCATTGAAATGTACAAATGAAATGTCGGGGTACGCTTGCGACAACTTTTTATCAACCGTCTTTTGCGTTATAATCAGTGTACATGCGTGTCCACGTGCAATAAGCTCCTGGGCAAGCGCAATACCCGGAGACAAGTGCCCGCCTGTTCCTCCGCAAGCGATTAAAAAATGACTCATGTCCTTTTCCTCAAATTTTGAGGTAAGTGATATCGACCTCGACCCAAATTGATGAGAATTCCAATGAAACAGTAACTCGTCAACAAATTTGAGCCTCCGTAACTTAAGAAAGGCAAGGCTAAACCCTTTGTGGGTAACAGGCCGGTTACGACCCCCATATTAAAAAAAGCCTGGAAAATCAAAAAACTTAAAGCACCCACGCCCACAAAAAATAAAAAAGGATTCCCCATACTTCGAACAATTTTTAATCCCTGAAAGGTAATGGTAGCAAATAAGCACAGAACGATTAAAACGTGCAATATACCCAATTCTTCAGCCAGAATGGCAAAGATGAAATCCGTGTGCGCTTCTGGTAAAAAGAAGTATTGTTGGTGCCCTTGTCCCAATCCAACCCCCGTTAATCCACCGGCACTAAAGCCGATTAAACTCTGCCACAATTGGTAAGCTCCCGACAACCGATTCCCTTCGACATCTAGAAAGGCGGTGATACGTCTCAAACGTACAGGGTTCAAATATACTGCCAACATAAACAGCAATAGCGCACAAAAACACGAAGGTATTATAAACTTAAGTTGAGTGCCTTTTAGAAACAGTAAAACAAGTCCAATCCACCCAAATAAAAAGGCTGTTCCAAAATCAGGTTCCACGATAACCAAACATGCAAATATAGCAATTACACCCAAAGGTTTTAAAAAACCTTTGAACCAATAGCGGACTTCTTGAACATACTCGGCCAGAAAATGAGCGAAAAAAATTACGAAACCTATTTTTGCCAATTCTGATGGCTGAATCCTTAACCCACACAAAGAAATCCAGCGACGCGTGCCGTGAATCCACAAACCCACACCGGGTATCAATACGACGCAGAGAGCCAAGAGAGTAATCAACCCTAAAATAGGGGCTATCGTTTTTAACTTTTCTAAATTTACAAATGCAAAAACACATAAACCCACAAAAGCAATACCCAGCCAAACACATTGCTTTTTAAACAAAAGCATATCGGGCCCAAAAGGTTGAGAGGCGCTGTACAAGATTAATAGGCCATAAAACGTTAGACAAATGCTGGCACTTAAAATTAAACCGTTACTTCTCCGCAACTGGCTCATATTTTCTGCAAACGCGCTATTTAATCTCCTCTAGAGGGACCACAGAAATGCTTTCATCTTCGTCAAATAAACTTTCAAAGTCTTCGTCGTCTCCGGGAAGCGTTGTAGCCGTTGCGGAAGGCCCGGTGGATCTAAGTGCATGATTTTCCGTTGCTTTAAAAAAATCACCGTTTACGGTGGAAGATTTTCCTTCCAAATTGGAATTGAGAATGTTGAACGAAGGGAGGACTGCGCTTTTAGCTTCCGGTCCCAAATAGATAACCTGCCCAATTTGTAAAGCTTTTGGATTATTAATATTGTTTATTTGAATCAAATCATCCACTTTAAGTCCAGCACGCATTGCGATTGCAGAAAGCGTATCTCCTGCTTGAACAATGTATTTTTCACCCTTGATTAAGGGTGTTTTTTGCGCAATACCTAATTTCTTTTCCTCCAATATGGGTTGCGCTATCCCCTGCAGTGTTAACTTTTGTCCCACAAAGATTAAATCGCTCTTTAAATGATTGTACGCTTTAATTTCATTGGCCGTTAGGTGATATTGTTGCCCGATGCGTGATAAAGTATCTCCTTTTTGTACAACGTACTCGATAACCGGCAAAAGGCTTTTGCCCGTTGTGGATGCGTGTACCGTTGGAATGGTTAAGTGCATACCTTCCTGTAAAATCGATTTGCCATTCAAGCGGTTCACTTCCATCAATTGTTGCAAACCCACATGATGTTTTCGTGCGATGGCCCACAGGGAATCACCTTTGCGAACTACGTAAAAATTTTCTTCCGCTGAACCAAATTTTATATTTTCATCGCCTTCGTCCTCTTCTTCAAAATCTTCCTCGATGGGTACGACAGGCCTCCTTGGCAGTGCACGTATACCGCTCGCGATGGAAGCATTCTTTTTTACCAACGATTCTGCCAACGGATGTGGGGCCACATTTTCATTGACTTGGGTACTTTGAAACGAACGATCAACTTTGACAAGGGTACTTTGTCCCATTGCATTACTTGCAGGTGTGTCTTTTTTATTCAAAAGAAAAAAAGAAGAACAACCTTGAAACCAAAAGCCTTGCCCGCTAATTAACAAGCAAACAAAACCCCGTTTTATTTTTAAAATCTTTTGTGTCATATCTATACCCATACTAAGTCATCACCTTTACCTGTAAAAACATTTTTTAAGAAAAATCAATGTCAGATACTGTTTTAGGAAGAATAATGTTGTTTTTTCATTATTTTATGAAAAATAAACAAATCTTACCTTGTAAAAATTCTATGCCCATCGACCTGCATGAAAAATTAAAAAATGGCATTGCGAAAAAAAATAGGGTCATTCAGTCTATAGGCGAACAGATCATAGAAACTCTTATGTCGCCTTATGCTGGATTTTATCCAAAATCACCCAATTGCAAAACAGCTCGATCAGTATACGCTGGACGAATTGGATGAGCATTTAGAAAATCCACTTAAGTCTTTGGATTTAGACAAACTGGCAAGAACATCACCTTACATTGTAGGTAATTTTCTCGAACGGTTGACGGTTGATGAACGCCGGAATATTTTGAGGAAACTGTCCAACGAACGCGCATCTCATGTTCTGGCAGAAATGGATGTTGAGGATTCTGCGGAGGTTTTGAGTGCGATGCGTGAATTTCGTGCCGCACGCATTATTGAATTGATGGACGCCGACGATGCGGCCGACTTAATAGGGAAACTGGATGAATGCGATAAGATACGACTGTTGGCACACATCCATCCGGAAACGGCATTTGCATTGCGCAAGTTGTTACGTTACGACCCGAATACGGCCGGAGGTGTGATGAATCCTGCAGTGGCAACGCTTCGACAATCTTGGACTTTAAACGAAGCGCTCAGTGATATTCGGCAACACAAAGAAAAAGTAGAAAATTTGTACGATTTGTACGTTTTAGATGATAAGAATCGTCTTGTGGGTATAACATCTTTAAAAGACCTCGTTTTTTCGCAACCGACGCAGCGCATTGGCGATATTATGCGCACCAATATTAGGAATGCCTGTTTGCCTGAAGTTGACAAAGAAATCGTTGCCAACACGATGGCTGCTTATAATTTGTTTTCAATTCCGGTCGTTGACGAAAAAAACCGCCTATTGGGCATTGTGACCCACGATGACGTTTTAGATATCGTTCAAGAGGCGGCTACGGCCGATTTACAACAATTGCACGGTGCCGGTGCCGATGAAAGTATTCACGATACCGTATGGTATAGCTTAAAAAAACGTAACCCATGGCTTCTCATTAATTTGTTAACGGCCTGTTTGTCCGCTTTCGTCATTTCTAAATTTGGGTACGCCATTGAGAGGATGAGTTGGATGGCTGCATTTATGACGGTGATAGCCAGCATTGGTGGCAACACGGGTGCGCAGACGTTGGCGGTAGCCATACGCGGATTAGCGCTGGATGAATTTCGCAAAGGAGATGGTATTTTTATCTGTGCCAAAGAGCTTTTAAAGGGAGCTCTCAATGGATTACTTGTGGGATTTTTAGGAGGTTTATTAGCTATGCAAATGTCAAAAAATTTCCTCATGGGTTTAACGGTCTTTCTTTCGATGGCACTCACGATGCTACTTTCTGGCTTGGTTGCTGCCATTATTCCATTGGTACTCAAAAGGCTGCGCTTTGACCCCGCCCAAAGTTCATACATTTTTCTAACCGCCATCACCGATGTGGCTGGACTTTTTATTTTTTTAGCCATAGGAACTCGATTATTGTTATCCAAATGACAGAAGATCGCACTTATTTATCCGTCAAAGAGATCAAGCAACTCAATGTGAATGCTGGGTTCGAAACCGTTGTTTTGGTTCGAAAAGTGAACACAAAAGTAGGTCGCAATGGGGGGGTATTTATGCAAATTGAAGTTGGGGATGCGGTGGATACGTTTACCTTCAATTGTTTCGAAGGAACGCAACCGTTTGCTTTTTTTCAAACCGAAACGCGCAAATTTCCACAGATTGTTTACCTGCAGGGACATATTGAATTTTACGCAGAAAAACTGAGTCCGCGCGTAAAGAATATTGCGGAGATCAAGGATGAATCCTACGAAGATTGGCTGGGATGTCTTCTGGAAAAGCCTGAAGAGCCGGTGGAGGTGTTAAAAAAAGAACTGTACGATTTTATCAACCAAATCCAGCAGCCCAGATTATCTGCGACCGTGCAACAGGTTTTCGAAGACTTGGGAGAAAAATTTTTTACAAGTGTAGCCGCCGCTTCCATGCATCACGCCTACTGGAATGGTTTATTGGAACACAGCGTGCACGTAACACGCATCGTTCACATCTTGTTGCCCTTGTACACGCAAGTAAATAAGGATTTATCCATAGCCGGGGCCCTTTTGCACGACGTGGGAAAAGTTTTGGAATACCGTTACGAAAGCGTTGAAGGTATCGATCGAACACGGTTAGGACGTTTGGAAGGGCATGTCGTTTTGGGCTACCGATTGGTTCGCAGTGCAGCTTTACGTCACCAATTGGAATCCGAATGGCTGGAACGTCTGGAACATATCCTACTTTCTCATCAGGGGGAACCGGAGTGGGGTGCTGCCGTTTATCCTTCAACGCCTGAAGCTATTTTCATCGCCCTAGCCGACAACTTTGATGCGAAAATGGCCATGGTCCAACAACAGTTAAAAAAAGCGCTTCCGCAGCAAATATTTTCCGACTTTATTCCCGGACTACAAACGCGCCTGATGACTCAATCGCTTACCGATTTGCAATAAAATTAAAAATAACACTTGACAAATTTCCCAAAGCCATTCACTTTGAAAAATGCTATGAAATTAAAGTCTTATTATTACATTATCGTAGGGGTATTCTGTTTGTTTTTTGAAAATCAAACACTATTTGGCGCTAAGATCCAAATTCCGAGGGAAGTCATGAACATTTTAACCGATGAAGATTACCAAAGGCAGTACGCCCAAATTATGGGGCAAGGGGCCGAAATTAGAGAAGGGTACAAAATTGCTACATGTAAGACTTATGGTTTTAATCCAAATGATGTGGATGAGGGTGAATTAAATGCATGCATGGAGGAAGATTTAAACGAATGGACGCAGCAAGGACACAAACCGTCTTTAGAACCTGCATATTATGCTCTTTACCGCATACAGCAGTTTCATGGAAATACCTCAGAATGGGCTCAAAAGTCTAAAAACGACTTTTTTTATGCGGATGGAGGAAAGTGTTGTTGTGATAATGGTGTAAGCTTTGAAGACTTTGAGAGCCCTACCGGAGAAACAAACATTTACTGGGCTTTGTATCAAGCGGGTCTTATTTTTATGCAAACAGAACCCGAATTTGCAATGTTTTGCTTTAAGCATCTGCTACTGCTAAGTAATGGGCAAGTTCCTGCTTTTTTATTTGGTTCTAATCCTGATCCAGAAAGTAATGCCATCAGACGTTTGCAGGCTGGTCTAAGAATGTTGTCAAATCTTTTGTGGGATCAAGGTTATAAGACTGAAGCCGAAAGCTTAAAACGTGAGTCACATATTTTAAGCGAAGCAATTTATAACGTAGTACAATATCGTTAACATTCTTGATTTTTATGTCATCGCTGTGTAGAGGAAGTATTATTTTTCTTATACTTGTTTATTCATCTCCACTTGTTTTTTCTCAAAAAATATGTGCTATGGATTTGTTTAACTTTGGATCAAAAGATTTAAAAAAGAGTGAAGCGGTTTTATTAATAGAAACTTTCAATAAGCTTATAGAACTAAACAATGGGCGAAAAATTGTTGAACATCTTCATGCATTAATCAAAAAGAATAAAAAATCCAAAATAGAAGTAAAAGCCGAGGCAGGAACTATAGGTTTGTGTGCTGGTTTAACAAAGGATATGTCCAGAAAACCTTATATAAATGGTATTGGCCAACTTTCTGAATCTCGCCCATGTTGTTTATTGGGTTTATTTGATGAAAAAACGAAGAGATATCCAGTTTTTCCGTCAGGGATCCCCTCATGTGTTGCTCTGGGACACGAATTAATACATTTAATAGATGCTCTAGAACATGAAAAAGCCTTTATAGATGGAACACGTACTGTGCAAGATTGGATAAAAGACAATCAAGACAACCAGTTAATCAAAAAAATAATTGGTGTATCATATTTCAAAGAGATTTTTATGAGTGATAGGGATGATAGTGTCTATGAAGAATTGTACGTTTCTTTTGGGACCAATGAGAGTCGAAAAAAAGGTATTACTGATAGAAGCGGATACTGGACTAAAAGTTGGATACAGTCCTAAGCATAAAAGCTTTTTTATTAGTGAGGACTTAGGAGATTGCCTATTGAGGTTTTATAAGATAGGTCGGAAGATATGCCAAACACCTGACAAGTTTGATCGAATTGAAGCTTTATTATCTCCTTCAGATCTTCGTGTTCAAGGCATGGGGAAAATAGATACACTGGCAAAACAATTGTTAGACGTAAATGGTTTAGATAAGCTTTCACTTGTTTCAACACAACCTGGATCAATATTCCTAAAACAAAGGCAAAAAGTTTTTAGGGAAGCGTATTGCCACCTAGCTATAGACATAGATGAAAAGAATTCTTCCTTGCCTTTACAGATACGTCTGAGACCAGACGTTACCCTAGCTTATTACTATGGATCAAAAGTTACCCTTAATTTAAGGGAGCCACTATTTGTTACAAGAGATATTGTAGACATTAGCTTTAATTTTCATGATCAGTTTAAGACGCCATTCTATTTACCCATCCCTCAAAGTAAATCAGAAGTTATTTTCCATTTAGGCATATTATTCGATTTACAGCAAAGAGTTGATATTACTATTAAAGAAGGGCGCGTAGATCCAAAAATGCTACAGAAAGGTTCTTTAAAATTATTGAAAGGACCAGTCGAATGTACTTTAGGGACTCTTTGCTTTGATCTTTATACGCCTCCAGCTATAGAGAAATTACCAGTATTTAATTCAAAAGATCCTGAAACGAATTTAAGTCTCGTGAAACGCGAACAATTTTATAATAATTACAAGAAATATCTTTTACAGGTAGGCGATGGAACGTCGTTGGAAAAAACAATTCGATTACATTATCAAATGTATGCACCTGAGAAGGAGCCACCTCGCGGTGCTCTATCTAAATTTAATAATCTTCAGGATATGGCTAAGGAGCTTAAGATAGATCTTTTTTTAGATCAGTGTGATTCTGAGGGAATAGTATGCCAATCACCTAAGTTTTTATATGGTAACCAGAGAGATAAATCTATTGAGGTTGTGTGGGATATTACCACCCCAAAACCTCTCTATTTTTTAGCGATCGATCCAGAAGATCCAAACATGCCTATTCTAGACCCGCAAGCTCCTAAAACCGTTTTAGGTTTCATACGATACGAACAATTTTATAATAAGTACAAAAAATTACTTTTACAAGTAGACGACGGCACATCATTAGAAAAAACAGTTCGATTACATTATCAAATATGTACACCTGAACAAGAACCATCTCCTGACATTTGGCCTAAATCTAATGATGCCCAGGCTATTGCTCAGGCTTTTAGTATAAGTCTTCGCCTATATGAGTGCGACTCTTATGGAAAAGAAATGTCTAAAAAAGACATTGGTCAGCCTAGACACCCAGTAATCGAAATTGTACAGGATGTTACTTCAGTCCCTAATGTCTATTTTTTAGCGATCGATCCAACTATAACTATTCCTCCTGATGATCCAAAAAGCCCACAGCGTCCTCCAGCACCTGATGGTAGGTTTACTCCGCAAGCAAAAAAGTCGGGTAAATTCGTAGATTCTCCTCCTTCCTCTCCTCAAAAAAAATAAGAGAAAGGGGTTTTTTCAAGGCAGATGGATACCTCTGTGCTTGTAGAGGCTACAGAAAACCTAAGTGATAAATAATTAAAAATAACGCTTGGCATTATTGAAAAAACACATTTACTTTGCCTGTGCATAGGTTATGTGAAAAGGGTAGAAGATGTCCGATGCCATTCAATTAAAAGATACGCTCAATTTGCCAAGAACAAAGTTTCCCATGCAAGCTAAGCTGGTTGAACGTGAAGGAGAACGGTTGGCTCGCTGGGAAGCCGATCGCCTTTACGAGAAAATTCAAACAAAAAATGCCCATAAGCCGTGCTTTATGCTTCACGATGGGCCCCCTTTTACCAATGGTGATGTGCATGTGGGAACGGCTCTAAATAAAATTCTAAAAGACATTATTTTGCGTTTTAAAAGTATGCGAGGGTTTGCAACACCCTACATTCCAGGGTGGGATTGCCATGGCCTACCCATCGAGCATAAAGTTTCCCAAGAGCATCCAGAATTACTGCAAGATCCCGTAAAATTGCGTACCGCTTGCGAACAGTTTTCGGCAAAGTTCATAAAAATCCAAGAAGGTCAATTCAAGCGTTTAGGAGTCTTGGCAGATTGGGAACACGCTTACAAAACTACCCATGCCTCCTATGAAGCAAGCGTCCTGAAAATTTTTTCAAAATTTGTAAAAGCCGGCTTGGTTTATCGCAGCAAAAAGCCTGTCTACTGGTCTATTCCATGCAAAACTGCTCTGGCGGAAGCCGAAATTGAATACAAAAATCACACAAGTACCACCGTATGGGTAAAATTCTTGCTTAAAAACGCTACCCAATTAGATCTTCCCGAAAACACCTACGTGGTGATTTGGACAACTACTCCCTGGACGTTGCCTGCCAACCGTGCCATCGCCCTTTCGCCCACGCTTACCTACGTTGCATTGAAAACACCTCGGGCAAGCTATTTGGTGGCCAAAGATCTTGCCGACAGCTTTATTAAAACATGTCGACTAGAAAATGTTTCTCCGGGAAAAACATTTGGAGGAAAATCTTTGGAAGGGCAATTAACCCAGCATCCATTTTTGCCGCTTAAAAGTCCCATCGTACTGGCCGATTACGTAACGTTGGATGCCGGAACAGGATGCGTACACACGGCTCCGGGCCACGGCATAGACGATTACCTCACGGGTTTAAAATATAAATTGGACATTGCGTGTCCCGTGGACGATGAGGGTCGGTTTATGGACGATGGTCTCATGCCGCAAGAGTTGATTGGGAAAGCCGTCATCGATGGTCAGGGAAAATCTCCGGCCAACGACGGCGTAATTGAAATTTTAAAAACAAAGGGCGCACTGCTGCATCAGTCCGCTTACGAGCATGCTTACCCGCATTGCTGGCGTTCCAAAACACCCGTAATCGCCCGAGCACTCCCGCAATGGTTTATTCGCCTTGATACCCTAAAACAGAGAGCTATCGAGGTCATAGATCAGGTGACTTGGTTGCCTATCTGGGGGAAAAAGCGCATTCAAGGGTCCGTGCAGGCACGTCCCGATTGGTGCATCAGCCGGCAACGCACATGGGGAATTCCGTTACCCGTATTTTATGATGCGCAAAATCAACCCCTCTTGGACGCAACGGTGGTTGACCACATTTCGGACAAAATAGGTCGATACGGATCGCAATGGTGGTTTGAATCGGACGTAGGTACTTTACTGAAAGACATTCCGATACCCCAGGCATGGATGGGGAAAAGTCTACGTAAAGGTGAGGATACGCTCGACGTTTGGATAGATTCGGGATGCAGTCATGCGGCTGTGCTTAAGCAACGTGGATTAAATCACCCTGCAGACCTGTACTTGGAGGGGAGCGATCAGCATCGAGGTTGGTTTCAGTCTTCTCTCATGACTTCCCTCATAGACGGTGATTGCGCTCCCTATAAAAGTGTTTTGACACACGGATTTTTCGTCGATGAAAATCGGAAAAAAGTCTCCAAAAGCGATGGAAGTCCGCAAACGGCAGAATTTTACACCCACAAATACGGTGCCGACATTCTTCGATTGTGGGTTGCTTCCGAAGACTATCGCAACGACATTCCCGTGTCCGAAAATATTTTGCAGCATGTGATTAGCACCTACAGAACCTTGCGCAATACCATAAGATTTCAAATAGGTAACCTTTTCGATTTCGATTACAATCGGCATGCTTGCCCCATCGAAAAGTTGACCCCCATAGATTGTTGGGCGCTACACGAAACAAATTTGCTCATTCAAGAAGTTACAAAAGCCTACGAAGTTTACGAATTTCATAGAGTATATCAGGCGATTAGTTGCTTTTGTTCGGTCACATTATCCGCACGTTATCACGATATTTTAAAAGATCGGCTTTATACGTTGGGAGCCGATTGGCCCGAACGGCGAGCGTCTCAAACCGTATTGTATTTGATCTGCAATACTTTACTGCGTTTGCTGGCTCCTATCCTAACTTTTACAGCCGACGAAGCTTGGGGATATTTGCAAGGCAATGAAGCTTTTGGATACGATCAATCCATCCATTTGTCGGATTTTCCCGCAACACAAAATGCGTGGTACGCCGAAAATATCTGCAACGATTTCAATACATTATTTAAAATACGGGAGCAGGTCCAAGTGGAATTAGAAAAAGCGCGCCAACAAAAAATCATAGGTCAATCTTTGGACGCAAAGGCTGAAATAACGTTTGGCGGACAACATCCTTGGGCAGCACTTTTGCAAAAATATCAAACGCAATTGGCAGAATATTTTATTGTTTCTGCCGTTAAAATACAAAACATTGACAACGATTCTTCGGTTCAGATTCGAGTAGAGCATGCAGATGGCGTACGTTGTCCGCGTACTTGGCGTTGGGTAGATCGTTTGGTTGAAGTTGATGGTTTCGGATGCGTCTCGGAACGTTGTGAAAAAGTTTTAAAAAATTGGCATTCTTACACTTAATAGCGGATCTCTGCATATGGAACAAGAACATTTAACTTCCAAAAAAAGTATTAATACCCTCCTAAAAGCAGCTTGCTTGCGCAATAAAAATAAAAAGTCCTCGCACCTGCAACGCGACGATCATTTTACAATGGAAGATGTGGATCGAATTTTAAAAGAATACCGTACTCCCGTACCCGTAAGTAAAAAAACGACTTCTAAGCCTTGTATCCCAAAAAAAGCAACGGCAAAGGTTGTGCAAGAAAAACGTGTTTTCAAAGCCGCTTCGCTGAGTGACATTTTGGGATTCAATCTCCAACAAGGTCAAACCGCAACGTACGCGTCTCGATCATCTATTGATAAGGTACCGGAAGCATGGAAAGCTTACTACGGTAAATTAATACAACTGAGAGATAAATTAAGAAAATCTACCGACGCCTTGATCCAAAGTCATCCCATCAAAAACATCCAAGAACAAGAATCCGAAGATTATTTAACGTTTCTGGCATCCAGCGACAAAGAAATTCTTAAAGAAGTGGAAGCGGCCATAGAACGCATTTTTGAAGGAACCTATGGCATATGTGAAATTACCGGGAAGCCCATCTTAAAAAAACGTTTGGAATCCATTCCTTACACGCGATATTCCGTAGAAGGACAAGAGCATATAGAAACCATCAGACGTTCTAGACAATTGGCGCAATTTGCCGGTAAGAATATGCGTATTGCCGATGACGAAACGGATTCATCCGGTAGTTATTACGAAACGGATTCGGATGCAGAAGTCTGAATAATTTATCATTGCATGCCTCTTTTTGTTTACTGTGAAGACACAAATTCTTTAAGGACTCAAAATAAAGTCGTAGTTTCTAAGGAAGAATCGCATCATCTGCTCGTATTGAGGGCGCATGAGGGCGCATGCGTTGTTGTCTTTGACGGGGTAGGGTATGTTCGCCAAGGTATTTTAAAGTGGAAAAGTTGCAATGGGTACGTGCAGTTTACGAAATCCGTTGAACGCTATAAAATATCACCGCCCTACGTTTCGCTTGTGCAGGTATTGCCCAATGAACCTGCAACGTTTGAAAGCGTATTGAAAAAAGCCTGCGAATTGGGTGTCCATACCATTTATCCCGTTTTGGGAGAACGTACGGAACCTAAACGTTGGACGCAAAATGTATGGCATTGCAAAAGGGAGAGATTTCAACGTATTAGGGTGGACGCTTGCAAACAAGCCAAAAATCCAATTTTGCCCGCACTTAGCGGTGAAGTTCATACCCTTAACAACCTTCCTTGGAAGTCTTTTGATCAATGCTTCTATGGAAGTTTATTACCTTCAAACTCTATGCCAAAGGTAACCATCGATGCGAAAGCGAAATCGATTATTTGCGTCGTAGGGCCCGAAGGTGGATTTTCTCCGGAAGAGGAAAAATTGCTTGCAATGCATGCACAACCCATGCGGTTAAGTCCCTACGTCTTGCGCGTAGAAACGGCTACCGTAAGTGCTCTTGCCTGTTTACGAAATCTGTAATATGTACACATTTGAATCGCCATTGGACATGGGAAGCATTGTTGCACGCCCAAATCGTTTCATTATGGATGTAAAAAAAGATGAAACTACGTTGCAGTGTCACTGTCCCAGTACGGGGAAAATTGGTAATATGCCCCTGGAGGGCCTCCCTTGCCTTTTATCAAAGTCTCGGGATAAAAAAAGAAAAACCCATTACACCGTTGAAGCCATTTCTTTTAACGAAGCAAAATCTTTTGTGGGTATCAACCAAAATGCCGTCAATCGGTATGTGGAGTATTTTTTTAAAAATGGGTTTTTGGAAAAAATAGCGAGTCATGGTCACCGCATTTTGCGGGAACAAAAGGTTGGAAATGCGAAACTGGATTTCAGGATCGACCATACGTATATAGAGGTTAAAACGCCTCTAAAATTCCTTATGCTAGCGAATCAGCAAGATCGTCCATGCGGTGACAGAGAATGCTTAACTTCCTACGATAGGTTGGTAAGGCACATGACAGAATTGGTAGAACGTCTTAGGGAAAATGAAAATGCAATTTTACTAACCTGTTTTGTATACGATGCGCCCATATTTCAGGTGCCTACGCCAACCCAAAAGAATAAAATCATTCGTGACGTCGTACAACGTGCAGCAAGATCTGGAGTTAAGATGTGGCAGGTGAATATGCATATAAATTTGTACGGCGTAAAACTTCTCAAGTATTTTGAGATTACCCACCTATTTCTGTAGATAACATTTTATACCTAGGATGATTTTACCCGTTGATGGGGAATTGTGCAGTTTCCCTAAAGGCTAGCTACGTTTTTTATCCTAAAGCAGCGTTTAAAAATCCAGATTTTAGGAGCCTTAATTTTGATTTTAAAAAACATATCCCTGGGTACAATTTGGTATTTTTTATGCTTTGAATGTTTATAGGTATGGGTACCAATTTTGATACGTCTTCAACTTTTAATGCGTCAGCAGCTAGTGCTCTTGGTGGAGAAAATTTGGGAGCTTCCGAGAGCTCTTCCGTCTCCAAGACTGGCAATCTCGGTGGGGATAACGTCATCGCCAGTAACGACGTAGATCCAAGCACCAAAGACGATGAGATGGGGTCAGAAATTCAATCTAAAAAGGACGCCACAGAGGCGAAAATTAAGGAAGGGAAGAGGAACAAGGGAACCAGTGCGGCAAGTAGGCTTGAAAAACCGAAGGAGTCGGAAAAACTAAATGAGCAAAATAAGGACGTAAGGCGAAGGTCTAAGGAAGCAGAACTTAGACAGAAATCTCAAGCGCGCCTTGGATCCCATGTTTCCGATCGTTCGGGTAAACTATTTGATGATGAACAATCTAGAGAAAAATACGAAAAATATTTTAATGCACTGGACGAATTGTCCATAGATGCACCCCCGTCGGAATTTCTAAAAAAAGTATCTGGATTTACGGATGTTGCGGAACAACACAATGCTTTACAAGTCGCTCGACAATCCTGGACGGAAGAATTGGCTTACCTTCAAGGAAGACAAATTGCCGATAATCAAAATCCTGGGCATCATCGTTCCGTTCAAGGTGAGTTGAACGAAGTTAATGCCAAGTTAGACGCCTTAGGTAAAGATTCGTCTAAATTGAGTACGAAAGAGGGAGTCAAGGAGAAAGAAACGCTGGAGGCAGAACGAGATGCCATTTCTGGGCGCATCAAAGACTTGGAGGCAAAATTAGCAACTCTCAATAAAGCCAGTGGGCATTTAATGGATACTCAAGGGGCTCGCATTGATGACAGTTATCGTTTAGCTCCAGAATTGAGAAAATATGCGGACGCTTCTCCTAACAAGTCGTTGAATAGTACCCCCAAAGATCTAAATGCAATTATTTTGGACGAAATTTTACCTTCAGGAAAGGACATGAATAAAATGTTCGACGTCGTTGTGAACAAATTTCTTAACGATCCCTCCAATAGGAGTACCGCACATTCTCAAATAGAACGTTTTACAGCCAATGTGTGGCTCATAGAACAAGCCCTCACAAGCGAATTAAATAACTTGAAAGTTATTGATCAATACGGCGATAGCAAAGATATTTCGAAAGCTATTATGGATGCTATTCAAGGAATGCGAGAATTGGCAAGTGTTTGTGCGAGCAACGAAAGTATGTTACAAAGTATGCAAAAAGCTCAACGTTCACTTTAATTATGTTTACTGCTACACAGATCCCAGAATTATCCTTATTGATGACAAAAACGCTCATGCAGGCAGCTTTTCGCGAATGGATGGATGCCAAACAACTCGCAGAACTCATATCGCAATTGTCCATTGTGACCAATCAAGAAAAGATGTACTTTTTGACGAGCCTTTCACTGACCATTCGCAAATATCCGGACGCACTTTTTCCAAAACCAGATGTGCGAATTAATATTTTGCAAGTCGTGCAAGAATGTTTGGACGAATGCGTATTGGAAGATAATACTTAAAGGGAATATAATTATGATCGAAAATTATTTGTTACAATTTGGAGAAAGCATGGGTATTTCCGATTTAAAATTCGGAAAAACAGGCTGCCTACGTTTTGAAATTGAAAGTGCGGGTGCAATTTATCTAGAACAGGTTGAAGAAGAAATCTTTTTTTACATATTGAAGGACTTTAATTTACTAAGCTTGCCTTACGCTTACTACAAAGAAGCATTGGTCATGACGGCCAATCAAGAAACGTATTCATTTTTAATTCACCCTATTGCCAAAGAAAATAACTTGCTCGGATTTTTTTTACGCCTTCCAGAGCCGTCATGCGATCTGCCGATGCTCAATAAGGTTTTTAACTTCCTAATGCAATTGGTAAAAACTCTGGAAACGCGTGCTCAGGATGCCATTAAACAGGCTTTCAATCCTTTAAAATAGTTGGATGGACTAAAACAAATTTTCACAATACAAACCGTAGGGTAGAAAATTTTTCTAACTTTTTAATGTTCAGTTACCGAAGAAATACTTTCCTTCGAACAATGTGTCCATAACAACAGCTTCGCCATTGACTTAAGCCTACGGTATTTTTGTACGCCTTCGAAAAAATTTTAGGCGATTGCACGCATTTAAGCCGTTGACGAATTTATAAGGATACTTTAAATTCAATGCCTATGAAAAATCTTTTGTATTTAAGTGTAACGATTGCCAGTTTACATTTTGCGGGCTGTACAAAGACGGAGTCCGGTCTTGTTGGATGCGGTTTGGGGACAGCTGCGGGAGCGGGTATTGGATATGCCATAGACGGCGGTGCCGGAGGTGCTGTTTTGGGAGGTGTTTTGGGCGCCATCGGAGGTGGAGCTCTTGGAAGTATGGCTCATAAAGAAGAGGAAACATCTTATCCGAGTGATACTCCCGT
This sequence comes from Puniceicoccales bacterium, assembly GCA_031266455.1. Classification (GTDB taxonomy): domain Bacteria; phylum Verrucomicrobiota; class Verrucomicrobiia; order Opitutales; family UBA9783; genus CABUVL01. The sequence goes on from JAISBA010000006.1 coordinate 24,603, forward strand.
CAATAAACAACCGGAATTACGACAACAAATTCGCCAGGAGCAATACCATGTAGAACAAGAAAAGATTGACTGGCGTAAGCAAGAATTGGAAAACAAACGCCTAGAAATTGAAAAGAAACGTCTGGAATTGCAAGAAAAGGAATTGCAACGTCAACAGCTGGAATTAGAGTTAAAGCTCAGGGAACATAAACAGTAAGCAATTTTTTAGCCGAATAAAATTTTTTTAGACAGAGGCGGGATGTACCGGTGGAAGTGTGTTTGTTCTTACGAAGGAAGTGCATTTTGTGGTTGGCAAAGTCAATCGCACCGGCAGGGTGTGCAGGATATTTTGGAAGATCGCCTGCAAAAAATTTTTAAACATCCCATACGCATTTATGGAAGCAGTCGAACGGATGCAGGGGTGCATGCCAGAGCTCAGGTGTTTCATTTTGACGCCGCATGGAATTACGGCGCAGCAACGTTACTTAGGGCCATGAATGCTAACCTGGGTCCTTATCTTCAAATTAAAGAGGTTCAAGCAATGGATCCAAATTTTCACGCGCGATTTTCCGCCTGCGGAAAACGCTATCGTTATTATTTGTTATTGCGGAGGCCTACGCCTTTTGAATGGCGATATTGCTGGGGAATTTCAAGCACAAATTTCCAATTGGACCGCATGCAAGAAGCCGCCAAATTATTTGAAGGCACGCATCTTTTCAGCGCATTTGCTGGAAAAATTTCATCCCGCGAATGTTCTACAAAACATTTATCTCGCGTCGAAGTTATGCCTCAACTCTCCGACGGGGCGTATGTGGAAATGATAGGTTCTGGCTATTTGTATCGTATGGCCAGAAGAATTGTCGGAACCCTGGTTGCCGTCGCCCATGGAAAACTATCGATGGGACAAATAACACGTCTGCTAGAAACAGGCATAAAAGAACTGCAAATCGTAACTGCACCCGCCCAAGGCCTTTTTTTAGAAGAAGTTTTATACGAGTAAACAGGTATCCTTTACAAAAGCCTTTTACGTGAAGATCAATATTACCAAGGTCAAGGTGTTTTAATCCATGCATAACTACTGCACTATGCTTAACACACCTTAGTAGGTTTAAAAATGCAGATAAATAATAGGTTTGTGCCTGTCAAAAGATCACTGCGATGCAGGAATAAAAATTACAAAACAACTGTTTCTCAAATGATATGTGTTAGCTTATGAGATCAAGATGTAAAAACATAAACTAAGATGCTTAACTCTACGGAAGGGAAAAAATTTCCCAAATTATTTTTTCGCCTTTGCAGAGGTTCTTTTTAAAAGGCAATTCCGGTTAAGAGACCTACGGCAATCAATAATACCTATTTTCATTATTTATTTGAGGAATGTCTAGAAATCGGTAGAAAATATCCCCGTTTTTAGTTAAAACAACATCTTTAATGTTATAAAAGTGGTTTCTATAGTCGCTGAATGATTGTAATCTTTCCCATCCCCGTTGAAAATTGTTACCTAGGTCCCGAGCCGTTAACCCTACGGTTGGCATCACACGACCATCTTTTTGGCCGATCCAATTTTCAAAATCAAAGGCAGTACTACTTTTTCTAAAAGGCGTGTATGTGAGTTGGGTTCCTTTATACAAATGATTCGGTAGAAAGTAGCGAATATTTCCAGCTGGAATAGTATTTCTACCACCATCGGCGGGCCATTCATTAAAAATTAAATAATAGGAACGATAAGCTTTGATTAAACTCTCATAATTACACGCAAATTCGTTGAGCCGAAAATCTTCCGTAGCTTTTTTAAAACCTGGAATGGCAATGGCGGTAAGGATAGCCACAATACACAGGGCAACGATGATTTCGATAAGGGTAAAACCACCTCTACCTAAAGCTCTCACTCTCAAGTATTTCAATGCTCTCGCAGGCTCTAACGCCCGAATAGGTAAGGTTGCCCCGGAGAATCTCCTTAAAGCGCTAAACGCTTGAGTCTTGAGTCTTGAGTCTTGAGTCTTGAGTCTTGAGTCTTGAGTCTTGAGTCTTGAGTCTTGAGTCTTGAGTCTTGAGTCTTGAGTCTTGAGTCTTGAGTC
>JAISBA010000007.1 GCA_031266455.1 Puniceicoccales bacterium
ATATTCGGAATTATTTCACAATTTTATACGGTTTTGCATAGCCCTTTGGGCGAATTTACCCATCCGGGCGTCAGAGTTTGCGAGAACATTGAAATGCTCGAGGGTTGGAGTTTTAGGCAAAGGTGGTTTTACTCTCATAGAAATCATCGTTGCCCTCTGCATCGTGGCCATCCTTACCGCCATTGCAGTTCCAGGCTTTAGAAAAGTTACGGAAGATTATCGGCTAAATTCTACCGTGGAAGATACCTTAGATATCCTCAAAGCTTGCCGTAATTATTATCTTATTTTCAATGAATTTCCTCCGGATGCAGGCAGTAATACAGTTCCTAATCGTCTGGATTTATTTATACCAACACGCTTGATGAATTCCAGTAAAAAATCTTTCATTTGTAGACCTTTAGGGAAAACAGCCTACAGTTACGATTTGGATAATTTTATGAACAATGACGATCCAAATACTAAACTTCGCAGCGCGGGTGTATCACTTAGAAATATTGGACTAGGAACCGCTGATTGGAATAAATGTTATAATAAATTCAAATCGAGTCTTGGAGAAAAATATATCACCGTCTCTATCTCTAACCGCATGTTTTGCTTTTTACCCGAATGCCCAGGATCTATGGATCTTAACAGTAGTATGCTTTGGGAAAATCGGTATTACTAAACGTTTGTTTGAATTTTTTCTCACGAAGTATATTCTTTTAACGATATATTGCATATATTTTGCAGCACTGCATGGAATAAACAAGAAGCTGCAAATGAGTGTAGAGGTTGTCTCAAGTTTTTGGGTAAAATGCATTGTAAATCGAATGAATACGTGCTGGCTTGCTTTTGAGATCTATCGTCTTAATTGTCCTTTGTTGTTAGAATCGATACTACGGATGATTTAAATCTAATAAGAATGCGTCTTTCATCTAGAAATATCTGTTATTTTCTACCGAATCATTTGTATAAAAGAAATGGATTTACATGCATGCCTATCAGAAAAAATGGGACTGCGTTCAATTTTGAAAATACGATTGGTTGGAATACTTGTAGTATCAATGTAAGCAGGATTAACATTGCGTGTAGCAAATATAAATGACCTCAAAATTGTGTGGGATAAATTTCAATCGCTGGATGACTACAAAAAACATATCTGCAACGTCAATAACGTGTACCTAACCAAAGATATTACGATTTTCCAGAATTTCCGCAGAAAACAAAAAGTATACGGAAAGCTGAAAATAGGTATTATTGAGTTTTGATCTATACGGTTAGCATTTTTGTCATAAACGGCAAATGCCGATTTGTAATGTTGCCATGAAGATTATGGTTGAATTTCCCCAATGAATAATTGGATAAAATAAGCTAAGGGCTTTTTCATACAACCTAAAACTTTCTTGCAATCGGGCCTGCTTTTGCGCTACCTTATTTTGTATTATGGGTACATGCAAAGAAATTTTTAAAAATACTTGCAGTGTTTGCAAAAGAGTTTAAATCACAGATTACCTACAGGAAAAATATTTGCTAAATAGTACATTTTAAATATTCAAGAAGCATTCATCGGCACTTATGGAACAAGGTACAGATACGGATCAAAACGCAGAAAATAAGGTAGAGCCGCAGGCGGACAATGCCATCGACATTCCCATCAACGAAGCGGACATTTTAAAAGCAAAGCTTGCAGAACTGGAACAACGGTGTAATGATTTACAGGATCAATTTCTACGGGCACGGGCTGATCTAGACAATGCACGTAAACGTTTTATAAGGGATAAAGAAGATTTGCGTTCGTTTACCGTACAATCCGTTCTCGGTGAAATTATTAACGTCTTTGATGCGTTCCAAATAGGATTAGTAAACGCTGAACAGAGTGGCATTTCTGCAGATGTTGCCAACGGCCTTCAAATGATATTGCAACAGTTTAAGGTGAGCTTGAATAAATTGGAGGTTACTTCCATAGAGCCTAAGGAAGAATCTTTTAATCCATATTTCCATGAAGCCGTATCAACCTGTTACGACAATTCCGTTCCCGAAGGATATGTAGTACATACCGTTAGACATGGATACCGCCTGGGCGACAAGTTGCTACGTCCCGCCAGTGTCGTCGTTTCTAAAGGCAAAATGCCTGAAGAATCTCCCAGTGATCATTAAAAAATAAAAGCGAAAATGGGTAAACAAGACTATTACGAATTATTGGGTGTTTCCAGGCAAGCTTCCGCAGAAGAAATCAAAAAAGCTTATCGCAAAAAGGCCGTCCAATGTCATCCGGATAAAAATCCGGGGAATAAGGAAGCCGAAGAAAAGTTTAAACAAATTTCCGAAGCTTACGAAATTTTAAAGGATTCCAACAAAAGAGCTGCCTACGATCAATATGGTCATACAGCCTTCGAAGGCGGTTTCGGCAATAGTACTTCAAGTGCATATGGTGGATTTAGCGACCCATTCGATGTATTTAGAGAAGTTTTTGGCAGTCGGGGTGGAGGTATCTTTGAAAGCTTTTTCGGAGATCATCAAGGCCACAAAGATGAATCGCGAGGTGCAGATTTACGTTATGATTTAGAAATTCCCCTCGAAGAAGCCGCAAGCGGGACTACCAAAGCGATTGAATACCAGCGCCACATTCCCTGTTCACATTGTAATGGAAATGGGTGCAAACCTGGAACGCAACCCAAAGTGTGCCCTCAATGTCGTGGACGCGGCCAAATTATCACCTCCCAAGGTTTTTTTAGCATGAGCCGCACTTGTCCTCAATGTCACGGTGCGGGGAAAATTATCGAAAACCCTTGTCCTCATTGCCATGGGGAAGGCTTGGAAATCAACAAAACACAGGTTAAAGCAAAGATTCCTGCAGGCATTAACAACGGCGCAAAATTGCGATTTTCGGGTCTGGGAGAAACGGGACCCTTGGGAGGATTATCGGGTGACTTGTACGTAGCCGTTTTTGTTAAAAAGCACGACTTATTTCAACGTGATGGTGTAGATCTGCTGTATCATCAGGACATTTCATTTACTTTGGCAGCTTTAGGCGGTGATATTGAAATTCCAACTCTAACCGGTAAGGCAACCTTAAAAATTCCTGCAGGTACTCAACCGAATACCCTATTTAAACTCAAGGGATATGGTATGCCGCAGCTGGATAAAAGAGCAACCTATGGTGCAAAAGTGGGCGATTTGTTGGTACACATCGCGATCACTGTCCCCAAAAAATTGACACGAGAACAACGTAAATGTTTGGAATCTTTCGCTATCTCACTGGGAGAACAAACGGACGTTTCTGAAAAAAATGTAAAAAAAAACTGATAAACTGGTTTAAACAATTTTTTAATCGATAATTTATGGAAACTAACAAGGCAACGGTCAAAAAACCGGGAGAACCGAACATCGAAGATAAAACATTGGAATTGGCCATTGCTGCCATTAACAAACAATTTGGCGATGGAGCCATCATGCGCATGGGAAGCACGGCAAAAATGGACGTATCCGTTATTTCGACGGGCTCTTTGGCGATTGATCTCGCACTTGGCGTAGGCGGCCTTCCAAGAGGTCGTATTTGCGAAATTTTTGGTCCGGAATCTTCGGGCAAAACAACCCTATGCCTTAGCATTATCTCTCAGGTGCAAAAGAAGGGTGGGCGCGCTGTTTTTATCGATGTAGAAAACGCGTTGGATCCCCGTTATACAAAAATTGTAGGTGTCGATTTGGACAATTTAATCGTTTCTCAACCCGAAAGTGGCGAAGATGCGCTCAATATTGCGGAAACGCTCATACGTTCGGGTGCCATCGAAGTGATTGTCGTTGACTCTGTGGCTGCCCTGGTATCAAAAGCCGAATTGAATGGCCAAATGGGTGACACCAACGTCGGCCTGCAAGCCCGCATGATGAGCCAGGCGATGCGCCGTCTAACCTCCGTTATTAACAAATCAAAATGCATTTGTATTTTTACGAACCAAATTCGTGAAAAAATTGGTGTTATGTTTGGTAGTCCAGAAACAACCACGGGTGGACGAGCGCTTAAGTTTTTTGCATCCGTTCGCATGGATATTCGTCGCGTTGGACAACTGAAAGACACCATGGGTCGTGTTGTTGGCAATAGAACACGACTCAAAGTGGTTAAAAATAAAGTGGCGCCTCCTTTTACGGAATGTGAATTTGATATTATGTACGATGAGGGAATATCCCAAGCGTCCTCTGTACTTGATTTAGCCATCGAACATCAGATTTTTGAAAAGAAAGGAGCATGGGTTGCTTACAAAGGCAATCTGATTGGCCAAGGTCGTGAAGCTGCCAAAAATTATCTAAAAGAAAATCCAACTGTCATGGAAGAAGCCACACAAGCCATCATAGATAAAGTGCGTGTATCCGGAGGCATGGTGCTTGCAAAAGGTGCTTTTTCAGAAAACCGAGATGACGCTCTGGAAGCATGATCGAAAGGCAATTTTTGGAGCCCGGTCATGGTTACAAAAAATTGCCGTAAATCCGTATGGGTTCTGTGTTAGGAGATAAGTATAGGCGCTGTATATTTTATATTTCTTACTATAAATTTTGACTTTTGCAAAAAATGTTAAACAATAAAACCATGAGATGCTTGTTCGTGTTTATTCTAAATGTTTGCTGTTTAAATTTAAGCTGGGGAGTTATCCAAACACCTCAACGTCAATTGTCTGCTTTGACTGAGGAGGTTTATTTGTTAACGCAAGAAGTAAAACGCATAGGCGCAGAGCAAGAGCGCGTCATAGCAAATAATGTACAATTGCAGAAAAGTTGCCTTTCACTGGCTACTCAAGTTGACCCATTGAATAATACGTTGCAGTCGAAGTATGCGACCCTGGAAACGCAATATGAAGACTTACAGAAAAATTACCTTTCGTTGGCCACTCAAATCGAAGCATTGAGCACATTGCAGTCGAAAAATGCAACACTGGAAACGCAATACGAAGACTTTTTAAAAAAATATGCTGAATTTGAACAACGATGCATTTCTTCTCAAGATCAGGTGCAACAAGTGTGCGAGCGATGCCAATTGAAGATTTTATCGCAGGTCAATGAGCGCATTCAAGATCTTGCACAACAAATGCAAGAGGGCTTTGATAAGATTATACAAATGGAACAAGAGACCCATACCCCTGTAGACCACTGTCCCCAAACAGGCATCATGTACGAAATTAAATCCGGAGACTCATTGACAAGCATTGCGCAAAAGCTCAATTCGCGTACGGAGTATATCCGGGCTGCCAATAAAATCTCCGATCCAAAGCAACTTAAAGTTGGGGACAAAATTTTTATCCCGCAAGAAACCAAATAAAGATTTCAAAAAATACCGACGGACGAATGGCCTTCGAGAGTTTGGTATATTTTTAGTTACTTGAAGGGATAAGGGTTGCCCGCAAGGCCTTCCTAAATGGTGTATAAACTTAACTCTGTGATGTTGTGTTCAAAAATTACGTGCTTTAAAAAGATTTAATGAGCCTCGAATGGCCTTTGCTAAGCGTAAAATATAGTAGCACAACCTTGCGATGATATATTTTAAAGTATCTGGAAGTGTTGAATGGCTACTAAAAATAAGCTTTACACCGCATGAACGTCGCCAGAAGTAACGAATGCTTGGGCGATTTCTTCACGAATTTTGAAAATATATGCTTCCGGATCCTTCTGTTTAAAACACGATTCTCCCAAAATAAGAGTTCTTGCGCCACGCTTAGCCATTTTAAAAAATGGGTAACGTTCTTGTGTTGTATTCAAGTCGCTACCATAAATTATGTAAGAAAAGTGCGCACCAAAATGTTTTAATAAAAATGGAAATTCGTAGGCCGTACACATAACGTGATAAATTTTTGCAGTTACAGCCATCCGGTAATAATAGTTCATTAAATTTTTGCTTAAATGATTGAAAATTTTTGGTAGGGTTTCGTAACGATGTAAATGATATAAGAGGGTGGTTGCAACCAGTTGTGCATTCGGTAGAGATTGTTGGAGAGCAGTTTTTGCAAATTGCAGTGAGGGTAATCCTTGGATGAGTTGAACGCTGATTTGGTCAATGGGTTGATGGCGTAGACTTAGAATACTTGCCGCCATCGATAATGGCGTATCCGAAAGCCGGATATCCAAAAAAATTTTGTATCCGTAATTGCTTAACTGTTGAAGTAAGGCTACCCCATAAGGGAAAAAGAGTTGGTTTGTAACGCGTACCCATTCCACACCGTGACCAATTTTGGCTAGGAAATCAAAAGCCTCTTTATCCGTCACACAATCTAAAGAAATCATTAGCTCGCAAGGTAAATTGTAGTATCGCATTACTAAAGTTTAGTGTGTAAGAACGTAAAACGCAAGATTCGTATTTCAAATTAACTCACGCATCTTTTGGGCAGTTTCAGGGTAGTAAATTTTCGAATTTCAAATTTTAAGATTGCAGAAAGCAAACTTGCATCTTGAAATTATAGTCCATGCCGGGACCTCAGGACGGTACGTGTGAAAACTCTCCTAAAGTTTTAAAAGTGCAAAGATTTTGTGTCGGTGTTATGGATAAGAGGACAACCCAAAATCGGAGGCAAACATTGTTTAGTACATTGGGCATTAATTCTCATTTGACGGCTACGAAAATTCACTGCATCCCATCTCTTAAGTTAAAGAATTTATATGCGCACGCGCATAAAATTCATGGACGGAGAGAAAAAGTTATTTATGGCAACTGTTGAATCTATATGATGACTTATTCGGAGGGACACCGTGCTCGCTTGCGAGAACGTTTCCGTAAAAGTGGACTCCAGGGATTTTCGGATCATGAAATTTTAGAATTATTGTTAACTTTGTGCATACCTCGCAAAGATGTAAAGCCGCAAGCAAAAGCTTTACTGGGTAAATTTGGATCCATAGGTCAGGTATTGGATGCTTCCCACGAAGCCATTGAAGAGGTTGCGGGGCTGGGAGAAAGTGCGGCAACAGGTTTATCCATCCTCAAGGAGCTGGCTGCTTATTATTTAAAAGAGAGAACCAAACGCGGACCGCTGTTTAAAAACAACGAAGAACTGGTTAATTTCTGGAGGTTACGTTTGAGAAGCCTCACGTACGAAGTGTTTGAGGTTGCCTACCTAGATCAGCACTATCGGCTTATGGACAACGGGATTGAGCGATTGGAAGAAGGTACGGTAAACCGAACAGTCGTCTATCCAAGAAAAGTTATATGTTCGGCCCTGAAACGTGGAGCTTCACACATTGTGATCGCGCACAATCACCCATCGGGAGATCCTTCCCCTTCACAAAATGACCTACAGCTTACGCAAACTTTAAAATATGTGGGAGAAATCCTTTCGCTAAGGCTTTTGGATCATATGATTGTTGGCCAACATAAAGTATATTCTTTCAGGCAGGAAGGTTTTTTGGAATAATGGATGTAATAAATTTTAAGCGCTTAAAATACTGTGGAGGGTAACAATATCTATTTTAATAATAAGCGATTGCACCGAAAAGCTTAAACGTGCCATCGCTGTGTATTTCCTTTTAGATCTAGGGGCATTCTTTATTGCATAAAAAATGCATCGCCGCACGCACTTCTGAAGTGTAAGATCCCATTGTACCTCAGACCTCAAAATACCTCTGTGGAGATTGCATATACGGTTTCTTGTCGAATAAGGTAGTAGGTAGAACGTTTAGAATTAGGAGCTTAACAAGTTACAGACGTAGCGCTATAAGACAACACAAAATAGGATGTGCAAAATAATGCAAACAATAAGTGCGGCCACAACATCATCCAGGACGATGCCTAATCCTCCTTTGAGTACTTGTATCTGTTTTATACCCAAAGGCTTAAGGATATCAAAAATTCTAAATAAAATAAACCCTAACAGCATAAACAGCCAGACGGGATATTGTTGCATCGATTTTTGCATCCCGATAAAGCAAAACGGCATTGCAACCATCTCATCTAAAATGACGCAGGATGGATCTTTTTTACGCAAAATAATTTCTGCTTCATTGCAGATAACGCAAGCTAGATAAAAACTTACCAAGCAGCCCAATAAATAATTTGTGGGTGTAAAAGAATGAAATAACAAGGTGTAGTAAATTAAACCTACGAAACTGCCCAAGGTACCCGGCATTTTACCCACATGTCCTATGGGACCTAACGTGGCGCAGTTTAAAATCCAGCACGTCGGTACGATGCGTAATAAATGTCTCATGAACCGTTCTAATCCTTCTTTTCGCTCAAGAACTGCCCACCGTGAAACGATTGCAGCATACCTTTCAGTTGTGAAGGATCCGTTTTACGAAACTTTTGAAACATTTTCTTCATGGTTTGATAGCGTTTTAAAAAGCGATTAAATTCGGAAATGGGTAACCCGGCCCCCTTTGAAATACGCAAACGGCGGTAGGTAGAATTCAATAAACAAGGATTTTTGCGTTCCTGCACCGTCATGGATAAAATGATCGCTTCGATATGCTTCCATTCGCGTTCTTGCTGGTCGCCGACTTTAAAAGTAGATGTGCCTGGCAACCATTTTGCCAATCCAGCCACAGATCCTAATTTTTTTATGTGCTGCAGTTGTGTTAAAAAATCTTCTATCGTAAAGTCCCCTTCGAAAGCTCGATGGGCCATTTGATTAAAAGCCGTATCCCCTATCTCCATTTGGGCTTTTTCAACCAAAGATACGATGTCTCCCATACCAAGGATTCGACTGGCCATTCGATCGGGATAAAATTTCTCAAAATCTCCCAATTTTTCTCCAATAGCCGCAAATTTTATGGGAACGTCAACAGCTCTTTTCATGGACAATGCAGCGCCGCCTTTTGCGTCACCATCCAATTTTGTTAAAATAAGGCCCGTTAGCCCTAAAGCATCATTAAACGTTTTGGCAACATTTACGGCCTCTTGTCCCAATGCGCTGTCCACTACCAACAAGATTTCTTCAGGCTGAGTAAGCGTTTTCAACTGTTTAACCTCCTCGATTAAAGGTAAATCCATCTGCAACCGACCTGCCGTGTCAAAGATAAGTAACGTACAACCGACTTCTGCAGATTCTTTGAGAGCTTTCGAGCCAATGGTTGGAACATCGCAATGATCGTAAGCAAAAACGGGCACATTAATCTGCTGACCGAGTATTTTCAACTGTTCTACGGCAGCGGGGCGATAAATATCGCAAGCAACCAAACCAGGTTGCTCGCCAGTACTTTTTAAAAACTGGGCCAATTTTGCGCAGCTTGTCGTTTTCCCGGCTCCGTGCAATCCAACCAGCAAAATATTCAAGGGCCTCTTGTCACTTAATGCGGCTAATTCTCCGCCTAAAACTGTAACCAGCTTGTCGTATACAATTTTAATAACTTGCTGGCCTGGTTGTACATTTTGCAAAACGTGTTGGCCAATACACGCATACTTCACTTCTGCAATTAAATCTCGAACTATTTGAAAAGAAACATCAGAGACCAATAAAGCTGTTTTAATGTTATTGAGTGCGTCTGCTATGTTTTCTTCCGTTAAATTTTTCTTGCGCGATAAATTGGAAAAAACTTTCGCCAGCCGTTCGGATAGGGATTCAAACATATATTTTCTATTACACTAAAGTAGCGATCGTTGAAAAGCTTTTTGTTGCGTTAAAGAATCATTTAAACTTTTTGAACTCTCTGCATGAAAAAATTAAAAACACTCGCGATTAGGAAAAATAAACACCCAAATGCTGCATGCAATACCGTTTACCTTGAAAAATGTATTAAATGTATAGATTGATATGTTTTAAAATACGTTGTGTAACGCCACAATTACATTGGGTCCATGCCTGTGCACGTTGCCCCAAAGTATGTGCCGCCTGAGGTTGGCTGATCCAATTGAGTAAACAGTCCTGCACTTCAATTTCGGTAGAACATCTTACGGCGCCTTCAGCTTGTTCTAAACTTTGGCAAATCGCCCTAAAATTTTGCATATGAGGTCCATACGCGATGGGTTTGCCCGCAACGGCCGCTTCGATGGGCGTTTGTCCTCCCTGGTTGGGAGGTAAACTTTTACCGACAAACACAAAATCAGCCAAGCGAATAAATTGATTTAGTTCACCCGTCGTATCGACCAAACATACGTCGGCATCTTTTTTCAATTGAGATCTCAATGTATATGTGGATGTATAGTGTTTCAATAAATTGACAATTTCATGTACACGTTCCACATGTCTGGGGACCAAAATAAGTTTCAAATCAGGGTAGCGTTCTTTCGCTTTTAAAAATAATTCCATTAAGAATTTTTCTTCATCGGGCCACGTTGAGGCTCCCAAAAGAATGCGTGCATTCGTCCACTGCATTCCCAACTGTTCCCTTTGGATGCTATTTTTATCCATTTCGTTCAATTTAGCTATGGCGGCATCCACTTTCAAATTACCTATATCCGAAATCTTACCATTCGAGAAGCCCAACGTTATCAACCGTTGCCGATCTTGACTACTCGCCGCTAAAATTATTTCCACATGGCTTAGCAGCCATTTACTTAGCCGAGGTATTTTTTTATAATAATTGAAAGAACGATCTGAACAACGCCCATTGATGAGCAAAACCTTAACATTTTTTTTATGCGCTGTGTGCAAATGTTCGGGCCATAATTCCGATTCCATTAAGACGGCTAATATCGGATGGATACGTTGCCACGCAATGCGATTAAAGAGCCAAAAATCGAGTGGAAAATAAGCGATATATTGCGCCAAATCAGCGTAGCGTTTTCGCGCGATCTGAAAACCTGTGGAGGTTGTCGTTGTTAAATAGACACAGATGTTGCGATGCTTTAATTCGGTTAATAAAGGGAACAAAGCTTCTATCTCACCCACGCTCACCGCCTGCAACCAGAGGGTTGGCATGCGGGTCGTATTTTTAGGGACAAAACCCAAGCGATGCCACCAACAAGTTCCATATCCACCGCGTCGAAACATTCGCAATAGATAATAAGGTAGCAAACAGAAAAAAATAGGCCAAAAACACACTCTGTATATCCAAATCATAGGGCATATCCCAATGTGTACAAATCAAGGAATTATGCAATATTCAAATCAATGGCAAACATCTGTTCCCCACGTTTAAAAATAGCTAGAATACGCATTTATGATTTCTTTACCCAGCATCCATTGAATGTGAGATTATAAAATTTCCGACGAAAATAATATTTGTAACAAAATATGCTCTGCGTTTTTCGACGTGAAAACGTACGATTTCCCTCTATTTTCCACATTTTGAGGTATATTTTTATTGACGCAATATTTGCATGAGCTTCAATAAATACGTTTTGTGTGTTTGGGCACCTCTAGCTCAATTGGATAGAGCATCTGACTACGGATCAGAAGGTTGGGGGTTCGACTCCCTCGAGGTGCGCCAGTCTTTTTCAAGCATACCCTAGGGGGTATTCCGTTTCGCTGTATTTCACTTATTCGTGCTTTCTGCAAGCTGCCCGTATTTTATCTTCAAATTGAAACATTTCCATAAAAGTTGGCACGATAAATGCTACGTATGTCGGTATGCATCCTTTAATTATCAGCGGATTATCCAATATCGGGACTTCGTTACTGGAACAAACATTGAATAAAATACGAAGTATCGACACTTGTACTCTTAATCTTAGCGCAATTCTCAATCGGTTGTCGAGAAAAGGTTGTGCGAAAGAAACTTTTAATAAAATGAAAGCGGAGTTACTGGAAGGCATACATACGGACCCTTTACTTAACGAATTTCGCAATGATCCAAATTCTGTCATTTCCATCGTTATGGATCCGCAAGGTCGTTGCGTTTTCAATGAAAATGGAAAAATTATCCTAACATGCTCGCGCGATTCTTTGTTAGGGAAAATGGGGATAGCCTATTTTAACCTTTCTCAATTATCTATTCCAAACAATCAACGACTCACGGAGGTGTACCTTGAAAACATTGCTTAAATACGCATTTTCTCTGCAAAATAAATATGCTGCAAAGATTGCCAATCGGACTCTTTGTCTTGACTGCACAGATAATAATCAAATTGAGGCAAAGTTGCCCACTCCTTTTCAGCCGTTTGAAGGCGTTTTTGGATCGTCCATACATCGTCGGTTCCGCGATTAGTCAAACGATTCTTTAATTCTGCAAGGCTGGATGGGCTAACAAACACACAAATCAGTCGACGGTCGTTTTGTGTAGTGTTGAAATGTTTTTTTAACGTCTGCGCCCCGTGCACGTCTACGCACAAAACTAAGTCTTTATCCGCACTACTTGATTGCTCAACCGCCTCTTGGGAAACCCCATAGTAGTGGTCGTAAACCTTTGAATATTCTAAATATGCATTTTTTTCAATACCCCTGGAAAAATTTTCCTGGGTAGAAAAATAGTAATCCACGCCCTGTACTTCTCCCTGACGTGGTAGGCGTGTCGTTGTTGTAATAACACGTTCAACGTTGGGCAAACTTTTTAGGAAGCGCATGCATAAGGTTGTTTTTCCGCTACCCGATGTTCCCGTCAAAACAAATAGCAAACTCCTTCTTTGCATTTTAGCGTAGGTAATAAAAAATTAATATCCCGTATGCAAAACCGACCAATCCCATCAGTCGTATGGGCCATGCAAATAGTTGTTTACACGACCATGCAACAAAATCACGTATGCGGTAAGGGTACACTCCAAAAAAGAGGGCGATCACAATCACGATGTAAAATAGTAGTGAAAGCCAAGGACGGACCGGATGCGACTGCATATACCCAATTGACAGGCACGGATGCATGGTTAAAATTGCTATGAGGGCAATTCCTCGTACGGCAAGCCAATCTTGCCAATACACGCAACAGGCGCCAAACACGCAAGCGAACAAAAGAATTAACCAGTGTTTATATTGGCCAAAATCTGCTTCGGATAAATGGCCTACATGCCATAGAAACCACAAAGCTCCTAGTAAAAAAATACTTACACCCAGAAAATTATTCCGCAACAAACGGCAAAGATTTATACTCATTTGGGAAGCATTTAGGTTGAAAAATACTCCCAGAAAAACCAACAAAACGCCTACCGTATACCCCAGTGCTGTCACCGTCATCCTTTTACATTAAATAAGTCTCTGATTTTTACTCAACATCAAAATTCAGTTTGTAGCTGGTAATCGCAATTTAAAGGTAAAAATAGGTAATAAAAAGGACAACTTGCCTCCAACCGAAAACATTTTTAAAGTACTCGGAAGCTTTGGTTTTCAATAAAGGATTGCCTTCTTTGAACACGCGCACGGTATGAACAGGGGATATGCTAAACCTCCCCCGCTTCTTTATTGGCGTTTTCCACACGTTTTCCCAAAGCGATTACGGATAAAATCCACACGATACACCCCAAGATAAATAAAACAAATACGTAAGGTACGATTTGATAATAGGTTGCTTTTACACCTGCTAAACTACTCACAATAGAAAATAAAGCAACTTGAATGAAAGCGCCTCCCGATTTACCCAGACGACCTCCCACAACCTCTACGACGGCTTTACCTTTAACCTTCATTTCTTCGTCCAAAGGAATGTAGGCCATTTCTTTTGTCAGATCAAATAAAGCGTATTTGGTGGATTTGGACACAATCACAATCCCTGCCCCCAAAAATACAGCCATGGCCACCGGATTGGTCCCCCACTGAACCAATACATCCGTCAGTTCTTGACGAAATAGGACAAATGAAAAGAAAACGGTTCCCCCTACAAAAAACACAATCGGTGTAGACATTGCCGCAACCACCCAACGGCAAATACGCAATATATTTCCTCCAACGATTAGCATAATGATGGAAGCAAGGCCCGTTAATATCGTGAAACGGCTCATAAACGTATTGTAATCATTTTCGTTGTGATATTGTAATTTTAGCTGACTTTTCCATAACCCTTCAATGACATTCGTACTAATTCCATAACAGATAACCAACATGGCGATTAAGCCCAGATAAGGTGATGTAAAGATAGTTTTCAAGCTTTGAACGAGTCCAGCTTTTTTCTTCCCCTTCTTAACACCGGGCAACTCTGGCTTGTCATAGAAACGCTTATCGGTCAAAACATATTTGTAAATCCATCGGTAAACACACATGGTGATGAGGCCAAATAAAACAACGGTACCCATAAGCCAATTGAGGGAAACTTGCCAGGGATCTACGTCGGGGCTTACTTTATCCGAGATATTGGAAAAATAATCTCCCAAGACGCCCGAAAACAATAGGGAAAATTGGGCCATTAAACCAAAAAAAGCGTAGACACGTTTGGCTTCAGAAACGCGCGTTACCTGGTTTGCAAATTGCCAAAAGGATAAAGATAGTAGCGCGCTCCCCCATAATTCTGCCAAAACGTAGAATACGCTGTAACTCCACACGCCAAACAAAGCGAGTGGCCAATGTAAAATAGGTAGCTGGGCTTGCCAACTTGTAATCGTTGCTGCAGTTGGGTGAAACCATTCGCGATTTGGGTAAATGACAAACGCAAACAATCCAAAAAATAGAATAAAAGGCGAAAGGGTTGCATAAAATAATTTTTCATTGCTTAAAATATTGCTCGCTTTGGCGTACAAAAGCATAAACACGATAGCGGAGGGTGTTACGCAAAACAACTTTAAGTAAGAGAGTGCTTCCGCACCCGTATTGGTAACCACCAGAGAGTCTTTAATATTCCTTAGGCACGTGTAATTGAACAGTATGAAAAATAAAATCATTCCCATGGGAATAACTTTTTTTAATTCATACCGATGAACGGGGAAAAATATGCGTCTTAATTTTGAAAATTCCGGCTCTCCACCTATCTCATTCATAATCTGTTAATACCCTTAAACTGCAACCACTAAAATTAATTGATAAAGATTGTTTATTTACTGATGATCTACTTTTTTGACAAGCAAATTATGCAAAATATGCGTCGGCGAAAAATTTTTTACTTTATAGCTTGAAAAGTAAGCTTAAAATGCATAGACTAAATAAAACTTGTTATATATGTCAAAAAAATTACAACATCCTCCTTTTTTGGGAAAATGTGCATGTGCATCCAAAGCTTGCACTTGCGCAGAATCTACCCATACGCCCATCAAATCTAAACGTTCTCGTGCGGGTGCTAAAAGAACCAAAGCACGTATCCAAATAACCGCCAATATCGGTTGGGGAAATGTCCTCTTCATTCGTGGTGAAGGCGCCTCCTTGAGTTGGGATAAAGGGATTGCCTTGCAAAATTTAGATACCGATCAGTGGTATTGGGAACATTCCCTCCAGAAGCCGATTGCATTTAAGCTGCTCATCAACGATGTCCAATGGTGTGATGGAGAGAATTATACGCTCACGCCAGAGCAATCCATTGCCATTGCACCTACGTTTACCTGAAAAAATTTTTTACCCAACTTCCATCATTGTCTCCTTCAAGAGGGCACCCGAGGTTGGCTGTTGAAGCAAGGCGGAAAAAGAAGTCTGGTAGGCTTTACAGGTCAGGAAAGCGGGTACAATTTACATGCACTTCGGTTGCCTAACAGTGTTTTCCTAAGCTAAATATTCCGTCCTCATTGGTTTTCAAGATCTTCGGCCTCTATCTCAGATCCTATAAGCTTCCAATGCAAGCTCTGAACGTTATGGTAACACCCGTTAAAAATTAATGCCCTCAAACGCGAACACCTTCTCCTTTAATGTGAATGTTAACCGGGGTTTCGATTTTGCAGCCGTGTTAATTAAAAAAGCGGGTGACCGGAAAACATATTTTTAGCTAAGTAAAACACACTTTTAGCTAAAAAACAACGCATATACCCTTTGTCTCTTTGGATTGGATTAAAAAATTGGCACCCGTACGCAGAATCGAACTGCGATTTGTAGGATGAGGACCTACCGTGCTAACCGTTACACTATACGGGCAAAAGAAATATTTATCCATTGCACCTACTATTTTACCTTAAGTCAATAACGTAAATACCGTAACCACAACTTTGCTCATAGGGGTATGGGTGACATTTTAGCGTGACTTTTTATGTTGTGGACTTGTGTAAAACGAAAAGATCTAAGCATCGTATTACAGGTGTGTATATTTTAAGAGGATCTTCGCCCTAGGATATTTAACGAATGTAAATAGAAAACTATACAGTATGCACGTGGCAATATTGTCATGCCCATAATTAATATGAATTCAATGCCGAATCAAGCTTCCGCCGATTCAATTTCAACCACTTTACAAATACCCATCAGCGTATCATCTTTGGCCAAGTGAATCAAGCGTACGCCCATAGTGGTTCGACCGATAACGCGAACATCTCGAACGGGGGTTCGAACCGCTTGCCCCGATTTTGTGAATAACATCATTTCATCTTTCTCGTCAACGGCGATGGCACCTGCAACACCGTGCGTTTTAATGGCGATCACGCCAACACCACCTCTTTGTTGTAGGCGGTATTCTGAAAATTCAGAGCGTTTCCCTTGACCTTTGGTTCCGGCAATCAGCAGTGTACTGTGGTCATTCACGACAATTAAAGCTTTTACACAGTCGCCATCGCGCAAACGGATACCTCTTACGCCGCGTGTGGCACGCCCCTGATCCCTGCAGTCCGTTTCGCCAAATCGGATGGACATACCTTTGTAAGTGATTAAAATCAAATCGTCATTTCCATTCGTAATGTCTGCACCAATAATCAAATCGCCATCATCGATATTCATACCAATAAGTCCGGACGCGCGACAATTCCGATAGGCCGATAAAACCGTCTTTTTAACAATGCCTTTCTGCGTTGCCATCACCAAAGAATACGCATCGCTAAAATCCTTAATGCACCGCATGGCGGCAATTTTTTCACCTCTCTGCAGCTCGAGAACGTTAATTAAAGCACGTCCCTTCGCTATTCTGGAACCTTCTGGAATTTCGTACACTTTCTTGATGTACAAACGACCATTCTGCATGACAAACAAAATGTAATCGTGTGTACTCGCCGTAAAAGAATGTTCTACAAAGTCGTCATCGTATTGCCCTGCTCCTACGACGCCTTTGCCACCACGTTTTTGAGAGCGATAAGAACTGATGTCGGTACGCTTAATAAATCCATTGTGCGTCACCGTAATAATACATCCCACATTGGCAATGACATCTTCCAATCTAAATTCTGATTCGGCGGGGATAATACGCGTTTTGCGTTCGTTTCCATACCGTTTTTTTAAGATGAGCAGTTCATCCTTAATCACTTCCAACAATTTGGTATCATTGGCCAAAATAGCGCGTAATTCTTCCGCAATTTTCAGTAATTCTAAATATTCTGCATCCACACGATCACGCTCAAGTCCCGTTAATTGATACAAGCGTAACTCTAAAATTGCATCCGCCTGCGGATCACTTAGCTGAAATTGGGTAGTCAGGGCGATTTTGGCTTCATCTCGGGAAGCCGACGAACGAATCATACGCACAAAATCATCCAAATGATCAAGGGCAATTTTGTAACCTTCCAGGATATGTAAACGGTTTTCGGCTTTCTCCAAACGAAAATGAGTCCTGCGCGTTACGACTTCGCGACGATGTTCGAGAAAGCATTCCAGTATTTCCCTAATGTTCATCTGCTTTGGCCGTTGCCGATCCAGGGCCAGCAAAATCACACCAAAAGAAGATTCCAAAGGTGTCATTTTAAATAATTTGTTTAAAACAACTCTAGAAACTTCACCCCGTTTTAACTCAATGACAACCCGTGTATTTTCATCTGATTCGTCGCGTATGTCGCTAATTTCAGTTAAAACCTTCTGTTGTACGAGTTCGGCAATTTTTGTCACCAAATTTGCACGATTTACGTTGTAGGGAATTTCTGTGATGAGAATTTGCTCTCTTCCGTTCCCCAAATCTTCGCAGTGCGCTTCACCGCGTACGTGAATGATGCCACGCCCTGTTTTCAAATAATTGGAAATACCCTCTAACCCAACCACCGTACCTCCCGTTGGAAAATCGGGTCCCTGAATCACTTTTAAAATGTCTTCTATGCTCGCTTCGGGGTGATCAATTAAAATAAAAAGCGCATCCAGCAATTCTTTTAAATTGTGCGGAGGAATATTGGTCGTCATACCCACCGCAATCCCCGTAGACCCGTTCATCAATAAGCTGGGCAAGGCGGAAGGTAATACAACGGGTTCCACCGTGCTTTCCTTATAATTGGCCGTAAAATCAACCGTGTCCTCGTCAATATCTTTGAGCAATTCCTCGGCAACATCTTTCAATCGACACTCCGTGTAACGGTAAGCGGCTGCAGAGTCTCCGTCGATGGAACCAAAATTTCCCTGTGGATCCACCAGAGGATAGCGCATAACCCATCCTTGAGCCATTCTAACAAGTGCTTCATACACGGAACTATCACCATGGGGGTGATAATTTTTCAGCACTTCACCGACGATACCCGCACATTTATCAAAAGGACGATTGTGCAAAAGGCCTTCCCTCAACATGGCATACAGAATGCGGCGATGCACTGGCTTTAACCCATCACGTACGTCAGGGAGTGCACGACTAACGATCACGGACATCGAATAGTCGATGTAGGCCGACTTCATGATGTCGTCGACGTTGGTATCTATTAAAAATTCTTTTTCTGCATGCATGGCTAAATATCTAAATTGGCTACATTTAAGGCATTGTCCTCAATAAAAGACCGACGAATGGGTACGTCATCTCCCATTAACATGGTAAACGTTTGTTCCGCTTGCGCCGCATCTTCCATGTTAACCTTGAGTAATCGGCGAGACTTAGGATCCATGGTGGTTTCAAATAACTGCTTTGCGTTCATTTCACCCAACCCCTTGTAGCGTTGAATGTGCAATCCTTTACGTCCCAATTGACGTACGGCGTCAACTAATTCCAAAATGGAATGCAAGGCAACCTCTCCCTCTTTTTCTCCATTTTCCCTTAAATAATAGCAGGGCTGTTCATCCGGCGAAAAACGCGGGATACGTAAATCTAGGTCGGATAATTCTTTTAAAATTTTACCGATTTGCGGGTATTCAAAAATTTCACTTACGACAATTCTTTGGACAAATTTTTGTCCATCGATTTCAATTTCACGTTTTGTCGCTTCACCATAAATGTCATCCACAATACCATTTTCAACGTAAAAACGAGCACGCGCTTCATCGTTTGCCAGAAATTGAAAATCTTCTTGATTTCCGTTACGTATGCGGGCTACGTACTTGGGAACCGCATCCTTATTTAGATTGCTCTGATCCAAATATAAATACAGCGCGCAGCCGTGCCGCATGACGGAAGCTCCCAACTGTTCTAACCGAGAAAGTAGAGACAACAAACTCGTTAGCACCGTTTCGGGAAATGCGTACTGATCGCATGCACGCACAAGCGTGATACCTTCCGAACCGAGCTCAAGCAGAATTTTATTAAGCTCAGCGTCGTTATCAACGTATTTTTCACGCTTTCTGCGTTTGATTTTATACAGCGGAGGTTGCGCGATGCAAACATACCCCTGTTCGATCAACCCGCGCATTTGCCTAAAAAAGAATGTTAGCAACAACGTACGAATGTGAGAACCATCCACATCGGCATCGGTCATAATGATAATTTTATGATAGCGTGCTTTCGTGATATCGAAAGCGCCTTCTCCGCTTGCTCCAATCCCCGTACCGCATGCGGTTACAATGGTACGTATTTCATTGTTGGACAACACCTTATCCAGTCGTGCCTTTTCCACGTTCAAAATTTTACCTTTGATGGGCAAAATGGCCTGATAACGTCTATCTCGCCCTTGTTTGGCCGAACCACCTGCAGAATCTCCCTCAACGATAAATAGTTCGCATAATGCGGGGGTTCTTTCGGAACAATCGGACAATTTCCCTGGTAATCCGCCTCCCGTTAAAGCACTTTTACGTACCGTTTCTCGGGCTTTGCGTGCAGCTTCTCGCGCTCGAGCCGCATTCAAGCACTTGTCCAAAATAATTTTACCCAATCCAGCGGTCGTTTCAAACGCGTATTTCAGCGAATCGCCTACAATTTTTTGAACGATGCCATCCACTTCGCTGTTGGATAATTTTGTTTTCGTTTGTCCCTCGAAACGTGGTTCCGAAACTTTAACGGAAATAACGGCCGTCAGACCTTCCCGCACGTCTTCTCCCATGAGTGAAGGATCTTTATCTTTGATGAAACCATTTGCCTTACCGTAATTGTTAATGACGCGTGTCAGTGCTGTTTTAAAGCCCGACAAATGCGTACCTCCTTCCACGTTAAAGATAGAATTTGCGTAGGCGTAAATTTGTTCCGTAAAAGAATCGCTGTACTGCATGGCAATTTCCACGCAAACACATCCTTCTTTGCCGCCAGTATCTTCCGCAACGGAATCTCCTGAAAAATAGATAGGATCCGCATGCAATACGGTTTTGCCACGATTTAAGTAGGCAACATACTGTGAAATTCCTTTGCTGAATAAGAAAACTTCCGATTTTTCTACACGTTCATCCAATAATTCAATGCGGATACCGGGGTTTAAAAAAGCCAATTCTCGCAAACGTTTTGCCAAAATCTCGTGTTTAAACTCGCGAATTTCTGTAAAAATTTCCGGATCTGGCAGGAAAGTGATTTTTGTACCCGTACGTTTACTTTGTGCAACCACAAACATCGGCTCCACAACTTTCCCTTTTGAAAATGCCATTTTATATACATTCCCGTCCCTACGGACTTCAACTTCAAATATTTCCGACACGGCATTAACACACTTGGCACCCACGCCGTGCAGGCCTCCCGAAACTTGATAGGCGCCCTTGCCAAACTTTCCCCCCGCATGCAAATTGGTCATCACCAACTCCAAAGCGGGAATCTTGTAAATGGGATGTATATCAACCGGAATACCACGGCCATTATCCTCAACAGAACACGCTCCATTGAGGTGTATGCAAACGTTAATTTCCGTACAATAACCCGCCAAAGACTCGTCAATGGCATTGTCAACGAGTTCAAAAATACAATGATGCAATCCACGCTCGTGCGTATCACCAATGTACATGTCAGGACGTTTACGAACGCCTTCTAGTCCTTCCAATTTCTGAATTTTAGAAGCGTCGTATTTTTCTTTCACGCCTGTTAAAACGCCTGCTGCATCTTCCAATCCCAATTGATTCTCTTCGGTGACCATAAAGTATGGATATACTTGTATCACGTTTGGAAAATAATGCAAGAAAAACAAAGGCAACGTCCCCCAAAGGCAAACACACGACGAGGTAGGTTGATGAAATCTTTCGTTTATCTCATCTGGCTGAATAAAGTTCTGTGGTAATTATATATAGCCTACGATATACCTGCCTACCAAGACCCAAAAAGTTTCTTGCGAGCACAGACGGCTTCAAGATCCAAAATTCGGATGAAATTATTTTACCCGTAGTCCACATATGGAATACGTACGGATAAAGCGAAAGTGAACTAGGCTTTGGATGCTCAACACAATCATTTGGTATATACGGACCAGGGTACGGCTAAGAAGGATAATACTTGTACCCTATTGTGTCAGAAAAATAGCCGCAAAAGTAGTCAATTTAAGGGTATGAATAAATTAACTAAAATAAAGTCAAAATAATTCTATAAACAAAGTATCAACGTTTTTAAAATCAATAAACCTGATTCCAGCTTGGAGCTAAAAAACGCTTCAAATACAACTTGACAAAGAGTAATCATTTATGATTTTATGTATCACATAACTTTAAATAAAGGAAATAAGATAAATAAAACGATGAGTACAATTATAAAAGTGGGTTTCATAACGGCAGGTTTGATGGGTGC
>JAISBA010000012.1 GCA_031266455.1 Puniceicoccales bacterium
CCTGGACGAACTTTTTCAAAAACTTTTAATTCGGAGCCCCAAATAGCCTTCATTTTATTCAACCAAACACCATCTGTTGAATAACTAATTATCTCCCCTTGTATATATTTTCCATTAAATGGCGGGGTGTAGGCTAAGCTATTAACAATGCCCACCGACCACAGGCATACACTTAAAACACCTTGAAATAGCCTTAAATGAACCCAATGCATTAAATCATTATACGCCATTGAAAAGCCGAGAGCAAGCAAAGAATTTTCACGGTATCTGAGATAAAATACAAAAGGGAGGTTTCTCGCTTTTCGTGAACAATGGCCAAAGTGTTTTTCATCAATCCCAAATAGCAATGTAAATAATTTGTAAATACGATAAAACGAAAGAGTCTATTGCCCATTGCTTCTACAAATGATCCAAGAAATTGTATTGTCATTTTTTAAATTTTGTCTTTATTGAAACCCGATGGACAATTATCGAGTTATTGCAAGGCGTTGGCGTCCAAAAACATTCAAAGATCTCGTAGGCCAAGAGGCCATCGTTCAGACTTTATCAAATGCAATTCAATCAAAACGCATTGCGCACGCCTATTTGTTCGTGGGACCACGGGGAACCGGCAAAACAAGTACCGCACGCTTGTTTGCCATGGCACTCAATTGTGAAAATGGACCTTGCCTTGATTTTGATCCAGCGAGTTCTCGATGTCAGGCAATTTTCCAAGGGCAAAGCCTCGACGTCATTGAAATCGATGGCGCTTCCAATAATTCCGTGGAACAAATTCGCTCTTTGCGGGAAGATTGTCAGTACGCCCCTGCGGAAAGCTCGTTTAAAATTTATATATTGGATGAAGTCCACATGTTGTCGACAGCCGCCTTCAACGCACTGCTGAAAACTTTGGAAGAGCCCCCATCGCATGTAAAATTTATATTTGCTACCACCGAAATTTACAAGGTCCCCACCACAATTTTATCGCGCTGCCAACATTTCGAATTTTATCCTTTGAGCACCCACGTCATTCAACAGCATCTGCGCTACATTGTGGATTGCGAGCACGTTGAAGCCGAAGAAGAAGCCCTCGCCATCATTGCCCAATTGGCCGAGGGGGGCATGCGTGATGCCCAGTCCATGCTGGATCAAGTTTTAGCCTTTTGCGATGGCCAATTGACGCGCGAAGCCGTACGTGCCATGTACGGGCTTGCAGCGACGGAAACCATTCGGGCTTTAGCTTCTTACATCGAACAGGGAAAATATTCCGAAATTCTCGGCGTTGTGGATGATATCATAAAAAATGGATGCGACTCCTACAGAGTTCTCAAAGATCTTCAAAATTGTTTTCACGAGCGTTTTATACACGTTGTTCAACAAAACGAACCCTCTATTTCTCCATTCGTATATACAAAAATCCTAGAAATACTGAAAACAGGGGAAGAAGCCATTCAAAAAGGATTATCCATACGTAATCACTTGGAAAGTATCCTGTTCAAAGCGGTTGAGTGCATCAAATTAACGTCCGTAGAAAAACTCCTTAAAATCTTAAACGACGCCAAAGAGGTAAAAAAAAACTTTCCGTAACCACGCATCCATTCGTAGATTATACCGCTTCTATGGAATGTATTGCGGATGAAAAAGAAATTCTTTTTCAAAAAATAGAAAAACCTGACAACAGCCTTGATGGAATAAGCGATAAAAATGCGCCATCGGATGTCTATGCCCCGCTGGAAACCGATCCAGAGCCCGTATGCAATTTGGATGACTTCCCAACATCTGTCCCCAACAAAGCAACCACAATCTTGACCCCGCCACCCAATTTCAAGGATGTACGCGACGCATTGCCAAAAAATGTGCAGAATCAATTCTCGGAATTACTGCACGGAAAAATCGTCGGTATTTGGCCCATAAGGTCGAATTATTTCATAAAAAATAAGCATGCAAATGATTAACTTGCCAAAATAGGGCAAAAATTTTTAAACTTAGACGTATGCCATGGTATTTGTATCGCGTGTTGTTACCTAATCGAGCGCAGGAGGATTGTCCGATTGTCGAAATGTATCACGGATGCAATGAATGCGTTACCCTAGATCCACACTCGGGACATCCCCTGGAACGCGTTTATACGGCCCCTAATTTGAGCAAAGGCTACTCGGAGTCACACACGAAAAAATTGTTATCCAACGCCAATCTTGCAAGAAAAGGGTTTACAAAATACGTTCGTGACAAATCTTCAGGATGTTACGTGAAGTCGGTTGGACAACAGGGACCCAACTTGTTTAAGATCAAATAAATTAACCCTAAGCCAAGCCTTGCCCCAAACATTCATCCCTCATTTTAATTTTCTGCTCCCTTGGTTTCCGGTTGTCGATGGATGAATCCTCTTTTAAATGCAAAATTTTAGAAATGACATAAACATCACGCAAACATCAGGTATGCTTCAAAATTGGTAAATACACCCTGCAGGTACGAATTACCCACATTCAAGAAATCAGCCTCCCCAACCGTCCTACCTTTTTGAAAAAAATGCAAATACCTCAATCTAAATGTGCAAAGAATCCGTCTTGTCCTTCTGCACATATCCCACATCTTGGCGGTGATGATTAACTTCATTTTTTTTAAGATAGGCATTAAATAAATCCTCCGCGCTCATTCCCAGCACCTGGGCAAGACAAATAACAAAATGAACGATGTCCACCAATTCAACCCGCGCATTTTGAATGTCCATTTTTTGATAATGCGCCCACCACTTCCAGGGGACACAATCCACAAGCTCCGATATCTCTTGTTGCAAAGCTCGTGCGTAATTGAGGATCCATTCGGCAGTTTCTTTTTGATGTAAACGGTCAACATCTTTACCTAAAATGCGAACGTTTAATTCGCGTTGCATCTCAAATATCTTTTCTAGTTTATCCATAACCGATGAAATTGGTAGGCCGGCAGGGGCTCGAACCCTGAACCAATGGCTTAAAAGGCCACTGCTCTACCATTGAGCTACCGACCCAAGTATTAAGCATTCACAGTTACACGACTATTTTGCTAAAGTGTCAATTTTTTTTGAGGGTTTTTTAAACGCGCAAACGTCTTCCGAGCAAGATTTTCCATAATAAGATACGTATTTTTTGGCGCTTTTAAAAGTTGATCAAATACCTCCACAAAATCCATCTGCAATTGCAATAAAATCTCGTAGGGAAAGTGCGTTTTTAAACGACTCACATACCACGGATTTTGCGAAAACAAACAAAATGAATTCTTCGCCCCTATGGGACTAAAAAACTCCCGAAATCTTGGCTCCACGGACACCAAAGATTGTTTATCGCAACTGGTCACGGCATGTTTTTGCTGCAAATAAGCTATTTGCAGTAAAAGGCGATTTCTATTTTGTAACGCGCTTAAAACACTACGTACCTCCTTGTGGAGAAGACAATGATTACCCAAACTTTGCAGATATCGTTTGAAATCTCCCGCATAAAAAGCTTCCACAGGTTCAAAGAACTCATCGTTGGGTACCGTAGGGGTATTGCCTAAAACGCAATCCCGAGTAATTGTTCCCCGAAAATTATTGAAACAGGCCAATTTTTCAAATTCGTTCGACATCATTCGCGGATGACCATTTAATTTTTGAATAAATGCTTCGGTTGCATCGGGATCCATCGTCACGGCATACTGCCTTGATAGTGTTTCTATCAGCGCACGCAAGCGAGATCCTTGCTCGGCCTCTTCCAATTCGGTACAGGCAGCCAACGATTGAATTATCTTAAACAACTTCGTACGTTTATCGACCGTCGAAGCGGAAATAAAAAAGTACGTCTCAGAGGGCAGTTGTTTTAAAAAATGAAGCCATTTGTCAACCGCATCTTGCCCCGCTTCCGTAATCGCCGGACTTGTACTGGCAAATAAGTTTGTGTTGCGCAACCAAACGCACTTGCGGGGTTCAAAAAAATCTACCGTACGCAGACTTTCCACAATAGCTTCAAAAACACGCTTCAGATCCGAAACGGTGTTCATTTGACCATCGATGCCTTCTAAAGATGTATCGGTAAGCGTTTCAATCACTGCCTTTGCCTTGAGTTCAACAAAAAACTCATCGAAACCAAAAATAAATTGAAAAAAGGGCTCCATGATTAACCTATTTTCCGGGTTCGATCGTAAGTTAATTTTTCCAATACCTGTTCGAAAACGTGATCCACGTCACACCATTCAATTTCCATGCGAAGAAAATAAAAAGGCAAAGCGGGCTTAAAATTTTCTTCAATACGTACGGCATCCTTTTCAGTTGTCACTACCCATTGAGCTCCCGCAAGTCGCGCGCTATGAAAAAATTGATCCAGTTCTTCTTCGGTAAAGCGATGGTGATCGATGAAATGTTTAATATACACCAATTGAGCCTCTTCATTTTTCAAAAATCGCTCAAAACTTTCCGGCGAAGCAATACCACCTAAGACGGCCACTTTAACCCCTCTTAACATTTTCAAATCAAGTCTTTCGAACTTATCAATACGTTGCAAGTATTTCGGGCAATGAATACAAGGCAATAACTTGGCGCGCTTATTGTAACGGCGAATAAATCGCTCCAGTACACGTAATCGTTCCGGGGCTACCTGATCACTTTTAGTTAAAAAAATAAAATGCGCACGTTTCATATGCGACAAGGGTTCCCTTAAAATCCCACGCGGCAACAGAGCTCCATTGCCAAACGGATTGGTAGCGTCCACCAGCAGCAAATAAAAACTTCCCTTGAGCTGCAAATATTGAAAGCCGTCATCCAAAACCAACACATCCGCATTAAAATGCCGAATGGCGTACTGTCCTGCCTTAACGCGATCTTTGTCCACAATGACCGGAATATTAGGTAAGTTGCGTGCCAACAAGACAGGCTCGTCGCCTGAAATTTCCGACGATATCAAACAACGCACACCATCGCTTACGACTTTAGGTGGCGGCGGAAGCGAATGGGTTAACCAGCGTATCCAACCCTTCCAACACCTTTCTTTTTTACCCTTGTATCCACGACTCAAAACGGCCACTTTACGTCCATTTTGACTTAGGTAACGCGCTGTCCTTTCAACAACCGGTGTCTTGCCCGTTCCTCCTACAGTCAAATTACCCACAACAATCACCGTGCAACCCAAGTGTTGGGCATGCAACCACCGTTTTTTATACGCACGCGTCCTCAGTTTAACGATCCATAGAAAAAGAAATGAAAAGGTACGTAAAATAAATGCCCAATAGCGGGCCTTCTTATCGTGTCGCTTGTTATAAATAACATCGACGATGAAACTTTCACACAACTTTAACTTCTGATGCCAACACTTAAAATAGTGCATACAAAGTTAATCCAGCACTACTTCAACGGATATATTACCAAATCACAGCGACGATCTTTCCAGGAATCGACTTTGCTCAATCCTTGGGTTGCATGTATGCTCCCCAGCGATAGAATTTCAACGTTTCTCTCCGCAACGCCATTGTTCGCCAAAAAACACTCAACACTGTTTGCTCTTTTTTCTCCCAAACGTAGATTGTATGCGTCCGTACCGCGCCAGTCACAATGTCCAACAATCAATAATGTCGATCGTGGATTATGCTTCAAATGCTCAACGATGGCGCACAGCAAATCTTGATTTTTTTCAGATAATCTAAAGTTGTCAAAATCGAAATAAATGGCCAGTGCCACATCTTGCTCGTTGTACAACTGACCATAAGCTTTATCCTCCGACCTTTCAAATGGGTAACAACGTTCATCCAATTCTTCAAAATTCTCATCATCTTGCAAAAATTTCTTACTTTCCGGACGTATAGGTTGCTTTACCTGGGTATCGGAAGGCTGAGGATCTGGAAAATGTTTCGAACGATTGAAACAACCCGTTAAGCAAATACAAAAAATTACTCCATAAACTCTTTTCATAAGCTTCTTCTACTTGAATGTAAATCGACAAAAATGTTTTGCAAGAATTATGTGCAACAAGTGTCAAAATTTTGACCTGCCAAAGAAAGGCCTTGGCTAAACCAAGGCCCTAGATAGGATGGGAGAAATTTTATTCTACTGAGGCACCCTGCTCAACTGGTTTTTCTTCAGGAACTACCGGGGGTTCTTCAGGAATACTTATAAAAATATGTTTTGCCAAACGACTTTTTAAACGATTTACCTTATTGGGGTGGATAACCTTACGTTTGGCAGCTTTATCCAAAGCAGACATGTATTCCATGACGATTGACTTTATCGCATCTTTATCGTTCACAGGCTCTAGAGCCCGCAATTTTTTAGAAAATGTCTTTAGACGACCTCTTTCGGCCTTATTTTTTGCAGCCAATTTTGCCGTTTGCCGGATCGACTTTTGGGATGATTTTATGTTCGCCATACGCTTTTTTAAATCTTCTTTCCAATAAAGAAAAAATCAATTCGCACCGATGTCAAGTTATATATTTACGAATAAAATGAATAGCCTACCCCCTGCCAATCATCATGAAGCTGTACAAAATATCACTTTACACATTTGATAAAAATTTTCTTTCGAAAAATGCCATCATGGCCCTAAATATTTAACCGTATCTCAAAACATGACCTTCCTTGTTAGCGTTACGCGATTACACAATCCACCAACAAGGGTCTCAGATTGCATCCCCCGATTGCGCTATTTCCTTTTCTATTGCTACAATAGTGCTCCCTTAGCTATGGCGAAAAATCTATTTATACATCCTCTTTAAATCCACTTTTGAATAACCTTTGCAAATTTGCCCACAAAGCTTTACAATCTGCTTTTGGGCCCTCTAAATATGCGTCTATCAACGCCTGACGACCCGCTGCTAAGATCATCATATCTATAATACTACCACCATCGGCTGTCTGCTGATTGTACGCAAACGTAACAGATACGTCGGGATATTCTTTCACTATACGTACAATTTTGGCGCAAGGTCTTGCGTGCAGACCTATTTCATTGGTTACTAGTAGTTGTCCTCGTATTGCGTACATTACAAAATTTTATATAACAGGAAATAAAAAATTTTGACAATACAATCTTTTCATTTGCCTTGTTTTGCAAAAAATATTGAGATACAATAGAAAAAATGAGAATAGCGCGGTGCAGTCTACTTATTTTATTATCGGGGTGCATCTACGCAAAAAATCAAATACCCCATGCGGTATTTGAAGGGGGTATACATTTTAAATCCGAAGATATTCAACGCGGTTCTTTGAAAGCAAAACGCGGCATAGAACCGCATATGATGTTGCTTGTGAAAAACGAAAAACGAGGATTTTACGTCGAGACAAAAGCTTTTTTACCCACTCAATGCAAAAATTTATTCGGCGATCGATGGATGCTTGGGGCAGGATACTTACAAAAATTGACAGACTTTTTTACGTGGGATTTGGGAGCTCAGTACAATTTTTTATACAGAATACCTAAAGACCAATTGGGGCATTGGCGTGAATTGTACACCGGCATCAAAACAGATCTACTGCTGGCGCCTAGTTTTTATATATACCACGATTTTGAAAGAAGACAGTGGTGCTGGGAAATAAAATTTAATTACGATTTTGATTTGGAAGTTTTTGGTTGGAAACATTGGACCTTGGAAACCATTTGCACCTACGGCTATTTGAAGTACAAAAAGCCCTTCGGAGGTGTGCGATCGAACGTATGGGAACGCAAAGACCATTACTGGTATACCGAATTGAGCCTCTTTTTAACCTATCATTTTAACGATTACTGCTGCGCAAAAATAGGTCCACAATTTTCCTACAATCGAGATGGTACAAACCCTTACTCTTCCGCCAATGAAGCCACACACCACTCCCATTTATGTTCCCTAAATGCAGGCTTATCGTATTACTTTTAAAGTTTCATGCTTTAAACTTATTAAAAAGCCTAGATTAGGTGGAATCTCACGCCTCTATGGGACAAAAGCTTAACGGCAAACGCGATAATGTTTCCGGTAATTCTACACTGATGATGCCGCTCAATTGCGTTTCTTTAAGCCAACGAGAAATGTTGTCCACTTTTGAACACAGAATGTCCATCGTTTGCATTTGATCTTGTATCGGATTGACAACCATCAGTGCAACGTTGGAAATTCCTAGCTTGTTTAGTTGTTGACCGTACAGAAATAGTTGAAATCCCTTACCTTGATCGATTTGGTGAGGTGTAAAATTAAAATGCGGCGATGTTTTGTAGTCAACAACGGTCACATGTGTGGCGGTTGTGAGAGAGGTTCCTTTAAATGCTAGCAAGTCGACGCGGCCCAACAATCCATCGTCCAATTGAGGTAAATCCCATTCGGAGTACATATGCCAAGATGCGCTGAAAAACTTTTCACAAGCTGCCGACAATTTTTCGCACAAAGCCGTAAGTTGCGCTATCCATTGTTGTATAAAGTAGGGCAACGGTTGTCCGTTGCACGCATACAATTCTTGTAGCGATAACAGCTGTTTATGAATGTTGTCATGAATGCGTTGCATCCAATCGTTGAAATCTGCAGGCGTTTTAGAAAATTGTAAACACTGGTGTGTCCATTCTCCCAACACTTTTTGCTTGTCGCAAATCGTTTGAAAGTCGGTCCATGCACCGATTTTCAAAATGTTTTCCAGCCACGTCTGCCACGGAGCAAGTTTAAATCGTTCCCACCCTTTGCAGGATAACTGGATCGATGCCGGATGCAGCTTTAAACAAGTTCTCGATCGGTATTGAATCTCTTTTTGCGCGCTACCCACGACATTCTTGGGGATGGTTAACTTATCCGTAGCCTGCCATAAGGGTATACCTTTAACGGCATTCATTTGTTCGGCGTAGGTTGCAATGACGTTGCATCCCATTTTTTCCCAGTGAAGGACGATGTCGTTGAGGTTTTTTTGAAGCTTGTTCCACACGTCCTGGCAAGCGCAAGGGATAAAGTACCGACCGTAAGGGAAACAGCATGCTGCCTCCAAGGATACAAACGCTGCATTGGCATTCTTTTTTTGCGTCAAAAATGTATGCAAAATGTTAAAAAATTGATCACGGTGAATTTGACTGAGATATGCGGTACATGCCATCGACTCGATTGCCTGGGTTCTTTGCACATGACTCCTAAATGCCGGAAGAATTTTTTCCAAAAATTCATCAAAAAGTCCTTGTTTCGGAAGAATAACGTATTGAAATTCTCGTATCCATCCATTTTTATTTTTGAGCAGGTATGCCTGAAGGATGGAATAATCATGCGTTAAGCAGTGATGTACGGCATCTTGTAAGTCTTGCCGAATACGCTCGTAAAGTGGCTTATCCAGAAAAAAATGGTTACGCAGGCACGTGACGTATTCGAAAAATGCATCCAACGTCCCCAAACGCATCCATTGGATCCAAGCGGACCACAATGTCGATGACTTATCGAGTTCAAAAGCGATTTTTTGAAGTATTTTTTTATTACCCATGCAAATGGCATCTTTATTGGAAAATGTCTGGTTTTGATACCACAAGAGTTCCTGATGTAGGGTAGGGAAACCGTAAACTGATTTACGATTTTGAAGGGCCATTTGATCATCTCGAATACGTGTAAACTCTTCGCAATATTGCAGTAAAGAAGTCTGTACTGGAACAAAATTTATCCACGTAGAATGCGGACAATACCTTTGCAGTATTTTAAAAAAAGCTTCATGCAGTGCTTCCCTAAAGCATCCGTACAAAACGATTTCGTCGGAAATAAGCTTTTCCGCTGAAATATTTTTTTGATAAAATATTTGGGGTGTTATCCAGCATTGCTTTGCAAGCCACGTTTCAATTCGTACACGTTCATCGTGATCATAAGTTTGCAAAATGGTATCTGCAAGACATCCCGGATCTTCTTCAGTCGGATCTAAATTTTGAGCCAAAAAAGGTAAATATTTTTCTGGGAAACCACATTCTTGCAGATTTAATTTGCAGCATAATATTTGCAAAAACTCGGTGGGTGTAAAGAAAGCATGCTTCACTTCTTTACCTACAGGTAGGTATTGTAAAAAAATGCTACGCATTTGTTCTGATGGAAAGATCCACATGCCCTTTTTTTGCAATTTACGTCGGGCAAAATTAAAACCTCTCTCGGGTGATTCAAACAAAAACACCTTGACCATCAGTTTGTTATAAATTTAATTTTATGCATTGGTTTTATGATTCGCACGAGTAAAAAGCAAATAATTTCAGAGAAAACGAGTGGGTTTGTATTGCTGTACGAATTATTTTTTAACCTATGCTTACCGACGCTTATACTCATCAAAGGATGTACCTGGTTAGGTTTATCACCCAAATGTGGTGTTATATTGGCAATGGCTTGCCCATTTTCTTATGGATTGTTGGAATGGGTTAAAGAAGGCCGTTTTAATTGGATTTCTTTTTTGGGCCTAATCAGCATTTCCGTTAAAGGAAGCATTGGATTATTCGAATATTCTAATCAATGGCTTGCATTAAATGAAGCTTTGCTCCCGGGGGTATTGGGTGTAACGATTTTTCTATTGAGACTCACGAAACGTCCTCCATTTTTGACAAAAATTCTGCTGAATGAACAATTTTGTCACGTGGAAAAAATCCTAACAACGCTCAATCAACTGGGGAATTTTTCAAAATTAATGCATAAAATTTAC
Organism: Puniceicoccales bacterium; assembly: GCA_031266455.1. GTDB lineage: Bacteria > Verrucomicrobiota > Verrucomicrobiia > Opitutales > UBA9783 > CABUVL01. The sequence continues at coordinate 10,580 of JAISBA010000012.1, forward strand.
TTGTACGAGTGGATCTTGGCATTTTTATTCTTCATGAGTTCTTTTTTAAACTTTGCACTGGCTAGGTATTTGGTCATACATCCGGCAGGAAGTACGGAATTTAACCATGAACTCGGATTGTTAACGGGGTGGAGTTTTGTCATTATTGCGGTTCCCGCTACGGTGGGCTTACTGCTCATCGTATGGCAATTTTTTGTACATGTTCAACGTTTTTCTCAATTGTCGTGGAACGAAATCCTAAAAACATGACCCATCGAAGGAAAAGTTTTTCAGGGTTTTCTCTGTTAGAACTTTTAACGGTTTTAACCATCATCAGCGTTTTTATGGGACTTCTATTTCCCATTGGAGAAAAATTTGTAAGCAAAAGTCGACGCATGGCCGACGCAACGCATTTGCGGCAATTGGCTTTGGCTTACTTGGATTATATTTCTGAAGATGAAAACAACTTTCAAAAATTTAACCGGGTGAAAAACGCTTACGATTGGGCCAATTTATTGGCTCAATCGGGTTACATTAATGATCCGCATCTGTACGTGGCGCAGCAAGATCCCGAACTATCTCGTGTACAAGAATTTCCATTACAAATAGTAGCCGATTCCAAGCCAGACCCCGGGATGCATGATACAGCTTTTAGGAAATTACCCATCAGTTGGATATTTATAACGGGCATTCCGCGCAATGCGCCTCTGCATACAACACCGCTAGCATATTCGCGGGGTCTTAAAATTTCTACCGGGCATTGGGACAAAAATAGCGTGTACGGACCGCAAGGTGGTTTTGTCGTTTTTTTAGATGGGCACGTTAAGTTTTTCTCCTCTCTAGAGAATCGGCTCATTGATTACAAAACCGGCCAGGCAACCAGCTACATTCGGCAAGCTGTTCCGGAATTTTCCCACGCCTATGACGGGCATGGACGTGTTTGGTAGAGCGCGTAACCTCCATGCAATGTCGAAAAATGCCGTAACCTAAAGAAATTCGTGTAGGGAAAAAGTAGTGCTATAAATTACAGCTTTTTAAAAACCATCGTCTCTGTATCCAAATCAAGATGTGCGTGGTATAAAACAGAAAAATGGACGAAATAATTAAACTTGGCCATTGATATCCTAAAGTTTTCAGCGGTGCTTTTTGATAGCCTATAATGCCCAATAAGAGAAAAATTTGTAAACAAATATTAAGGATAACAACAAAGCGGTGTGGGTGGTGTAAGCATGTATTTTGGACGCAATTTTGTTTTAAACAGACAAAACTAGTGCATAGGAGGCATGCCGAAATTCCAAAAGGCTGGCTGTAGGTATCCGCATCCAGGTACAAGCCAAGCAAAATCGTTACCGGAATGCCATTGCAGAGTGATAATCTGTAAACGGCCGATGTAACAAACCATCCGTCTATAAAAAGATAGATGTTCATTGTTTCTGAAATCCACATACATATCGTATGGACGAGTAAGTTTAAAATTAAATAAGAAAATATGGGATACCATTTCATGATTCGGGCACAATGGGTATGAGAACGCTTACCTCTTCCAGCCACATTAGGTAGTTGCCCAATTGAACTTTCCCAAGCCAATCTTTTTTCCTCGTAACTTTGGTCAGATGACCTACAAATATGTTGGCCGGAAATTGTTGTCCCAATGAGGTGGTAACAATTTTGCGAGGTTCCGTACAAGGTCCCTTCAAATTGAGTAAATGAGCTCTTTTGGGCGAAAAGGGGAGATTATAGGTTCCCTGGAGCAGGAGAGGTTCTTTCTTATCTTCAAAGTGCACCAATAGACGAAATTTTGGATTCGAAACAAGTTCGACAGCGGAACTATTCGCGTAGACTTCGGCAATGCGTCCCACAATCCCTTGTGAACAGATGACGCCTTGACCCACTTGAATACCGTCACCCATACCGCGGTTAATAACGAGATATTGAGCCCAGGTATTCGCATGACGTCTGCACACACGCGCAACCAGATATTGAAATTTTTCTGAGGAAGGTAACTTATTTAAGCGTAAAATTTGCTGGCAATGGCGTACTTGTTCCGACTGTTCCAATAGTTTTAATTTTAAAAAAGCATTTTCTCTCGCCAAATCTCGGCAGTAGGTCATTAGTTTAAGTTTTGATTCTGAACGCAGGGCCCAAAAATTTTGCAAACGTCTTAGCGCTGTAATTCCGGTTTGTGCTGGGGCATGTATTTCAAAAAACCAACAATTTAGACGTTTTCTAATGCTTATGGGAACAATAATACAACCTACTATCCAAAAAATGAGGACGCATACGATAAATTTGCCGACAATACGTGTTCGCAAAGGATTAATATTCTTCGTTTAACCAGAATGTTAAATTGTGCAAAACAGCTCCTGTCCCGTTGGCTACGGCTCGTAATGGATCGTCCGCTAGGGTAATGGGCAAATGGGTTGCATCGCCAATCATTTTGTCTAAATTCCGTACCAAAGATCCGCCTCCTGCCAAAACAATCCCTCTATCCACTAAATCGGCAGCCAATTCAGGCGGACAGCGATCCAAAGCTTGTCGTACAACTTCAATAATGGCCGTTAGGGCGTCGCAAAGCGCTTCTCGAATTTCTACCGACGAAACAATAACCGTTCGCGGAAGACCCGCAATGGTATCGCGTCCTTTGACCTCTAAAGTAAGTTCTTCTTCGAGGGGTGCTGCAGAACCGATGGCAATTTTTATGTCTTCGGCCATGCGCTCTCCAATCATCAGGTTGTAAGACTTTTTCAAATGATTGATGATGGACAAATCCATTTCATCTCCGCCTACGCGCAAGCTTTTGGCAAAGACAATACCCGATAATGAAATAATGGCTACCTCCGTAGTCCCTCCTCCGATATCAACAATCATGTTGGCGGCAGGTTCATCGATGGACAATCCCACTCCTATGGCTGCGGCCATGGGCTCTTGCAATAATAAAACCTCTCTTGCACCCGCATGGATGGCCGATTCTTTTACGGCACGGCGTTCGACTTCCGTGATGCCTGATGGGACTGCAATTACAACGCGAGGTGGCACAAAGCGATTATTACGACATACTTTATTAATGAAATAGCGTAGCATGGCTTCCGTGACCTCGAAGTCGGCAATCACTCCATCCTTCATGGGACGCAAGGCAGTAATATTTCCCGGTGTACGCCCCAACATTTTTTTTGCCTCGAGACCAACAGCACGCACTTTTCGCGTTTTGTTATAAATGGCAACAACACTGGGTTCACTCAGGACCACCCCTCGATCCTTGACAAATACAAGCGTATTGGCAGTTCCCAAATCAATGCCTATGTCGTGAGAGAAAAACGAAAATAACTTGCCAAGTATCGACATATTTGCTTAATTTTCTAGATAAAATTGAGGCACTTTAATTTGTACGTGATAGATACACTAAGCGCTTTACCGTAAAGATAAAGAACTTTTAATCAAAAAATTTAAAAGGTATGGAAACAAGCTATTTAATTCAAGATCTGGCGGCCGTAGTGGTGGGAGCAAGTGTCGTATCCATTATCTTTTCCATGTTGAAATGGCCCAGTATTTTAGGATATTTGCTCACGGGCTTACTGATTGGTCCGCATTTAAGCCCCGATGTTTTTATACACGATAAGATAAGTGTTCAAGAAATTAGCGAATTGGGTGTTATTTTCTTGATGTTTTGCATCGGACTTGAGTTCGATTTGAAAAAATTACAACAGACACTTTTCCCATGTTTGTTGGCCATGTTTCTTCAAGTGGTTTTGGCTTTTTTCATCGGAGCCCTGATGGCACGTTTTTTGGGATGGACGGCATTGGAGGGAACCTTTTTGGGGGCCGTATGCGCCATTAGTTCCAGTATGGTTGCCATACCCATCTTGAGACAAAAAAATGCTCTCAGGAAAAGTTTTGCACAATTTACAATCGGTATTGCCATTCTAGAAGATATCTTTGCAGTTGTCTTACTCGTTATTTTTTCCAATGCCGGGCAAGGCCGTTTTAATTGGAATCAATGTTTAAGCTTAATTTTTTGGATGACCTCCTTTATTGCCAGTATGCTGGTATTAGGACGTCTGTTTGCCCAAAGGTTTTTAAAAATACTGACCAATATCCACAGTGAAGAAATTATCCACGTATGCGTTGTGGGACTCATTTTACTCTTGAGCGAACTGTTTCATTCTTATTCGAACGCTTTGGGTGCTTTTTTGGCGGGTGCCATTTTTTCAAGTACACACATCACAAGCCGCCTTGAAACGATGATTGCCCCCATTCGTGATGTATTTACGGCCATTTTCTTTGTGTCCATAGGCATGTTGATTGAACCCAAGCTTTTATGGGATCAAAAGTTTACCATCTTATGTTTGTCGGTCATCGTTGTCGCCGGACAAATGGCAAGCGTATGGTTAGGTTTTTTCTTGAGCGGTCAAACCAGTTCCAATGCATTTAGAGCCGCTTTGCCCAAATCGCAAATAGGAGAATTCAGTTTTGTTATCGCCGCATTGGCTCAAAAATTGGGAGTCGCCGATGGCAACCTAATGGCTATTACGGTAGGTACGGCGTTGTTTACCATTATATTTGTTAATATTTTATCGGCAAAGGAAGACGATTGCCTACAGTTTTTTGACAAAGTGATTCCTTGTAGTTTAAAATCTTGGAGTTCACTGTATCAAAACGTGTTGGTATCCATTCAAAACCATTTATCCAAAAGTCATTTTTTAGTTATTGTAAAAAAGCCGCTTCTAAAAATTTCCATCCATTTCTTTATCATTAATGTAATTGTTTGGTGCAATGCTTGGCTGTGTAATTTTATTGGACACTACGCGTGGCCTTACCTCATTTGGATTCAGCGAGGCCTGTCCATGTTTGCTTTGTTGTTGGCATTGCCATTTATGAGTAGTATGGTTAGAAATTTAAATCTAATCATATTAAACATCTGCAAACGCACTTTAAAAGGCATATTTCAGCGCATGAATCATCACCCTGCGATGTATCAGATTTTTCAACTGCTGGTGATTACCATTGCCACCTTGGTTTTTGCCTGGTTGTTTTTAACGGCTTCGGCACAATTTATACCCATTTATATGCCTATCTTAATGCTTGTTATAGTAGGTGTTATTATTGGTTTTGCCTTCTGGCGCCAATTTCGGAAAATTAATTCTCAAATTGAATGGATGTTTTTGGAGAGTTTTAAAAGTGAATTGGAATCTAATAACGAAAAACGTAAGCGAGCCATGGCAAAAATCATTACCCAGAAACATCCATGGGATGTGCAAATCAACACCGTCGTTCTCAATGCTAATTCTCACGTTGTTGGACAACATTTATCGGAGACACATTTGCGTAACCAAACGGGTGCAACGCTTCTGGGCATTAGTCGCAGTGGTTTTTTAGCGTACGAGGTCAATCCAAGTATGATTTTTTTCCCGGAAGATAATTTAGTCCTCTTGGGCAGTGAATCTCAATTACAGGCAGCGGCAACTTTTCTTAATCAGCCTCAGACGTGTGAAGAAGAATTTGTACATAACGGGTTCGATCTTGAACAAATTGTCATTACCAATGGCCACCCTTGGGCCAATGAAACGATGGAAAGTGTGGATGTTAGAAAACGTTTTGGTGTCAATGTGATTGGTATTCAACGCAATGAACAACGTATCGATACGCTGCAAGCCAGCGACATTTTTAAAATTGGAGATATCGTGTGGATTGTGGGACATCCCGATTACATTCGACCTCTAAAGTTAAGTTGAGAAAATTGGCTTATGCGGCTCACCAAGTATTGCGCTTTGGGAAATGACTACTGGATTGTGGATCCTGTTGAAAAGAAGCGTCTTTCCATCAAAGCAGTCCAATTCCTTTGTCATCGGCACCAAGGGTTAGGAGGAGATGGTGTTTTACAAGGGCCCCTGTTGGTAGGTGAAAGTTTTTATGGGTTAAAAATCTGGAATGCCGATGGAAGTTCTGCCGCAACAAGTGGCAATGGGCTCACTATTTTTGCACGATACCTGGCCGATCAATATTTAGACAAAGACACGGCTCAAATTACTCTGATGCCGTCAAAATTTTGCCAGGTTGCGTGTCAAATTACGCCGCATTACGTTGAGCTTCAATTGGGATTGGCAACCTTACGTTCAAAAAAACTTTACGAAGTCCCCAAAAGCATAAAAAGTACGTTTGATCTACCCGACGTATTGCCTTTATTTGAGGTGGATGTGGGCAACCCCCATTGCGTTATTCCCATAAAAAAGCTTTCTCCTGCATTGGCAAAGACTCTAGGACCTTTATTGGAAAGGCATCCTTGGTTTCCTGACAAAACAAACGTCCAATTTGTCCATTTTTATAAGCAAAATCGAGGCAGGATGGAAATTTGGGAAAGAGGCTCGGGATATACGCTGGGATCAGGCTCTAGCGCGTGTGCTGTTGCTTTCATTTATGGCTTATTATTTGATCTCATAACTTATTCGGTCTGCTTAACGATGCCAGGGGGAAAGCTTCAGGTAAATTGCAACCGTGGTTACTGTTCTTTCCGCAATCAAGCCCATCGCGTGATTGAAATCGAAACGGCCTATTTATAGTACCTACATGAAAATCCTATGCCGTATGTGGGTCGGCATTTTTCGATTTACCTGAAGGTAGGGAATAGATATGCGCTCTTTGGGGTACAACAGGGATTCTTCAATAAGAGGTAGTTTTTACCATTGACTACAATATCCATTGGTAAGGACAACGAGATAAAAGTTGGCAACCCGTCGAAGTAACCTGGACAACGTCTTCGATGCGAACGCCTCCTAACTCATGAAAATAGAGGCCAGGTTCAACCGTAAACACCATATTAGGTTCCAGTAGGACAGAATTGATACCCACAGAAGGATATTCGTGCAACCCCAACCCGAGTCCATGTCCAACGCTGTGAATAAAACCCTCGCAAATACCCTTCGTCTTCCGCAGGCCAAAACCCTTCTGCTCGAAGTAATTTTGTGCAAACTGCATTAGGTCTTTGGTATTGACTCCGGGCCGAATACGTCTAATGAGTTCCTTTTGGCAAGCTTGGACGCACAAAAATAGCCGCTTCTGTCGTAGGGAGGCAACACCTTTTAGAAAAGTTCTCGTCATATCTCCATAATAACCGCTTGGATTCAATTGAGGAAAAACATCTATTACGATGAATTCATTCGCGCGCAATGGGCCCGTACCTTCGCAGTGAGGATCGGCTGCCTGTTGGGAACAACTGACAATCGTTCCCGCGCAATGTCCTCCTTTTTTTAAGCAATAGCATTCGATGGCACTGCGCAATCGTTCGGAAGTTAATACTTTTCTCCGATAATATAAAAAAGGTTGGGAGGTATCCGTACAACTTTTCTTTAGGATAGTACGTGCGTACAAAATGGCTTGGCTTGTCAATTGACAGGCGGTTTTGATTTGTTCCACTTCGGATGCAGACTTGAACTGGCGTTGTGTCTGAAAATAGACGGCATCAAATTTTATGGGAACAAGCTTTCTTAAAGTTTCATATAAATGGGCAGGAAAATCGTCTGGAATGGTAAAGGAAGAAATCTGGTACGCTTTTTGCAGATGCAAAATAATTTTACAGCAATTGTTTTCAACCGCTTGATCCACAGCTGCCTGCAACACATCCGACCACAATAAAACTTCGGAAAATGTGCTACCTTTTTTGCATCGCCCGTATTCCAATGTAGAAACGACGGCGATGGTTTTTTCATTTATCTTAAGCGCGAGAAATGGATCTGGAGCCCTAAAGTGCCCCCAGTAGAATAAATTTGGTTCTCGATCTGAAGACGCGTAAATAAGGTAAGCTTCGACCATGTAATTTTAGGGTATCGGTTATGGGAAGAAATGCAAGTCGTGTTATGGTAAATAGAATGCAACGCTGCCACTGGTTTCAACGGATGATTGTAAAGCACGTATTCTATGACTTACAATGGTTAGATTTTATTTCTTCGGATGGAGGTTAAAATGAAAAATGTACAAGCGAGACACAGGTAGGCGTCGGCTAAATTGAAACAAGGCCAATGGTAATTTTTGTAATGAAAGTCTAAAAAGTCTATGACACCCGAACGATAGAATCGGTCTATCGAATTTCCTATAATCCCTCCAAGAGCACCACCGAAAGCAAGTTTTACCATGCAATTGGGCAAAGCCATTTTAGACATACAGAGGCACAATCCTACGGTAGCCGCAACACCGCAATAGGCTAATACATGTGAAGTATTTTGGAAAATTCCCCACACAGATCCCGTATTGATAACGTAGCAGATGGAGAATATATGAGGTATAATGACGTAGGGTTCATTGATTGGAAAATACTTTGCAATACTTATTTTACTAAATTGATCAAAAAAAACCAACAACAGGGTCCATAAAAAAACATAGATGTTATTTTGAAAGCCTTTCATGATTCAACGTTATTTGCTCTCCATAAGACAAAATAAACCCTACTTGTAAGTATTGGCTTCATAAAAAATAAAAAACTCATGGCGCTCTCGTCGGGACTCGAACCCGAATTTCTGGCTTCGGAGGCCAACGCTCTATCCATTGAACTACGAGAGCTAAGACTTTCTAAATACACTATGGGAGCTCATGCTTTACAACCTTAATTTGGTGGTTTATTAAAATTCCAAAATAGAGCAATTTCAAATAAACCTCCTAATATTCCCTTAAAAGATTTTATGCTTTTAAGTCTTAGGAATTCGAATTTGCGTACAAGGGCCTTATCTTTTCGGATAAGATCCATCCTTCGGCGAGTTCTGTTTTGATGTAAACAAATCGATCACGTCGATCGGATATTTCACACAAAGTCCCTTCGGGTATATTTTGCCGAACGGGACTTGACTCCGTAGGGGCGAAATGAATGGGATTTTCATCGATGAGTACACCGGTATGAAGATCACTTTTGTGAACGTACAATAAAGTACCGATACACAAAAATAACGTTCCACAAAAGCAACTCAGTTGTACATACAGCTTCCTTCGCCTAAAGCAAATGTAGATGATGATTGAAAAAATGATTATCCAAAAACAAAGATCCAGCAACATAACCCACGTGTTTAGGGTTATGAACTGGAAAATCGTGTAATACCAAGTTGATTTTAGAGGCGGGAGGGTAGGATAAGATTGATACAACGATTGCATCGTTTGCTTAAGCTCAGTCCACCGAGGACGATATTGGTTTGCCTTGAGAAAATAAAATAAAGCGTACCCTGGACATTTCAAAGAAGCGTATGTATTCCCCAAATTAAAATACACCTGCGCACTGGGTGCGTACTGCAACGCTTTTTCATAGTAATCGGCCGCCAATTCTAAATTTTTTTCTCCAAAATACTTATTGCCTTCCTGGATATACGTTTGGGCCATGAGCACATCGATGGCATGAACCATCGATACGCTCATGAACAATAAGGTTAAAATAATGTGTAGGTACTTTTTTTTCATTTTATTGCGCGTAATAAATCTTTTAGATCTTGCAGCGAATCTGGACATTGCTCGTCATTGAATTGGCCAAATTGACTCTGTCGATACTTTTGTTCGAGTGATTGTAAATATTGCAATTGTTCGTTGGGTAGTTGAATGCCCAAATGGGTAAGTTGTGTTACCAAATCGTCCATTTCGTTTAGGGCAATGTTTTGCTGTTTACATTTTAGTAAAATGGTTAGGGAAACAATCTTGTAAGCGCAGTCGTAAAATGCGGTTACATCCCGTGCACTAAACGCTTGTTGCAAGGCTTTTTCGGTCTTTTTGTACAAGTTTTTATGCTGCATTCTGAGTTGATAGGCCTTGTTATACGTGCATCTATGGTAACGAATGCCCATAAAACTTAAACCTAGACTTATTAAACACAATATCCACTGAAGCAGGTAAAAGCTTTTTCTTTGCCACAACCATTGCTGATTTTCCCAATGAATATTTTGTAAAACAATTTTACCAAATAAGGGAACGGATGGTTCGGGCGATGGCTTAACTTCACCGGATAAGATCTTCGTTTGAGACACCTTTATGGGTGGTTTAATATTGATTTTAAAAGGGTAAGCTTTTTTTAGATGAGTATAAGATTGCATGGTGGTATCAAAATAACAGAAATGTACAACCGGTGGCTCTATTTCTCCTGATTTCAGAGGAACGATGAGGTATTCGTAGTGAATTTTCCCTGTAAAACCCAACTTATCCGAAGGTTCAAAATTGGACTTGGGTAAATAAGTTCGCCATTCATTCGTATCAAAGATTAAAGTGGGTTCTTGAATTCTTTCGAAATTACCTGACCCCTGCAAGGTAACATGAAATGTAATAGGCTCATCTTGAATAGCTTCCTTTTCTTCAATCCTTGGGCTTGCCAATTGAAAATATCCAATAGCTTGATGAAAAGGTTGCGGTTGTGGAGTGGGAAGCGGTTGAACAACTACCTTGAGGGGGGATGTATCGACGGTTACGGCTTTGGGTTGCGCAAAAACACTGCTGAAGCTACGGTTAAAAAATGATAGCAAGTCGTTGTCATCCTCTTCATCCGACCTTTGACTGAGTACAGAGGACTGTTCTATCATCAAATCTAAATTGAAACTTAACGTTTGTGGGCCTAACTTCAGCGGTGTAACAAGTGTTGCCCAAGAGATGCATTGATAGTGTGTACCTTGAATACTTTTGTAAGTTTTTTCGGGCGCATCCGTTAGGTGTGTGGCCGCGAAAGTGTCTCCATTTTTTTGAGGCAAATTGGTAAGTTGGCCACGTACATCATCTGCTATCAACAGTTGGACTTCCATGGGGCAACTTTGTCCCAGGTACCAGGTATTGGGCATCTTGTGTTCTAGATGTAAAAAGATGGGGGTAGATGTACCGGCTGTACTCTGTTGCGTACGGGCATCCGACGGCAACACCGTTAAGGTCGAACTGGGAATAGTATAGGTTTGTCCTTGAATATCGATACGGATTTCTGGGATTCGAAAAGTACCTGCACTCTGGGGGAAAGCAGAAAAACGCCACAGGGTGGATTGTTGAGAAATTCCATTTATGATTTGTGTATTAAAAGTTCCACTTTCGTATTTGAGTCGTAAATTATCAACCATGGGCTGAGGAAAATTCACTTGACGTACAATGACGTTTTTAGCCGTTACCATCCAGGTTGCACGTTCACCTAAGTGAATGGTTGAGGGATGAAACGTTGCTTCAAATGCGATATTTGTATTGCCTAAGCTTTGGCTGCAAAGAAACAGGCCACAACACCATTGAAAATATTTTTTCCCTAAAAGCATACCATTACCAATCGTGCAACACCTCTGGATCTTCGGGTAAATTTTGAGAATCGTTGGAAAAATTTATGGGCAGTACTTTTTCATCCCCTTTGGTGCTATTGAGTAAAGTCTCCATTTCTTGTTGAGATTTTTCTTGTTGGGGCGTTGGAGCCTGCTGAGGAGCACTTTCATTCGTGCGATTGTCTTGCGGTTTTTCGGATGCTTTATTATCGTCTGGTTTTTCCGAAGACGAGTCGTTATTTTCATTGGAGCCGTTGGGGGTATTGTTTGGATTATCCTGTGGTTGCTCCTGATTTTGGTGTTCTTGATTTTTTTTCAACTTTTCAAAGGCTTTTTTAGCAATTTCTAAATTGTGCTGGGCATCTTTTGCTTCGGCATTGAGTGCAAGCGTACTTTCGAAAAATTTAATACTTTTTTCCAAATTCGCTATTTGTTGCTTGGCATCCTGAGTTTGTTGGAACTGACGATAGTAAGTGTTCCCTAAATTATAAAATATGCCTTCTTGTTCCTGCGGACGCGCACACTTTTCAAGTGCTTGTTCATAGGATATTTGCGCTTCATCAAAGGCTTTTTCTTTATAGTGAATGTTGGCCAAATTGTAGTGCCCTTGCCAAGCGTCGGGATGTTGCTTGCAGTATCTTTGATGTCGGGCTTTTGCTGCAATCAATGGACCTGCTTCACCTCTTAAAAGACTTGTAAAGCTACAGAATGTGAAAAATAATAAATATTTAATTTTCATTTTAAAATCGCATTTTTCCTTTTTTAAAAAATAGGCAAGGCTCTAAAAGTAAAAATAGGAATGCTAAGCCGGCAAACACATGAAAACGTTCCATAGGAATCTTTTCTTCACTGTCAAAGTTTTCTTTCGGTAAGTGTTTTAAGGCTACGTTGTAAATTTGCTGCAACCCTTCTCCAGCATTACCTAAAGGAACATAAAATCCCTGTGTTATTTGCGCAATTTGTTTTAACGTATTTTCATCCAAACGGGTAATAACTATTTTGCCTTGAGCATCTTTTAGGTATTCAATAATGCCACGTTCATTTTTAATGCCAATGCTCGTTCCCTTTTCGGATCCTATGCCGACCGTATGGATAACAACACCGTTTCGAGAGGCTTCCTTTGCAGCCTGCATCACATCTCCGGACAAGTTTTCTCCATCCGTCAACAAAATGAGTTGTTTGTAGCTCGTGTCCGTATCGAAAGTACGGATTGCCAATTGAATGGCTTCCGATAAGTTGGTGCCTCCTCGTGGCATAACATTCGTATCCAAAGCACGCAGCGAAAGCTTAAAAGCACCGTGATCCGCCGTCGTAGGACACTGCAGAAATGCATTTCCGGAAAACGCGATAAGCCCTACTTGGTTACCCTGCAAAGACTTCAACAGCTCTTCGATGCTCAACTTAGCCAAATCGAGCCGATTGGGTCTGACATCGTTGGCCAACATACTTTTGGACGTATCAATGGCAAATAGTACGTTGAGTCCCGTTTGCTGACGTTTTTCAATCACTTCACCCCATTGGGGACGTGCCAATGCCACAAATAAAGCAACCAGTCCTAGTCGTAAAACCCAACGACTCATTCTGTAGGCAATGCGGCGTGTATATTGAATGGGTAAGTATTTCTGATGTGACCACGCACGCAATAACTTATTTGTTTTACGTTGAAAGAAAAGTGCTACCACGTACAGTAAAGTAACGTAGATAATTCCCAAAATCCAAACGTAAGAAGAGTGAAATTTCATGGTAGCGTTCGATAACGGCTATTTTTTAAAATTTGTTCTAGAGAAAAAAATGCAAGAGCCAACCACAGACATAAGGTAAACAGCTCTGCACAGGTCGTATGCCCTTCCAGTGAAATTTTTGTTTTTTCCAATTGATCAATTTCTTTGTAAATTTGTTTCAGGGTAGACACATCGTAGGCTCGATAAAAACGACCCCCGGTTTTTTCAGCTACCTGCACAAGCGTTTGCTCGTCCACGGGGAAAAATTGATCGTTGCCAACCACGATGGTATAAATTTTTGCTTGAAAATGTTCTGCCACTTCCGCAGCCATAACGGGGGCAACATTGCCGCAATTATTGACACCATCCGTCAATAGGATGATGATGCGTGTCTTGGCCTGCAAGTCTTTAAGTCGGTTTACGCACATGGTAATGGCGCTGCCAATGGCGGTACCATCCTCGATGAGTCCTGCATTTAAGCGATCTAAATTTTTGAGTAACCAAGCATGATTTAACGTGAGCGGGCTTACCAAATAAGGGTAACGTGCAAACGTTACGAGGCCAATGCGGTCGTGTTGCCGCTGTTGAATAAATTCTGCAATAACGGCTTTGGCAGCTTGTATGCGTGTAACGCGTTGAAATTGGTTAACGGCAAAATCGGGGACTCGCATAGAACTTGAAAGGTCAAGTGCTAAAATTAGGTCGATACCACTGCTTTGGCATTGCCGATGCGTGTAGACTCTTTGCGGCTGAGCTATCCCCAATAGAATGCTTGCCAAACACAAAGATCTGAAAAACAACGGAATTACGTGCGGAGGTATTTGTACCTTAGGATGCTCATTGGCCGTTGTATAAATTAAGCTCTTGGGTGGCGTCCAGGTCTTTACCCAATAAACAAAAATCAATGGAATCCAAAGTAGATGAATGAGGACCCAAGGATGTTTGAACGCGAATGTTTCTTCCATACACGTGATTATGTGGAACCTTCAGCGGAAGATTGTTGTTGGCTTTGGTGTAATTTTTCTGCGTAATTAACGATCTGCTTTGCTTCCGTATACAAAGCGTTTCTGGATTCATGCTCTAGAGGTCGTTGAGTAAATTTAGCGATGTCGCATTGTTTGAGAAAATTTTCAATGCATACTTGTAGATTGGAATCAAAATACGAAATTTCACGAATGCGCTCCAAAACTTCTTCGGTGGTGCACTCGGGAGCAGGAAGATGGAATACAAGCGACAAATACTGGCGGACGGCATCCGTGAGTAGATTTGCAAATGTTTTTGGACTCTTTTCCTGAATATACTTTCGAGCATTTTCAATACCACCCAACGCTTGCGCGTAAGGATCCAAGGGGACCAAACTTTTTCTAATTCGATGGGTTCTGTGCCTGTAAATGATGTAACCTATGACGAAAATTACAATCAGTCCCAATAGGCTCCAGACTAGAATACGTTTCCAACCCCAAGGTAACATGACAATGGGGCGAATATCTTTAATATCTTCATCTATGGAATCTTCCGTAAGAATAGGTGTTGTTTCATCATTTATAACCGTATCCTGGGCCAATTGGGTTACGAAAGTCGGTTGGATAACGGAATTGCTTGTTTGAATTTTTACGTCGGTTGCCTCGTTCGAATTCTCTTCTTCATAGATGGATGGAATACGCACATCCCCTACAAGAGAAGCATCTTCTTCCGCTTTCGTAACCGTATTAAAATAAAAAACAAGCAGTAGAACTTGTACCCATTTCATCGTTTTAATTGTTTGCGTGTATTAAAAAAAGATTGCAGTAGAGGTAAATAAGGTTGTCCGTTGTGTAATTGAATTACATCAATACCACATTTTTGGCAGTTACTTTGAAAGTTTTTACTTTTTTCCAGAGCCAAGGTTTCGAATCGTTGCCGCGTTTGCCTGGAATGCGTATTTAGATAGAATAATTGTTGCGTTTCCGCATCCTGCAAAGTGACGTAGCCAATATCCGGTAATTGATATTCTCTTGAATCATCCACACGTATGCAAATTAAATCGTGGCATTGATTCAGGAGTGACAAAGATTTGATGGTTTCATTTTCTAGATTATCTTCGAGATACGTTGGAACAAAGTCTGAAATAATACTAACAATCGCCTTTCGCTTTTGAAGTTTCCCAAGGGCGCTCAAAAATTTTGGAATGTGCGTGGACGTATGCTGCGGTTTGAAAAATAGAATTTCCCGAATGATACGCAATAAATGTTGATGTCCCTTGCGCGGAGGTATAAATAGTTCGACTTGGTCAGAAAACAATATCAACCCTACTTTATCACCATTTTTCGCTGCCGAAAAGGCTAAAACGCTGGCAATTTCTGCAGAAAATTCTCGTTTGGTTTGCCGCTTAGATCCCCATTCGTTAGATCTACTGATGTCTATAGCCAATAACAAAGTAAGTTCACGTTCCTCACGAAAAATTTTAACATAAGGGTGCCCCATTTTGGCCGTAATATTCCAGTCAATAAAACGAATTTCGTCGCCAAAACAATATTCCCGTACTTCTTCAAAGTTGACTCCTTGTCCCTTAAACACGCTGTGGTAGGTGCCGCTCAACACCTCATTGAGCAAAACACGCACACGCAATTCAATTTGACGTACTTTGCGCAAAGTTGCATGTACTTTGTTTTCGTCAGACATATTAGGGGACTGGTACAGTCTCTAGAATATTTGAAATCACCTGATCGCTCGAAATTTCTTCCGCTTCTGCTTCGTACGTAAGACCAATGCGGTGTCGCAACACATCCGGTGCAATACTCTTTACATCCTGCGGAATAACGTAGCCGCGATGTTTTAAGAATGCAGAAGCCTTAGATGCCAACGCTAGTGCAATCGTTCCTCTGGGAGAAGCACCGTAACGAATGAGATTATTGATGGACAAATGATATTTTTCGGGAGTTCTTGTGGCGTAAACAATGTGAATAATATAATCTCGAATTTTATCATCCATATAAATTTTATCGATCCATTGCCGACTTTCCAGAATGACTTGCTGCGCAAGGAAACCGTGGACTTCCTCACTTGGCTGAGTAGACGTTTTCGAATCCAAAATCATACGTTCTTCCTGCCAAGAAGGGTATTGGGTGTTAATTTTTAACATGAAGCGGTCCAATTGGGCTTCAGGTAAAGGGTAGGTCCCTTCTTGTTCAACCGGATTTTGTGTTGCGAGTACCAAGAAAGGGTTTTCGAGCGGGTATGTGGTATCGCCCAACGTCACTTGTCTTTCCTGCATGCCTTCCAATAAAGCACTTTGAACTTTAGCGGGAGACCGATTGATTTCGTCCGCAAGCAGGATGTTGGTAAAAATAGGCCCCTTCTTTGGGGTGAATTGTCCTTGATGAGGGTTGTAAATGAGAGTTCCGACGATGTCTGCAGGCAGCAAATCAGGTGTGAATTGAATACGTTGGAATTTCAATTGGAACAATTGAGCCAACGTCTTGATCAACAAAGTCTTGGCAAGACCCGGCATTCCTTCCAATAAAATATGCCCATTACTCAATAACCCTATTAACAATCGATCTATGATGGCTTTATTACCTATAACCACCTTCCCAATCTCTGTTTTTAATAAATCAATCCAAGCGGTTTGTTCTTGAATACGTTCATTGAGTTCCGATAAACTCATCTGCGAATTCATCATTGTTTCCATAATAATTGTGCGTTACTGTACATATGTAAATGTTTTTTGTCAACGTTAACTTGATTGCAAGGTAATAATTTCAAGATATTTTCACCGGATAAAATAGCTTGATTCTTGGTAAAATTTTTCGTTTAAAGGTCAAGTGAAGGCATTCAAATATGTTGGGATGGTGGTTATATTTTCAATCCATTCTATCTCCGAAGCAAAAGTATCCATCATGGGAAAAGCCGTTTGTACACAGGAACAAATGGAGCGTTATTTGCTCAGCAAAAACCCTAGAGCTTCAAAATACGCATCCTATATTCCTATTTATTTGCAGGAAGGTGAAAAAGAAGGTGTCCGAGGTGATATCGCCTTTGCACAAAGTTTGGTAGAAACAGGATTTTTTCGTTTTGGCGGCGACGTAAAGCCGAAACAAAATAATTTTTCAGGCTTAGGAGCTATCGGCAATGGCCAACCGGGACATTGTTTTAAAACATCTCTGGAAGGTATTCGTGCCCAAGTTCAGCATTTAAAAGCGTACGGAAGTAAGCAACCTCTAAGGCAACTATGCGTGGACCCACGTTTCCAAAAGGTTTTAAAAAGAGGATGTGGTTTGTGCGTAGAAGATTTAGGCGGCCTGTGGGCTTATCCGGGATATGATACGAAAAAATATAAATCGCTGAAATTGGCAAAACGTGCTCACGATTCGTACGGATATCACATCCTGAATCACTGGCATGCTATGCAGAAAATCAAATCGTCAAAAAAATTTCCTTTCTTTAGGCCTATCCTACGACGGAAATCCCCATAAGGCCTGCTGGGTATCAGGCGTTATTCACCGAATGTTTCGTCAGAAGGAGCAGACTAATACGAAGCGTAATGAGGGGTACGGCTTTATTGCAACCGAAGTGATGACTTGGAAGTCATTTTCTACGCGTAAAACGGCCATGCGGTGTTGCAAAAATGTAAAGGCTTTTGAATTTTTTGTGTCAGACATTTGCCAATACAGCGATCAAGTTTTAATAGGGGTACTTATGTAATTTATTTTAAACCTTACGCATCGTGTTTTTCCAATGAGCATCTGTGTCTTAAAACGTGCGTATGAAACTTGTCCATAAGGATTAGATTCCCTATTACAACCAAAAATCTGAACGATTTACTAGCAACGTATTATGGAGTTCGTTTTTACTTCCCTTTTGGGATTGAATTCGCTACTTCTGAAAAACAGTATGCAAGCTAGGGATCCCGAACATTGTACCGATAAACCTTTTCACTATCACGATGAGTTGACGGTCGATATTCAATCTCTCAGCAACGAGGGGCGAGGCATTGCGCGTATCGACAATTGGATAGTTATGGTCCCTTTTGTAATTCCTGGAGAACGTGTGCGCGTACGTATTTTCAAAAACCATACCAATTATTCGGAAGCGGATTTAATTGAGGTATTGCAAGCATCTCCGGATCGTATTTCACCTCCATGCCCCCTCTTTGGACAATGCGGTGGATGTCAATATCAGCACATGGCATACGAAAAGCAACTTGAATGGAAGCATCGACACGTTACGGATTGTTTGGAACGCATTGCAAAATTGTCTACCAAAGTTAAGTCAGTTCAACCTTCGCAAAAAATTTATGGGTATCGGACCAAAATAACACCGCATTTTGAACGAAATTGTACACATAATTTTCCCATCGGTTTTCTAGCTTACGGCAGAAAACGTTTGCTGGTCGATGTTCTTCAATGCTACATCGCAAGTGCTCCCATTAATACTTGTTTACCCGAAGTACGTATCCAAACGAGACAGAATTTACAAATGAAAAGTGGAACCCTATTGCTGCGCGATTGCAGCCAAGGGGTTTTAACTAACCCTAGAGCAGTTGCGTGTGCACAGGTGTGCGCTTACGATTTCCTTTTCCCGGCAGGTAGCTTTTTTCAAAATAATCCTTATATCTTAGAATCTATATCGCAATACCTACAACAATTACGCCTACAATTTGGACAAATCCACTACCTCGTAGATGCCTATTGCGGCGTGGGTGTATTTGGCATCATTCTTGCAAAGTCGATGCGTCAGTTTGTGGGTATTGAAGTTGATGAACCCTCCATCGCGCTAGCGCAAAAAAATATGCAACTTAATCACGTTGATAACGGCCGGATGCAACATGGAGAGGCTGAAGCTATTTTCAAAGGTATTGCATTTCCAAAAGATCAAACACTCGTTGTTGTGGACCCACCTCGCAAGGGTTGTTCCGAAAATTTTCTGCAACAACTGATTCAATTTCAACCGGCCGTCATGGTTTACATTTCCTGCGCTCCAGATACGCAGGCCAGAGATTTAAAACGTGTTTTAACGTTGGCGCCGCAGTATAAAATTCTAGAACTGCAAGCTTTTGATATGTTCCCTCAGACAAAACACTTGGAATGTGTGGCCGTTTTGTCACGCATGTAGCAAAATAACCTTTCAATATTCTAAATGCTTGTTACGCTATACGTTTATGGTTCTTGAATTTTTAGATAACCTCTTGTGGAGCTACATCGACTTTTTTCTAATCCTATGCATTGGCCTTTACCTGACACTAAAATCCAAATTTTTTCAATTTCGCACAATTATAAGACCCATAAAGACATTTAATGCGCTCATGGGCGGAACAAAACAAGCAAGAGGCCTGGCCCCTATTCGTCTTTACTTTTCATCGATGGGTGGCTCCATTGGGATCGGAAACGTTGGGGCATGCATTACGGCCGTATCCATCGGCGGTCCTGGCGGCCTTTTTTGGATGTGGGTTGCAGTCTTTATTGGAATGCTTGTTAAATATTCAGAAATTTTTTTGGGTATCAAATATCGCATACACGATAAAAAACATGGATACGATGGCGGTGCACCACATTATTTAATGCGTGCCTTTAATAAAAAATGGATTTCCATTAGCTTTTGTTTACTTATGTGCGTTTACGGAGCTGAGATTTATCAATTTAAAGTTGTCGAAGACGTTTTTGTCGATACGTTTGGATTAAACAGGTACTTGGCCCTATTGATCCTGTTATCCGGAACAATATACGTAACGCTCGGCGGCATTCGACGTCTTTCCGTCATATGTACAATCCTCATGCCATTTTTTCTATTAACCTACACAGGGGTATGTTTATATACCCTATATCACAGCAATGTTGATTTTTTCGCCCTGATTGCTACCATTTGTAAATCTGCTTTCAGCGGACATGCTGCCGTTGGAGGATTTGCGGGCAGTACGGTTTTTATGGCGGTTCATCACGGTATGGCAAGAGCGGTGTATTCCGGAGATATCGGCATTGGATACGACGCTATCATTCAAGCCGAAACACGGATAACGGATCCGTGTGTTCAGGCACGAACCGCTGTTTTTTCCCTATTTACCGACTGCGCAATCTGTACGCTTACCATTTTTTTGGTGCTATGCACGGGGCAATGGTGTGTCGGTCACGACAATGCCTTTGACTGCGTTGTAACGGCGCTCATGGGACATTTTTCGAATGCCAAGTTGCTCATGGCTATATTTTTCTTTTTGGCAGGTTGGACAACGGTCCTCGGATACTTAGCCGTTGGCATGAAAAGTGCAAAGGCCATTTCTTTAAAGAAAGGTCAATTTTTTTATCTCATCTACGCCATAGGTGCATTTATAATATTTTCCTTTGTGGACCAAAGTACGGCATTGGCGGTTATGTCCGTATCGGGTGGATTGCTTTTATTCATTAACCTTTGGGGAATTTTCAAGCTTAGACATGAATTGAAGTTCCAATAAACGCTCATTTATAATGAGAATGAATAATGATTTTACGACATTTCAGGCCTGAAAATTCTAGACTTGTTGCCGTAGACAAAATATAGGTATTTTGCGAAATGGGACATCGTTGCTTGAAAAAATAAGAAGGTAACCTTTGAAAAATTTTCAATGCGCTTATGTAAAGATTTTTTAAAATGTAAAGCGTTTACATTTTTTTAATCTTTCAATCTGCATAAATTATGCTTCTAAGTAAGATTTTCTATCCTTGATGCGTCCTTATTAAATCGTACAATTGCTGCCAACGTTCCATTTGCGACAATTGACCTTTTGCAAACAATTTATCAAAAATTGCTCCCTTTTGTTTTTGTAAAATTTGTATTTTAGATTCTATGGAATTTTCTATCAGAGGTCGATACACTTGCAGTGGAAATTGTTGGCCCAAACGGTGCACACGCGCAATCGCTTGTTGCTCAATGGCCGGATTCCACCAGGGATCCATTAAAAAAACGACCTGTGCCGAATGGAGTGTAATGCCCGTTCCTCCAGCTTTTAAACTGATTAGAAATGCGGTTTGCTGCTCCTTCTGAAAACGCTCGATGAGTCCGCGTCTTTGTTGTACAATCGTGTCTCCCGTCAAGAGAAGCGTATGCGGATAAAAAGATTTTACAAGAGGTACCATGCGTTCCAACAAACGTCTAAATTGACTGAAAATAATGATCTTTTGTCCATTGTTTACGCAAGTACCCAGTTGTTGCTGCAACCACAGTATTTTTCCACTTTCACTACAGGACATTTGCTCATGATGAGGAAGTAAGCCTGGATCGCAACAAATCTGTCTTAGGCGTAAAAGTAAGATGAAAAGCTGCCCCCATTGCCCCTGTTTCAAATGAATGCCTTGATGTAGCCACGTATCGTATAAAGCTTGCTGTTGAGCCGTCATGGGACAATAGACGGCATGTTCTTCCTTTTTGGGTAAATTTTTTAAAACTTCTGACTTTGTCCGACGTAAAATGAAGGGTGCAATTTGAACCCTGAGTCGCGTACGTTCCGATTCGGACTGCATAAGATTTTGAAATTCTTTGTAATTTCCCAATAAACCCGGCATCAAAAAATGGAAAATCGTCCATAAATCCACGAGACTATTTTCGACTGGTGTACCGGTTGTTGCCAATCTAAAATGCGCTTTCAGATTGAAGCAAGCGTGTGCAGTCTTTGATTTAGGATTTTTCATGTATTGCGCTTCATCCAAAACGATGCAGCGAAAGTTTACCGTTTTCAGCATATTTGCGTACAACCTCAACTGGGAATAACTGGCAACGAAAATTGCATCCTCATTGGGGATAAAATTTGAAGTGGTTTTATGAGAAAGCACTTGCAAAGGTAATTGCGGGAAAATGTTTTCTTGTTCACTTTGCCATGAAGCAATCACACTGGCAGGACATAAGATCAAATCCGGTAACAAATCCGTATTTTCACTCCTTAACCATTGGATTAAACTTAAAATTTGGCGTGTCTTTCCCAATCCCATTTCATCCGCCAACAAAGGATAACAATGCAAATCCAACAATTGTTTCAACCAAGCAACGCCCTCTTTCTGATAATTTCTTAGTGGGATCTTAAAGGTAAAATTCAAATTTTCTGACCTATGGGTTAGCTTTTCTAACCATTGTCTTGCCTGCTCTCCCAAGTGTGTCGTATTGAAGGATGACAGCAATAAGTAAGGGGGTAACTTTTGGTCAAGACGGTTCTTCCAATCGTTTAAACGCTGCATCCAACGGATGTCCGCAGGATTCCAACGAAGCAATCCATGTTTTTCCGACCAGCAAAGATTAGGCTTCGTGGATGAGAAATTTTTTAGTTTTTCGTCGCGTAACAATGATTTTTCTACAAAAAAATGCTGTTGTAGGCAGTTTTCTGCATTCATGTTCAAAACCACCTGCACCTGCCTTACGCCCGCCTCCAATTTCCGTACACATTCGGGAATCTCAACAAAGTACTTGCGTGACAATCGCGGTATTTCATTTTTGACAAAATCTGACCACGCCTCTCGATCGTTGCTTTGAAAATGTGCATTTACCCAATGAAATCCATATTTTTGAACCGTGTGCAGTAAAGATAATAGATGTTCTCGCTCATTGAATTTCAAATACTTTTCCAACGAGACGAGCTTGGTGAGTTTGTTGTGTCGTCGAAAATGTACCTCAAAAGCTAAATTTTGGTTACATTTAAAAAATTTCAAATTCCCCAAAGGACTGACAACTTTTATTAACTCAGAATTAGCCTTTGCCGGCATACGAGGAAGTTGCGGATGCTTGCTTTCGGTTTCTATGGGTATACACAATTCAAACAGATGTTCTTCGATCAGTTTTTCCAAAACTAGAAAACCGGCCGCTAAAAAGGCTTTTCCAACGGAGGAATTGCGCTGTGAAATTTGCAAAGTTATTTGGCCATTTGTGTGTAGATCCCCCGTCGAGTAATAGTTTTCGTCATTTAATCGACCGTGTACCAAAATGAAATGTTCTTCTAGAGTAATGGATTGGACTCCATGACTCAAAAGCTTAACCCCTTGTTTATAATCCGAATGCGAAAAATAGGTACTCCACCAATTTTTTCTGTAAGCCTCGAACCAAACTTTTAGGGAAGCTTGCGTGTATTTTTTTTCAATAGGCAACACACCCGTTCACCTTAATTTTACAATGTTCAAAATCTAATCGAGCCGCACGCATCCATTGAGCCAAAATTTGCGCACACAGCGCATTTGTTTCCGCTTCCACCAGAAAACGCAATTTATTTTCCGTCCCCGAATAACGCATGTACATTCTATTCGCATCCCGATGGTGATTTTTTTCAAAAAGCCGTGCGCATTCCAATTGCGTTGTGGGAATTTTTGAAGCAATGCTTAACGCGCCTTCGGCTTTCGGAAACAGAGTAATTGTCTTCCTACGTTCTGCCAAAGGTTGTTTCAGAGCCATGCGCATCAATTCAATGGCAATCCGAAGACCATCGCCCGTTTTTGCAATATCGCTTAAAATAACGTGCCCGGAACTTTCTCCTCCCACATTTGCGCCGTGAGCTACCATACCGTAATAGACTTCTCGGTCGCCCACATCCGTCCTAATGGTTTGAATATCAAAGTTTTTTAAAGTCCAGTCCAAGCCCGAATTACTCTGCTCGGTAACAATCAATTTATTGCGATCCAACTGTCCCTTTTTAAACTTGTCCAAAGCTAGGATTCCTAAAACTTGGTCACCGTCTAACCGATTGCCTTGTTCGTCAAATAAGACAACCCGATCCCCATCTCCATCGTGCGCAATACCCAACCATGCACCGCTTTCTTGCATTTTTTTCCCAATCCCTTCGCAACATTCACTGCCACAACGAAGATTTATATTCTCTCCCGTAGGCTCATTACCTACGGCAATAATCTCAAGCCCCAAGGATTTAAGGATCGGCAAACTGGTAAAGACGGTAGCTCCATTGGCCGTATCCAAAACAATTTTTCTGCCTCCAAAATTCAGATCACCGTAGTCCGATAAGATATGTTCTAGGTAATAATCGCTCCCGTTAATTTCGTGGATGTGAGGTAAGGTTGATGGAGTGACCGCTTGTCGGTTCACCCACGATGCAATACAAGCTTCCTCTTCCCTTTGCAATTTGTATCCACCGCGGTGAAACAATTTAAGACCATTATCCGTAAAAGGATTGTGGGACGCCGTAATGGCAATACCCAATGAAAAACCTTCACGTTCAACAAAATATGCGATAGCGGGTGTGGGCGTTACGCCTAGGAAAGTGACATACCCCGTACCTTCGCCTAAAAGCCCTTGCGCAAGAGCATACGCCAACGCATATCCCGAGGCACGCGTATCCCACCCAACAGCAACTTTTAGATCCAAATTGTTTGCCTTCAACCAAGCCCAACATGCTTGCCCTATACCCTTAAAAGCTTCTTCGGTAATGGGCCATTCTCCAACTTTTCCACGAATGCCATCCGTACCAAAATGAATTCTATGCATGTTCTTCAAACACACCTATGGATCTAAATTTACGATACCTTTTTGCCAATAAATCTTTTTCCGATTCCCGTAAAAGCTCCGTCAAATGAGTTTCCAATGCACACCGAACGTTCTCGATGCAGGATGCAGGATCTGCGTGTGCACCTCCCAAGGGTTCAGGAATAATTGCATCCACCACGTTGAGATTTTTTAAGTGGTTGGCAGATAACTTGAGTGCGTTGGCCGCCTCCGGAGCTTTAGCGCGATCTTTCCATAGGATGGCGGCGCATCCCTCCGGGGAAATAACGGAATAGTAAGCATTTTCAAGTATTAAAACACGGTCAACAACGCCAATCCCTAAGGCCCCTCCTGATCCACCTTCTCCCAAAACAATGGCTATGCTTGGAACTTTCAACGTACTCATTTCGCGTAAATTAACGGCAATGGCCTCGGCTACATGGCGTTCTTCGGCACCGATACCCGGATACGCTCCGGGCGTGTCAATCCATGCAATAATGGGCATCTTAAATTTTTCCGCGAGTCGCATGAGTCTTAATGCTTTTCGATACCCTTCGGGATTAGGCGACCCAAAACAGCGTTTAATGTTTTCCTTCAGAGAGCGTCCCTTCTGCTGAGCAATGACCATAACAGGCTTTTTTTCAAAAAATGCAGACCCTCCTATCAATGCTTGATCATCTCCAAAATAGCGGTCACCGTGCAATTCTTGAAAGTTTTCGAACAATGATTGAATGTAATCCAATGCATAGGGACGTTGCGGATGACGTGCTATCTTTATTTTTTGCCAAGGGGTAAGGTTTTTGTAAATTTGTTCCTGCGTTTCTTTAATTTTAATTTCAATGGCATGAATTTCGTCATCCATCTGTACTTGATTTTCGTCGGACAAACGTTTCAGTTGTTCCAATTGCTCACTCAACGCCAGCAAAGGTTTTTCAAAGTCAAGCGTGTACTTAACGGATGTTTCCATAATGAGTTACGCATCGTAGTATTTTCAACGATAAATACAATTCTTTTATTTGCAAATATCCCTTTCACATGCCTGCTTTTACCTCTTTAAAGATATGAATCGTAAGATGACACTGATCCCTAGAATAGGATAGCCTTTCGTAAAAATGTGAAACAACGGTTTAGAAAATAGGATATTAACTTCGAAATATACTTTAAATTGCAGTCAATCTCAATAGTATCTATTTTCCGTACAATCTTTGTGAGCAGCTTCAGAGAATCTGTAAGCTACGCAAGTTGAACTATGGTAGTAAACATTACCTTTGAAGCCATCTAAATCAGCCAACCCATTAAAACAAAGACGTACGTCCTGCATGTTTCCCATCCTAGCATTTATCGCAATAGGTAGCACCACTCCATCATCTGAACGTACATTACCGTTAATCCAATTTTCAAAATCAAAGGAAGCACCGCTTTTTCTTAGAGGTCGGTATATAAACTGATTTTCTTTATACAAATGATGCTGTAAAAAGCAGCGAATGTTGCCAGCTGGAATAGTATTTGAACCACCATCTGGCGGCCATTCGTTAAAGATCAAATAATAAGAACGAAAGGCCTTGATTAAGCCCTCGAAATTGCATACAAATTCGTTCAACTTGAGATCCTGCATCGTTTTCTTAAAGCCCGGCATGGCAATGGCGGTAAAGATAGCTGCAATGCACAAAGCCACCATAATTTCTGCAAGTGTAAATCCACACGACCTTTTATCTTTCAAACGCATCCTAAAACATCCTATATAAGTTATTCTCTACTGTCAATATTTCCCAGATACCCAAATGGCACAGGAAAGAGGCGGTAAAGTTAGCCTACCTTCTTGAGACCACGATGTCAGAGGTGGATTTAATCCACCTAGGCATAATCGTTCTGTATCCGCTAGTTGAACAAATGTATCTGCGGAAACGTTGTCTAAAAACCACTTCATAGGCGTTTCGTGAGGATTGATGGCAAATAAAATTTGGCGCTTTCCTTCCGAATGATCTGCGTTATACAAAATAACCAACGCGGAAGAATTTTTTGCGTAAAAGTATTTGAAGTAATGGGCCGATGGGTACCCTACTTTTAATAATTTACCGTAGGTGGATTGCCTTAACCCAATGAGCCCTTTGACATACGCGTGCGTACCGGAAAACTGTTCTAGGCGTAAGTAATCCAATTTATTGCAGTCTTCGCGATTGTAGGTATTTCGAATCCCTTTTTTTGATTTTAAAAAATCCTGACCTGCACCTATCATGGGAATGCCTAAAGATAGGTAAAGAATCGCAAATATACAATGCGTTCTGCGGCGGTCTTTCACCGTAAAATTTTCGCCATTGCAATTAGCGTTTTCCGTAACGCGATCTATCCAACAATGGTCGTCGTGAGATTCCGTGTAGTTAATCGATTGCTGGGCCGTTTCGCACAGGAAATCGGTAGAACCTTTTATAAAATATTTTAATCCATCCACATTACCCTGTCCACGCACATATTGCAGTACAAAATCGCGAAATCCGTCATTCCAATAAGCGTAATCTGTCCCTTTTAGGTCCAATGCCACGTGATTTCTAAAACTCCACGGTTCAGCTATTAAAATAATATCCGATTTTACCGCCTTTAGGCCTTGCGCAATTTCTTCCAGTACGGAGACCCCTAGTAGTTCTGCCAAGTCAAAACGGAAACCATCGACCCCATATGCGTTTAAAAAGTGCAGCAAACTGTCCAGGATTAAGCGTTTTGCCATGGGAGCTTCGGCACGGAAGTCGTTGCCACAACCACTAAAATTGGAAAAGTTTTCCCCTGTTAAACGAAAATAATAGGCCTTGTCAATCTTTTGCAAACTGTTAAAAATACCTGCATGGTTGTATACAACGTCTAGAATAACGGCTATACCTTTCGAATGGCATACCGCTACAAGTTCTTGAAAATCCCGTATCTGAGATCCGCAGTCACCTTGAGCATAAAAAGAGGATGGCGCAAAATAATGAGCAGGCATATACCCCCAATGATATTCCTTACCATTTAAGGCATCGTATTCATTGATGGGCAACAGTTCCAACGCGTTGCAATGGAGCGAAGTTACGTAGTTGTCCGTCAGCAGAAATTTTGATAAATCGCCAAAGCCACTTCCCCCCGTTAGATCGCGCACATGGCACTCCAAAATGGTTAGGTCACGCATACGAGGCGTTTTAAAATTTCCGGCATACAGCTGTAAAGACGTAATTATTCCGGGACCTTGAGGGCTTACCAAAGCCTTGGCATAAGGATCCACGACCTTCGTCTTTTCCGGATTATAAATGAAAAATTCATAGCAATAATGAACATAATTGTCCGGCAGATTAACGGACCAAACGCCCTTTTTGTCCATCTGCAAAGGATATACGTTATCCCTGTTTTCCTGCTTGTTAAAAATATGAACTTCAACTTTAGAAGCGCGAGGGGCAAATAGGGCAAAACAAGTCCGATTACCTTCCGTCCAACAACCCAAAGGCTTATCCGAGTACAGCTGCAAAGCCCAAGGTAAAGTATCTATGCAAATAGACTGATTTCCCAATTGCAACCAAGGTTGCTTTGAAAGATCATGGTCGTGAGCACATTGAAATGCCACCCAATGTGCGCCCGTTTGTCGAAGATTGAGTTGAAAATTGACATGTCCACAATTGTCTTGAATACGATTTGGACTCTCTTCAAAAGGATT
The DNA here is from genome assembly GCA_031266455.1 of Puniceicoccales bacterium. Classification (GTDB taxonomy): domain Bacteria; phylum Verrucomicrobiota; class Verrucomicrobiia; order Opitutales; family UBA9783; genus CABUVL01. The sequence continues at coordinate 38,611 of JAISBA010000012.1, forward strand.
TATCCATAGGTTGGATTCGTGTACAAATTTAAAGTGACTCACCTCATGGAAATGAGAGACGGGCATTTTTAATTCAAAAGCGCTCTTATCTCGCGTTAAACCCAGAGGCTTTGTGCCTTGCCAGGACCAATGGTTGAAATCGCCGGCTACGTAAAAATTCCCAGGCAATTGTTTCAATTTACGAGAAAGTTTTGAGCAAGCCAAGCGAAAGCAGACAAAATCTTTATCTAGGTAATAACCCGATACATCTGCAAATTTTACCTTAGAAAAATGCTTTAAAACGATGGGATCCCCTTCAATGGTACCTTCGGGTAGTGCTTGAATATCTACATCTTCACTAAAACATAAAACCCCCGAAGACGTTGTTTCCCAAAAGGCATGCAACCCTATCGAAATTTCCACCGCAATTCCTTTACAATTCTGATAAGACCTCGGGTAATTCTCCGCGGTATATTTGTATTAAGTGTTGCTGCCAAATCTCAAATTCGGCAATAAATGCTTTAAAAAGGTTCTCAAACAACGGAACATCCATGTTTAAAGCGGGCACATGATATCCCAACAGTATTTTTAAGGCATCGGGCCGTTTTGATAACGTCATACCATGCGTTAACTCCCAATCGCAGTTCGCCTTTAAAAAACAGTTGCAAGATCTTTCCAGATAATTTTCGTTGATGTCTCCCAATTCTGTCAAAAATTCAACCTCCGAACGTTCTCTATTAAAACGGATTTGCACATTCTGTGCGTTGTCTAGACACACTTCGCATGCATTGTTATCGTTTAGCGCCAGGGGCTGTAAATTAATCGATTCTCCAAACTTTTGAAGTACGGAAGCAAAGTTTTCAAACGTGTCCATAGAACATTTATACACCATTTTTGCTTATCCTGCAAGGGTAAAATGTATTCCCGTTAAACGTTTGCGACCAACCCATGTTTATTTACAAGACGTAATTGCTTGACTTCGCTTGCAAGAAAAATTTTACTCATAAAAAGATTTTGAGCGGGTCATGGCGCAGCCTGGTAGCGCACTTGCATGGGGTGCAAGGGGTCGGGAGTTCGAATCTCCCTGACCCGACCATAAGAACGTAAAATTGGCATCACCCATGAAAAAATTTGCATGCCTAGTAATTGTACTATTTTTATGCGCGTGCTCAAATTATAATTCGTATAATAGGTTGGGAAAAGATATATCGCGGAAGAAGTTTTGGGATACACCCAAGATGGGAACTAATATGTTTAATGCGCGTGTGCTGCGGGAGGACGTAAGGGCTGCTAAGGGATACAAAATAGAGTTCATTCGACTGGCCCTTGACAAATTTCCCACAAAAAGAAGAGATTTTTTAATTGGGGACACCGACCTTTATGAAGGCTTAGACCAAGATGACTTGTTGACGTTGAAAAAAGTTCTCGATATCTGTTCGGCAGAAAATATGCCGGTTGTCATCACCCTACTTAGCCTTCCGGGAAGTCGTTGGACGCAAAATAATGGCAATGAGGACGATTTAAGCATTTGGAACGATGTTAACTTTCAACAACAGGCGGCAAAATTTTGGAAAGATCTGGCGTCTGAATTAAGCAATTATCCCATCATCGTTGGGTACAATATCTTGAACGAACCACATCCGGAGAGGCTGTTTGACCGCCAGCATTATCATATTGAAAATGTAAAACAAAAAGAAGCTCAAAACATGCTGTCCAATCTTTATCGTTTAGTCGTTCAAGCAATCAGACAAGTTGATGCAGATACCCCGATTATCCTAGATAGTTCTGCCTATGCCGATCCAAACACATTTAAATATCTCAATCCGATAAATGATGAAAACATCCTCTATTCATTTCACATGTATGAGCCCTACGAATACACCAATCACCAACATAATCACGGGCGATATACTTACCCTGGAAAAATAAAAGACCAATATTGGGATAAAAAAACTCTTATAAAATATATGGAAAGCGTAAGTGAATTTCAAAAGCGCAACAAAATTCCTTCCAGCAAAATTTTGGTAGGCGAATTTGGATGTTACAGAAAGCAAAAAGGATTATCCAAGTATTTTTCAGACCTCATATCTATTTTTAACGCCAAAGGATGGCATTGGGCTTTTTACGCATTTAGGGAAGATTCTTGGGATGGCATGGACTATGAATTAGGTGACAAACGCTTGCCTTGGACTTACTGGAAATCCGTAGAAAAAGGCGAAATGCCTATCCTTGATAGGAAAGATATACATCCTCAATTTTCAGTGCTGAAAAAAGCGCTCATGCGGCACCCAAGGAAAAATGGCGCAATCAATGAAAAAATCAGGAAAACCTAAGTCCCTATAAAAATGTTTATAAAAACCTTTTACCCTAAACATTGCTGCAAAATACGCTTCACGTCTTCCTGCGTTAAATGTGCATAACTTGTCGGAAATGGATGGATGGTTGCAGCCATTGCATCGATATCTTCCGGAGAAATTCCAATTTCCTGCAAGGTTACCGGAGCCCCAATGGACTTAAAATAGGCACGTGTTTTTTCAACGCCTTCTAGGGCAATGACTTCTTCCGTTTTTCCCACGCAATCCAAGTGCCAAATGCGCTGCGCGTAGCGGACAAATTTTTTTGGGACTTTTTGACAGATATATTTTAAATAAACGGGATGTACAACCGCTAGTCCGGCACCATGAGGCACATCATAAAATGCCGAAAGAGCGTGCTCAATTTTGTGTCCCATCCAATCTTGCTCTTTTCCCAAACCGAGAAGTCCATTGAGTGCCATTGAACTGGCCCATAGAATGTTGGAACGTGCCGTGTAGTCTTTGGGGTTATTTAAAGCCACGGCTAGGTTTTCCATAACATTTTTCATCAACGCTTCTGCAATATCATCGCTTACATTCGACGTATCCGGAGTAGAAAAGTAAACTTCGAAAATATGCGAAAGAATATCTACGCACCCAAAGACCATTTGAGCTTTGGGTACCGAGTACGTATAAATGGGATCTAAAATCGAAAATCTGGGATATAACAAGTCGTTTTCATAGGCAAGTTTTAGATGTTTTTGCCAATGGGTAATCACACAGGTCGCATTCATCTCACTCCCCGTTGCAGCCATCGTCAACACAACACCCAAGGGTAAAGCCTCACAAATGGGTTCCTGCCCAATCAGCAAGGCTTCCCAAAAATCGCCGTCCAATTTTGCACTTGCGGCAATAAACTTCGAACAATCGATCACGCTGCCTCCCCCAACGGCTAAGATAAAATCTATTGCGTGATCACGGCACATCCGAATACCCTCGTAGACTTTTTCTGTCCGCGGATTTGCCATAATACCGCCCAATTCGAATACATTTTTGTGAGCCGTCTTTAGACTATCCAAAACCGCCTGATAAATACCATTGCGTTTAATGCTACCGCCGCCGTAGGCTAATAGTACGTTGGGGCCGAATTTTTCAAGCTCGCAAGTCAATTTTGAAATCGAATTTTCTCCAAAATGAATCCGTACAGGGTTGTAAAAATCAAATGTGTTCATCATCTTTTAACTAAACAATAAGGTAACATGGCGAATCATTACACCAGATGGTAGTTATTTTTTACGATACTCCCATCTCTGGTTTGAACAAGAGAAATTTTGCAGATAAATTACCCCAAATATGCAGGATTTGTAATTAAAAGTTGTATTACCACCATACGCTGAAATGTTGATCTGTGTCTTTAATATTTACTTTTTGCCCTATCATGGGGGTCAAAAGACGTATATCCTTATCTTTACACAACTGTGTGATTTCATTAAGAGGTTCATTCCATGTGTGGGTTGAAAGTGAGAATTTGGAATTGTGTACCGGCAATAAAGCCTTCGCACAGAGATCCTCTGCGGCCATCAGGGTCTCAGTTGGGTACGTATGTATATGCTTCCAATTCTCATGGTATTGCCCATTTTCAAGGATTGCTAGGTTTGTCGGCCCGTGTTTTTCCCCAATCTCTTTAAAATGTGGACAATACCCACCATCTCCTCCGATATATATCTTAAATTCGCTGGAAGATATAAGCAAAAACGCGCCCCACAGAGATTTGTTACGTGTAAAACCTCGTCCTGAAAAATGCTGAGTTGGACAACATATCATGCGAAATCCATCCTCTAGTTCGACTTCATCATACCAGTCCATCTCCAATAGTTTTGACTGAGCAACCCCCCAATGCTCGAAATGAGCTCCAACGCCAAGTGGACAAATTATTTGCTTCGCTTTTAACTTTGTTACCGTTTCATAATCCAGATGATCCCAGTGATCGTGAGTGATGATCAGATAATCAAGTTCTGGTATTTCGGTGGTTGCGTACACACGGGTTCCTCGAAATGCAACCGGGAAGAAGGGAATCGGCGATGAAACATCGCTTAATACAGGATCGACGGCTATGCGCTTTCCTTCGATTTGTATAAAATATGAAGAATGTCCAAACCATACCAGGATGTCTTCATTTTTGTTTAGATTTATTAAATTTGTCTTGATGCTAGGTATATTAATATCGTTTTTGCTAGTGATAAATTTGCCAATAATACCGAGCAATTTTTTATATGCGTTTAGTTTGCATATCGAAGTATCCGTGCGAAGTTTGTAAATATTTTGAAATTTTCTGTTTTTATAGTTTGTGGACTTTTGAATCTTTTCTAAACGAATACCACTTGGGATACTGCCAAATTTTGGTGAATGCACATACATAGCGATTAATACAGCCATCCCTATTGTAGCAACTGATATGTATAAAAGATACTTCATAAATATCCAACTAATTTTGTCTAGAGTTGAATTTGTTTCTCGATAGTACCCCACTTAACTCCGTCATTCCCATAATTTTAACCCTATATCGACGATGATTGAGGAAATCCCAAAATCTGCAGGTAATCCCCGAAAGCCTTCAGAAACCAACAATTCTAAGCCATCACAGAAAATTCCACGAAGTGCGTCCGATCCAATATTTCTGGCGGAGAGAGAGGGATTCGAACCCTCGGTGGAGTTACCTCCACACCTGATTTCGAGTCAGGCACAATCGTCCACTCTGCCATCTCTCCGGTACCTTTCTTAAAAAAACTTCTAGCGGCCTCCATCACAAGAAAAAATGAATGCATTTTAACATTTTACCCAACTAAAATAAACATCCTATGTACCCTGTAGTTTTCCTATCATAATAGCATTATCTGCCGGTGAATTTATTCTTAAGTTACAGTAAAAGCAAACGCAATAAACCTATAAAAAAGCTTGTTGTTTCAAAAAATTTGCATTTTAGTAAAGGCGTTTGTTGGAATTTTCTATGGGCTCTTAGCTCAGCGGTTAGAGCAGAGGACTCATAATCCTTTGGTCGTAGGTTCGAATCCTACAGGGCCCACCAGGATAATGTTACGTTCGTATGATTGCCGAGAGAGGGTGTGGGCAATGTTGTCTTAGGATAAAAATTGAAAGTATTGGGATATGCATGAGTTAAGTTTTTTATACTTCGGCGACATTGTGGGGCGTCCCGGAAGAACTTTTCTCACAAAATATTTACCCAAATTGCAGTCCCAATATCATCCGACATTTATTTTTGCCAATGGCGAAAATGCCGCCGGAGGTTTTGGCCTAACATACTCCATCGCAGAAGAGCTCAAACGATCGGGCATTCATGGAATTTCTATGGGGAACCATATTTGGGATCAAAAGGGGTTCTGGAATGAAATCGATCGCATGGATTACCTCTGCAGGCCCGCCAATTTACCTGAAGCATGCCCAGGAAAGACTTATATCGTTGTTGAAAATCAAAGCGTTAAGGTGGCACTTTTTGGACTTTTAGGTCGTAGTTTCATGAATATACCCTTAAATTGTCCATTTAAAACGGCTGAAAAAATTTTAAAAGAAATAAAAGCTCGGGGTATACATAATATCATTGTGGATGTCCATGCCGAAACCACGTCTGAAAAATACGCACTCGGTTGGTTTCTAAACAAACATGCCGTTACGAGTGTTTTGGGTACGCACACGCATGTACAAACTGCGGATGCGCACCTGATGCACCAAAATACGGCTTTCATAACCGATTTGGGTATGTGCGGAGTCGCGCGGGGGATCCTAGGATTCCGCATCGAACCTGTCATAGAGAAACTCATGTGCGGGAAGCCTACTCGCTTTGAAGTGGCGACAGGTCCCTCCATGCTCAATGGAGTATGGGTGAAATTCAATGCAGCCCATGGACAGGCTACCCACATTGAACCTATCTCAATTATTGAAACGTAATTTACGCCCTGTATTCATTTTAAACCTACAATAAAAACTTAAGAGGGTTGCCTCGATTGCCATGCTGCAAAAAATAGAATAATTTTCTTGAAATTTTTTCATTTTGCAAAGCAATTACTTCTCCATAACGCACCCTTTTAGTAAAATGATCCCCTTGTTTAAGAACACAATTGACTGATCTACAGCAGACAAACATTGTTTTTGGCATAAAAATAGCTTGTAAAAATATGCATTAAAATTATTATAATCCTTACTATACCTTGCAAAAAATGACACTCAAATATCTGTTAAAAACAATCTCCGTTCTTGCAAGCGGACTTGCGTTGCAAGCTCATGCCGTCAATACTCAAAATGCCTCAAAGTCCTTAGAAGGTATGCTGAGCAAAAAGTCACTCGATGTATTCGCCGTTGAAGAACTTTTTCTGGAAGATACGCAACCCAACAGAAAGTCAAGTGGTGATAGCCCAGCTTCAAAACCAGTTTCAAAACCAGCTTCAAAAACATCTTTGGACGACGTATGGGGAGTTAACGAGCAGCCTTTTAATGAAGAAGACCCATGGTAATTGGATGGACGTACAAAAGCTTGGAGCGGTATCTTTCCCTCATATAACAATCATCTTCATTACTATTAGGCTAATTTCCCCATTTTAAAATCTTTCCTGGGGAAGGGTGCAATATCCATGGGTATAATTTCAACCCCATGAACCGATGGGTGTATTTTGAGCGCTTTCAAGTCTTTCATCGACAAATAAGTTTTACAACATGTGGGTAAAGAACCTTCCAATGCATATGCGTCACTGTGATGGAAACTCACTTTCATTTCCACATTACCCTCTTTTTCGTGTATTAATTTCGACAGACGTTCCATAAAATCTTGCACCTCTCGCTCCGGAAATAAAATCCAATGACACTGCTGAATGAAGTGAGGGAATTGCTGTTCAAAATTAAATACGCGCAGTGTATTGAGTTGATAGCCATCCGACGTCTTTTTTACCTGTCCTTCGACAATTAACAAAGTACCCTCGTGTACGCAATGTGCGTAGGTATCAAAGGTATCCGAAAATAGCTGCAAATCGTATCGCGCTTCTTTTGTGGATAAAGAAAAAGACAACCAAGGCCGATTTGTTTTCTTGGAAATACGTTTATTCACTTCTTCGACAACGCCGCATAAACGAAAACTCTCGCCATTGGGAACAAGAGGCCATTCCTCCAATTGAAATGTTTGAAAAATCTTTTCCACACCTTCCAATGCATCCAAAGGATGACCCGATAAGTAAAATCCCAAAAGTTCTCGTTCATAATTAAGCTGCTCAAAAAGTGGCATTTCATGGAGGCATTTTTCACCCGAAGTTCGTGGCGCCGAAGGCATTTGTTCCGGCAATAAATGGGTTTCCATGTCATCAAAATCAAACAAAGTCGTCTGGCCCTTATTGCGATCTATCTGGGCCACAGACGCTTCTTTAAGGAGACTATCCATGTGATCTAAAAGATAACGCCGACCTTCCTGGAGGCTATCAAAGGCTCCCGCCTTTATTAAGCACTCAACGACGCGCTTATTCAAAGCTTTCGCATCTACACGTTTGGCAAAATCAACAAAGGATTTAAAAAGTCCACGCATTCTACGTTCTTCCAAAATACACTTTGCAACCCCATCGCCAACCCCTTTAATGGCCGCCAAACCGAATCGAATTTGCTTTTTATGGGCATGAGTAATAGGACTAAACGCATCTTCAGATTCATTGATATCCGGACCCAAAATTTCAATCCCCAAAGAAGATCGACAGTTTTCTATAAAAAATGATAACTTATCCGCGTTTCCGAGTTCAGAAGACAAAATAGCAGCCATGTATTGTGTTGGGAAATTTGCTTTTAAATAAGCCGTCTGGTAAATGATAATGGCGTACGCGTCCGAATGCGATTTATTGAATCCATAACCGGCGAATTTGGCCAAAATATCAAAAATTTCATTGGCCTTTGTTTCATCGATACTGTGATACTTCCAGGCTCCTTCGACAAAAATTGCCCGCTGCGCCTGCATCACGTCCACTTTTTTTTTGCCCATGGCGCGACGTAAAATATCCGCACCGCCAAGACTGTACCCCGCAATCACCCGTGCAGCTTCCATCACCTGTTCTTGGAATACCAAAACGCCATACGTCTTGCAACAAATGGTTTCCAAGAGTGGATGTACGTAATGAATCTCCTCTGGATGCTTTTTACCATTGACGTAATCAGGAATCCATTCCATGGGTCCAGGGCGATTGAGGGCGCTCAGGGCACTAATTTCGTCGATGGAACTCATCTCAAATTGCTGGCAAATACGTTGCACAAACGGTGATTCCAATTGAAATACACCAATGGTTTCACCCGCATTTAGCATCTTGAAAGTATTTACATCATCGAATGGAATGGAATGGATATCAAATTCTTTGAACTCGGGTAATGTTCGAATGAAACACTGCGCATCATCGATAATCGTCAATGTCTTAAGTCCCAAAAAATCCATCTTTAGAAGCCCCAACGATTCCACAAATTCCTTAGAATACTGCGTTGTTAAAGCCCCTTCCTGCATCGTTACGGGCACAATGTCGGTCAAGGGCTTATCTCCAATGATCACGCCGCACGCGTGCGTTCCAGAATTGCGAACCACACCTTCTAAAATTTGACCCTCGGTAAATATTTTCTCGGCCAGAGGATTTGTATTGAGTTCCTGTTTTAGTTCGTATGACTTTTCCAACGCCGAGGACAGAGTAATTTTTAAATCGTCCGGAACCATCTTTGACCACCGATCGGCTTCACTGTAAGGAACGTCATACACACGCGCTAAATCCCTTACGACCATTTTTGCCCCCAAAGTACCAAACGTAATGATGTTACTTACGTTGGATTCTCCATACGTCTTCCGAACGTATCCGATGACTTCCTCCCTACGACGCATGCAAAAGTCAACATCTATATCCGGAGGCGATACGCGTTCTGGATTCAAGAAGCGTTCAAATAATAGATTGAAGCGCATAGGATCCGTATCCGTAATCATTAAAACGTACGCTACTAGGGAACCTGCTACGGATCCACGTCCAGGACCTACAGAAATGCCTTGTTGTTTAGCCCAATAAATGAAGTCCCAGACAATGAGAAAATAATCTATGAAACCCGCTTCTTCAATAGTGTGCCATTCATATTTTAACCGCTCAATAACTTCCTGCGCACTCATTCCATGGATATCGGGCCCAGAACCCGTTTCAAAATGAATACCGTAACGTTTCAGCAAACCTTCCGTACACAAACCTTTAAATAAAGCCAAACGATTGCCATATTTCTCTTGCAGTTCATCCGTTAGATGAAATACTGGGTAATGACTTTCTCCGAAAGGTAACTTAACATCGCACATTTCAGCTACCTGCAGCGTATTATCCAATACCTCTTCGTTGCCCTTAAAGGCTTGTTCCATTTCTTGCCTAGATTTTAAATAAAATTGTCGTGTTGGCATACGCATACGTTGAGCATCTTTAATTTTGCTGCCCGTCTGAATACACAAAAGGGCATCCTGCGCTTCCCAATCTTCCGGATACACGTAATGCACATCGTTAGTTGCCACACATCGCACCCCACAGGCTTTAGCCAAATCTAATAACTGTGGAATTTGTTCGACCTGCTCTGGCATCCCTTGATTTTGAACTTCGACAAAAAAATTTTCTTTGCCAAAAATATCAATAAATTCTCCCAACGCTTTTTTCGCTTTTCCAAATTCATTGCGTAACAAGAATTGAGGTAGCACACCATTGAGGCAACCCGAAGTTGCGACGAGACCTTTGGCATGTCGCGCCAATTGTTCCATATCCGTTCGAGGTTTGTAGTAAAAACCACGAACGTGAGCATCGGATATAAGTTGCGTTAAATTTTGGTAACCTGTCCAATCTTTGGCAATTAAACACGTATGCGCCAATTTTAAATTTTCTTCACCCTGGTCGCGTTTCTTCTCCAACCGCGAACCTTCGTACAGCAAATACGCTTCACATCCCAACAAAGGTTTTATACCCATATCCAGAGCCGTTTTGTAGAATTGAGGCACTCCAAATAGATTACCGTGGTCAGTGATGGCTAGAGCAGGCATTGCGAATTCATGGGCACGCTTTAATAAACGATCCACACGGCACGCACCATCCAACAAACTGTAATCGGAATGTACGTGCAAATGGACAAATTGCTTGGATTCTCTCGTCATCTTACTTCATTCAACCAACTCCAATTATTTCGTCCACATAAATAATACTTTTTTGCAAGTCGTATTATTCTAAGCAACCTTTGGGTCACTTTATATGCAAAAACATTCAAAAAGACCTTGCATTCCCATGCGGTACTTTTTTAGGGTAGTGATCAAATAGGATTTTTATATGTCGCGTATTTGTTATATTACTCAAAAAAAGCGAGTAGTAGGATCTCGGATCAGTCGAAAAGGGCAATCTAAAAAAAGTGGTGGTATTGGTACGCACGTAACAAAGAAAGTTACAAGAATTTTCAAACCCAATTTACAAAAGATAAAAATTAAGCTGCCAAAGGGGCAGATAAAGCGTGTTTGGGTGAGCGTTAAAGCCATTAAAGCGGGCCTTGTTGAAAAGGTTGTTTAATTTCACCATCGCTTGTAGGTTACTCTTAATTACATTTTATTTTTAAAAATGTTCGCATGCGTGTTGGCGAAATTTTAAACGTTTTGACTCAGTTTTTCCAAAGGCAGGGTATTGAAAATGCGCATGTGGATGCAGAATTGTTGATTGCCGATGTTCTCCGGTGTAAACGTTTAGATCTTTTCTTAAATCACGATAAACCATTGACCTCACAACAGGCAGATGCTTTGCGTACCTATGCAAGGTTACGCGCACAAAAACATCCTCTACAATACATCCTGGGATCCGTTGACTTCTATGGTCAGCATCTTAAAGTAGATTCACGCGTCCTTATTCCCAGACCCGAAACCGAAGAGCTCATCCATCAACTGAGCGAACACTGGGGTAACACGCCGTCTCAACGAGTTATAGATCTGGGGACAGGCAGTGGTGCTATTGCTATTACCTTGGCTGCTTTATTTCCTTATATGGATATCACTGCCAGCGATATGCACGCGGATGCATTGTGTTTAGCTATCGAAAATGCAACTTTCAATCGTGTAGCGCATAAAATTCAATTTTTACATTCCGATTGGTTTGAAAAAATTCCTCATCATTTCGACTGCATTATTTCAAATCCTCCCTATTTAACGGAACAAGAATGGATATCGGCCCAACCCGAAGTCAAATATTTTGAACCCAAACACGCGTTAGTTTCAAAAGGCAATGGATTGGACGACATAAAAAAATTACTCCACCAAGGCATACAGCACCTCAACCCCCATGGATGCATTGTTTTGGAAACAGGCGTGGATCAGCATAGTTATTTACACTCTTTTGCCAAAAAATGCGGCTACAGGGACGCAAAAACAACGCTCGATCTGCATAAAAGGGAACGTTTCTTCTGGGCTTGGTTGTAGAAATTTATTTTCACAGGTTCTGCGTTGATACAATTTTGAGATTTTTACACCTAATAAATGGAGACTAACATCTAGATTTGTTATTTTATTCCTACAAGATAAAGTAATTCAACGACATCCATAGGCTAAATATTATTATAGCTTCTCTATCTATTGGCGGAGAAGGAGGGAGTCGAACCCTCGGTACCCTTACGGATACACAGCATTTCCAGTGCTGCACAATCGGCCACTCTGTCACCTCTCCGCATTTTCAGAAATTTTATGCACAAAATCGCCTTTAGGTGCAACACAAAAATTGTAAAGTGGCCTAAGATTCATTCCAAATAGACCTTACCATGGATTGGTGTGTACTTACGCGTGAATATTTATATGAATAGTTATTGGCAATCGAAGCCTCTAGGGGAATTTACATTTCTCTTTTTGCTATAAAAGCAAAAATGCTACCCGAAGGTAGCATTTTGTAAAAGAAGTACGGGATTAGTAATATCTACATCCATAACCTCCGAAAGTGGGACGACCATACGGACTACCACAGCCGTAGGGATCATAATCACGACGAGGATAGCAACCATACGGTCCATAATCATCATCGTAATGGCATCCATAAGGTTGAAATTGAGGTGCAAAGCCTTCATGGCAACCAAATGCGTCAAATTCATCCATGCAACCAAAGTGAAAATGAGGATCAAAGTGATGAGCGAAATGTGGTGGTGGTGGCGCTGGTGGGAAGCCTTGTCCACGGACTTGGATTACATCAAAATGAAATCCCTGCGGCAACTGCCCTGCTTCAGGGATGACCTGATAATAACCCCCTTGGCCTACAACCATACGCAAATTTCTATTTGCCAACATGTCTTGCGTTTTTCTCACAAAACTGTTCAGATCATTTATGCTTCCATGACGCCTCAAATGATCGAACACTTTATCTTCTCTTCCCTGAGTACGTGTTTGTCGACGCCTTGCCATGGCTTGGAATAAAACATCCTCGTCATCCGAGGCTACCTCATCTCCCCAACAACCGTACGCCGGACCACATCCATACTGTGTATTACCCGTTACGGGGCAAACTCGGCCCGTGTGCCGCTCGCCACAATATGGGCACTGCCACCAAGCACTTAAGGTAACTGCACCCATCAAACCTGCCGTTATGAAACCAGCTTTTATAATTGTACTTATTGTTTTATTCATAGCATTTCCTTCATTTAAAGTTATGTAATACATGAAATCATAAATAATCACTCTTTGTCAAGTGTGCTTAAAATATTTTTTAAAATAAAGTTGTAATAAATTTATCCAGATCTTTAAACATCGATACCTTAAGCACTACGTTGATCTTTACCAAATTTTTACAAACGTAAAAAAGTCGCAATCCACCTGCTCGTTCAGCATAGAGATGACATTTACCTTATCTAAAAGTAGTGTATACACATATTTCTAACTTTCTCGAGGATGCATTTTATTATCCAATGCAGATATGTTCGACTTATTTGGCGCCATCTCCGAGGAGGGCTACTCTTTATATTACGCCTTCCCATGAATAAACTTACAGTACTCCCGTGTAAAACGTGTTTTTCTTGAAGAAAATGCTTTCGACTACAAACAATGTATTATTAAAATCAACATGCAATGCTCAACATACTTCTAGTTGTTTTAAGCGAATGTACTCAACTTACGATACCGGCTACATTTTCCAATTTCCAGGGCAGAAAACTTGACCTTTTAACCACTCGCAATACTTTTAAAACAATGCTTTTTAAAGTTCTGCAGCAATATCTCGACCCTTTATGGAACGGACACTATTTGTGGGCAGATACCCAAAAACATCAGTTACACCTGTTTACAATGCATTCATTGGGATTTTCCTTGCGAAAAACTTACCTATTTTCTTCCAGCAGAATGCCGCAAAGTTGCGTGCATAACAGTCTTGGTACGCCGTATGGACTGCATCGAATTTGTGAAAAAATAGGCGATACGGTTCCTTTGCACGGAGTTTTTAAATATAGGCACTTCACGGGAGTGATTTGCCCGCCCTCAACTCATAAATCTGCATGCGGATTCATTACGACGCGCATCCTACGCCTTCAGGGACTGGAAATGGCTAAAAATCGTGGATGCAACGCACAAAAGTTTTGTTGCGATACCTACAAACGCACCGTTTACATTCATGGGACCAGTCTAGAAAATTTTATTCCGCAGCCACTTTCTTGGGGATGCATTTTATTGTCTAATGCAGATATGCTCGACTTATTTAATGCCACCTACGAAGGGGATTATCTTTACATTACACCTCCCAATGAATAAACTCACAACACCCTTGTGTAAAATACGTTTTTCTTGAAGAAAATGCTTTCGGCCGTAACAATGCATTATTAAAATCAGCCTGCAATGTTCAATCATCTGAATTCCACAACAGGATTTGCCAAAGATAAATCGATACGCAATAATTGCGAACGTTGCTGGGGTGTCAATGCATATAAAACACCTTTTAATTTCCTCATTTGCACATCAACGTAAGTACAATTGAAAATAAGATGCTGATTGTAAGATGTTTTCAAATCTACTTGCAACCATTTTTCTTCCAACAAGGGGTCAAAGTTTTTTAACGAAATCTGAACGATGGTCGCGTAAACATCCGGATACTGATGCATCAATTCGACCAATAATGTATAAATTCTATTAAATTTAAGAATTTTTCCCTTTTGGATGAGCTGTACTGTTACATCGGATAAGATGGGCAAGGGTTTTATGCCATATCTCGTGTACGCTACGGGTGTAAACAATTTACCTTCGGCAGAAATCAATCGAATACAACGTTTGCCCTGGATTGACACAAAAAGTTTAGCCACGGGTTTAAGTTCCTTGATTTCAATGACTAACGTGTCTGGAAATTTCCGCGTAATGACTGCCGAAGCTACTTGCGAACAAGCCTCCAATTGAGTCTTTATGTATTCAAGATCAATGCGCATAAGGGCTTTCCCTAATGGAATGGATACACGTCTATTAAGCCAATTTTCCGATAAAACTCCATCCGAAGTAAAAATGACCTTTCGTAAAGGTTGAGGGCATAGAAGTGGTTTGTGAAAATGTTCAAACCATTTAAAGACAATCAAGCACAGAGAACTTAGCGCAACCAAAATGAAAAATTTACCCAAAAGCCATTTACAACGGGCTTTGGTTAATTGTGCATCCTGTTGCAAACTACGCCACGAATGATCTTTTTTACCTAACGCCATCTATTTCAATAAGTTACACAACCGATTGCGATCGATTGCTCCATGGATAATACGTTGTAAGACTTCATCAAAACTCATTCCACAGCAGGCAGCACTTTTGGGAAATAAACTTTGATTCGTCATTCCAGGAATCGTATTCATTTCTAAAAACCAAATGCTTCCATCGTCTTCCAGCAAAAAATCTGCCCTAGAAAAATCAAGGCAGTGCGCTCTTTTGAAAAACTCACCCGCAATAGCGCGTATTTTTTGAGACGTATCCGCATCCACAGGAGACGGAAACAAGTAATCGCAAGCACCCGTCGTGTACTTATTTTTAAAATCGTAAAAGCCAACTTTGGGTCGAATTTCAACGACCCCCAAAGGTTCCCCTTGCAAGATGCCCACCGTTAGTTCTCTACCATGCACATGGCGTTCTACCATCCAATGTCCACCTTTAACGGTTGCCCAAATATGCTGTAATGCCTGAAAATTTTCACATAGGGAAACCCCAATGCTGCTTCCCTTATCCGTCGGCTTTAAAACGAATGTTTCACTTTTTAACACTTCTTTTAAATGCGTTTCATCCAACGCTTCGCCCACAACAAGATCCACGGCCGGCAACACCGGGATACCGCATCGATCCGCCAGACGTTTACTTTTCATTTTATCTATGCACAAACGACTCGCTTTGGAGCCGCTACCCACCATGGCGTACCCACCTTGTTCCAATAAATATTGTAAACGACCATCTTCGCCAAAATCACCGTGGATTAACGGAAAGATCAAGTCTTTGTGAAGCCTTAAATGCACGGGTAACTCGTTGACATCTAACCGAATGGATCGAACGTTAAAAAACTGCTTCAAATGACCCATCGTCGGTTCGGCCGATTTGAATGAAACTTCTCTCTCTTCGCCTTCTCCACCGAATAAAACAACCACTTCCACATCGCACGTCATAAAATATTCTCCCATTTTTCACCCAAAATTTTTACCTCGGGAACAAGCACTTGGCCGGTTTTTTGAATGACGATAGACCTAATTTTGGATACCAATTCAATCACGTGGTAAAAAGTAGCCGTGCCATCGTTCAAAATAAAATTCGCATGCTTAGACGACACAAATGCTCCTCCTGCCCGCATCCCCTTCAGGCCCAATTGATCCAGCAATTTTCCGGTAGAGCCGCTGACCGTATTTTTAAAAAAACAGCCCAAACTGATACCTTTAGGTTGTGAAATCGCACGCTGCGCACGCATACGTTGTCTCTCTGCTTTTATCATCTGCAATTCACACGCGTATCCTTTGACAACAACACTCAAAGCAATTTTACCTTCCAAGCGTGCGCACGTACGGTAATCCGTTTGAACGTCACCGCGTTGCCATGATTCCACTTCTCCGCGTTCATTCATGACTTCAACCGACGTAACGCATTCCCAAATGCCTTTCAAACTTGTTCCAGCATTCATCTGCAAAGCTCCCCCTATCGTTCCCGGAATCCCGTCTAAAAATTCAAATCCACCTATGCCATTATTTTGCATAAAATTAAGCATTTTACCCAGTGTGCATCCCGCACCTACTCGAAAACATGCAGGATCCAGCGGAACGATGGTGGCCCATAGGGGATCTGACAGCTGTAAAACAATCCCATCGTATCGTGTATGCGGCATAAGCACATTCGATCCACTTCCTAAAATATACCAAGGGAGCCCCAAAGCCTTTGAATCCAACACAAGTGAACGTAGCCCCGATAAAGTTTTTGGTGCGCAAAAAAATAACCCCTCTCCGCCTACACCAAACGTAGATTTTTTATCTAAACGAGCGTATACCATGATACGCTCTTTCGAATTCTCTTCCAAATAATCTTTCCATAAATCCACCAGCCTTTTTACCCAATCCTGGGCAAAAGAATCGATATTCCCTGCACCAATAAACGAAATCGTTTTCTGATTGCTCGCCATAAAAAAAGCGTCTGGTAACAAAGTTTCCAATTTCTCTGCAAACGGCATCTGTGGCAATATGACATCTCTGGAAAACAGCACTTCATCTTCAAATGCACGGTAGGTTTCACCTAAAAAAACGTGCGGATAGGTTTTTAAAATACGGATAAAATCGGGATAAAACAAACGTAATCGAGAACTTCGATGCGGTTCAAAAGCAATCCACTGTTCTCCCGTAAAAAATTTCTTTACATAGCCCAAGTAAGTCTCCAATTCGGTCGGATGATGCGCATAATCGCTTAATACGCATACACGTTCCGTTTTCAACAAAATTTCCTGGCGACGCCGAATCCCTGGAAAAGATTTGATTGCAAAATCATCCACCGCATTCCCGGTAATCGAATAAAAAGCACTTAAGGCCATTAAAATATTGGTTAGATTAAAAATATTTCCTTTGGCATACTCCTTTTGGAAACTATCTTTTAAGCATTTGAAAGTAAGCGACTTACTGTTTTCGATGATGGAAAAATCACGCCCCAATCGAAACACAGAGATTTCTGACAAAGGAGTCCAAGCAATGGACTCTGGCATCATCACCCAAGACTGCGTACGTTGACACAATCGATGTAAGGCTGATTTGTAAACATCGGCAGTTGCATAGTAATTTGAATGATCCCAATCATCGTTCAAAACAAGTGTTGCCGTTGGAGAAAATTCCTCAATGGTACCATCGCTCTCGTCCACTTCCACAAGATTCCATATTGCGCTTGAATCGTAGTCACCCATTGGGTAGCATGCGGCTTGATACGGTGCTCCTAGTAAATAATTTACAGCAATTCCAGCCTGTTTAAAAAAATGGACCAAATAGGCGGTGGTACTCGATTTTCCATGACTCCCCACAACGGCTAAAACATGTGTGTTTTTTAATCCTTGTGCCAAAAAACTGCCTCGGCGTATAACCGGCCATTGCCGCCGAATTGCTGCCTGTATTAGGGGATGTTTTACCGGAACCGCGGAGGAATAAATCAATGGCCCTTCATGTTCGGGTAAAACGTGCGTCCACACAAAACCGTTTCGTTGCAGTTGGTTCATACGCGCAACCGTAATACAATCATCCCATCCGTATATTTTATACCCTTGTTGTTGCAAATATAAGCCCAAGGATTCTATACCCATACCCCCTAATCCCAATAAAAAAATGCTTTTTTGCAATCCAACCTCACTCTTATAGTTCCTCACCAAATTAGTGTTAAAAAGATCTTATAGGCAAGATTTTTTAGCCTAGGAAAATGTTGTATGCGCTTTGGAGACATTTTTTACTGACTTGCGTAAGATGTTGACAGATACTGATGTGGAAAATTTTTCTGCATTGTAAAAAAATTTTTGAAAAAATTTTCACATGCCGCACGAGATCATCAAAGATTTTTTGAAAATTTACAAATGATATTGAACGAAATACATCCATTGCGTAATTTTTTCACAGAAAAAATTTCCACTATTCTTTTTTACGACTGCAAAAAACTTCTTACGACTGGTGTTTTTCTTGCTACTAGTTACTATTAACAATAACCCACCGATACCTATGTCACTCAAACACATCCTCTTCTTTAATCTACATCTCTTGTGTTCACAACCAGAATACCCTTCAGTTCCTAAACAAATTGAAAGCAACTGTTCCATCTTATGCGTTTGTTCTCAAAAATTTGAACTCAATGCAATCCTTCAGCAATGTTGCATACTTCCCGGTTGTAAAGCCTTAAAACAAAAACAATACGGCAATATAACCGTACATTATTTATTATACAGAGGGAACTATATAGCTTTGGCCGTTACCGGTAAGAATTTTTTATCAACATCGCAACGATTATTTAAACTATTTCCTTTGCTTCCAAATGTCGAAAAAGTGTTCTTTGTAGGTATTGGCGGAAGCTTAGATCCGAAATTAAAACCTGGCGATGTATGCATTCCAGAGAAATGGGCATGTCATACTACAGGGTACCTGTACAACAAAACCTCAGGCAAAACGCACGCGGTACGTTATGAACCAGAACATGCTAATTTTAAAATTTTTTACCCATCTTCTATGGAAACAGGTGTTAATTCAAACGATGAAATCATTCGTACAGACCTTTTAACATGTCCACCCTCGTTATTTAATTCGGTTCAAGCCATTGTATCACGATCAATTAATCCTACTTATGAATTTTCTGTAAACTGCGGAGGAATTGGCGTTAGTGGTACTGTATTTGTTGACAATGATAAATACAGGCAGCATCTATGTACAACTTATGGTGCCCAGGTGGTCGATATGGAATCTTTTGCATTTGCCCTCGCCTGCTGCGAGTTCCAAAAACCCTTTTGTATTATTCGCAGCATTAGCGATTTAGCCGGGAATCACAATTATGGTAATACTTTGGAGAATACCATTGATGATCACAGAAGTGAAGCTGCCAGCAATGCTGCTATTGTTTTTACGCAGATTTTGAGGACCTTACCGTTATCCACGAGAAATCACCCCAAAATGCCTTTAAAATTTATTAAACAATGCTTATTCCCACCTAAAAATCCAGAATTTAACATACAAAACATACCTCATTCACCTAAAGCGGCTGTACATTAAAGGGTAACCCAATGCTCGCTTCTCAACAAACCTATATTGAAATGTAAAAAAATTAGATAAAAATGGCCAAGCAACAAAAGTGTCTTCAAAAACACCCCATATTTTTGGATATGCCCCCTATTCCCATGAAAAAGTAAAACAAAAGCATATCCTTCGCGCCTCCATCAAACATCTGAATACTTTGCAGTCTCATTCGTAGAATGGACAAGTATGGGCTGATTACCGATATGCTTTAATGTTTTCCTGGGTCCAGGGCATTCATTGTGCTTTCTAAAACTTCCCTGAGTAAGGTTTCGGCGTGCATTAAACTTTTCCTGGAACCAAAATTTTTCTCAAAATCTTGGAATGCCTCTTCCTGAACACAATCCTTTTTGATGGAACGACTTCTGCAAACAAACAGAATGCCCGTACTCTCTTTACCGCGCAATGCAGATGTCCACTGTTCCTGTCGCAGGGTTTCTAACACCTTAATCAGTCGGAAAATTTCATCCACTTCCAATATTTGAGATAATGATACGATGGATGAATCTAGGGTAAAGGTATCCACATTGTGAATTTCTAAACCTCTATCTGCCAACAATTTTGCCACATCCGTATTGGGATTATTCAATTCTTCAACCAGACGGGATAATTGTTGATTAAACATCTTTTCACGTTCACTGCGCTGGCAATCCTGCAAAACTCTTTCTTTTACGGTGTCCAAGGAAGGATAATAGGGATCCAAAAACTGTTTTAATGCAACCAAAACGTACCCATTTTTTACAGGCATTGGATCGCTTAAAAATCTTTCTGGATCCAAATCAAATGCCTTCAGCAACACCTCTTTAGCGAGACCCTTGCGTTCGGGTAAAGAATTTTGTCCATAGGGAGGCAATGTATCAATTGTCCTAACGTCGTTGTCATTAAGCCACTGTTTCCATTCCACCGTTTGCATCTGTATACCTTTGTCGTAAACCGTTAGAGCAAATTGTGTGGCACACTTCTCGGTGAGTGCATTTAACTGTTCTTTTTCCCAACGATCCTTTACCTCTGATTTGACAGCTTCAAAAGATATGTCTTCGGAATCCACCTTTTGGAATGTATGTTTGTGCAACGCAAAATAACGTTCCAATTCCTGATCAGAAATTAAGGGTAAAGATGCCCTATGCTTATTGGCTTCAAAAAATAACAAGGCAACTTCCGCTTTACGTTCAATCCTATAGTCATTCTTGTGCGCCTCAAAAAATTCTTGTAAGGCCTTTTCCGAGATGTTTTCCGGCAGCGTAATTTCGTTCCGAAGACTTACGTATTGTAATTGGTAAGAAGCCGTCCAATACTTGTACATCACTTCGCATTCTTTGGGGAGAACAAAACCTGGTTCGGCCAAAACCTTTTTTACTCTATCGCACAAGTAATCTTCCGTTAATAACCTACGTAGATTTTGGGTTTTACCAAATTGTTCGGACCACTTTTTCAGATAATCGTTGTACAGTCGAGGTTGAAACACTTTGTCCTCATCTAAAAATAAAAGCCTCGTTTTAATAAATTGATGTAATTCATCCTCTATGGGATCTGGCAAACCTACGACATTTGCAAGGTGAAGTAAAAATAAGCGATAAAAGGCATAGCCTTGGGCGGATTCCATCCAAGCATTCTCCTCTGAGCCCGTTTGCAATGCAATACTCAAAGCACCATCACGGACCACACGTTCCATCTGTTTAGGATCTCCAAGATCGTAACCCCAAAATTGCAATCCCACCTTCTTTTTACCGTAACCTAGTCCCGGCATGCTACCGATGGTGAATACGAACGGAATAACAATTACAATCAACAAAAATGCAAACAGCCACCTGCGGTTTCTTTCTAAAAACAATTGAATGCCGCTCAACATAAATGCAACCTCACCATTCAAACTTATCGCTTGCTTTCAAAGAGCGTGTAAATTCAACGAGCAGTTGAAGGGTCCACTCTATATCGTCTAGGCGAACCATTTCATTGGGGGTATGCATGTAACGCAAAGGAATACTAACCAATCCCGTAGCGACACCGTTGCGAGACATTTGGATAACACGGGCATCGGTTCCCGTAGGTCCCGATGCAGCTTCAACCTGATAGGGAATTTTGAGTTTCTCTGCACATTCCTTAAGTCTAGCAAATACAATAGGGCTAATATTGGGCCCCCGCGTCAAAATAGGTCCCGCGCCCAGTTTAAAATCTCCCAAGCGATTGCTGTCTCCATCGGGAAAATCGGTTGCATGGCCGACATCCACCGCAATGCCTACATCGGGATGAATCGCATAGGTAACCGGCGTTGCGCCTCGAGTCCCAATTTCTTCCTGCGTTGTGGAAACCGAGGTCAGTGAAGCTTCCAAATGGCGATCTTTTGCCAAACGACGCAACACTTCTTGCACCACATACGTACCTCCTCGGTCGTCAATACCGCGTCCACACATGCAGCCATTGAGTACGTAAAAGGGTTCCTGTTCGTAAACCACAGGATCCCCTATGGCAACTTTCTTTAGAGCCTCTTCGCGAGATTTTGCACCGATGTCGATCCAAATGGCCTGCAGTTTGGGCAATTTTTTTCTCTCTTCCGCATCCAACAAATGGATAGCACGTCTCCCGGTAACGCCGTACACAATCCCCTTGCCTGTTAAAATCTTAACTTTGCGTCCTGAGATGAGACCCACATCGTGCCCACCTACGGCGTCAAAAAACAAAAATCCTTCTTTGTTGACGTGCCTAATGATAAAACCGATTTCGTCCATGTGTCCGGCCATCAAAACATGCGGGCATCCCTGCGAGTGAATCGTTGCAATGCGATTTCCCAAAACATCCTTGCTAAAAATTTCGGCCACCGGAGCCACATACTTTTCAACAACGGCTTGAGCCTCCGATTCGTACCCGGAAGGCGATGATGCTTTTAATAAATCGATGAGAAAATCGTCAGCTACGGTCTTTAATGGTTTATTTGTCTTTTTATCACTTGATTTCATGGCACACTTTCCTCACAAGACATAAACTTTTTTATGGAAAGTGCAAGATCTTTTGATAACAAGGCCCCAACCATCTCAAAAGCAAATTCAAACGCCGCACCCGGACCATTGGCTGTAATAAAGTGGTGATCCACAACGACCGGTTCCGCCCTCAATCGAGGTAAATCATTCTTAATCGAAATATGCGCCGTAAAATTTTCTGGTAATATACCCGCTCGTTTTAACAGTAACGGAGCAGCACAAATCGCCGCAATCCATTTGGAATCGCGATTGAATTGCTGTAGGCATTGGTGCAAATCCGTCCTGTCCAATACGTTAAAAATTCCATGACCTCCGGGGATAATAATACCGTGAAAATCGTCGTACGATTGCAGCGAAGAAAAAAGACAATTGGCCGTTACTTGGATTTGATGTACTCCCATAACTTGAGTATTGTCAGATAAAGAGGCTGTCAAAACATCCACATGCGCCCTATGCAATATATCCCATGGGACCACCGCTTCAATTTCTTCAAAACCTTCATGAAGGATAAACAAAACTTTTAAATTCACATTACAAAAATAAAGTAAAAATTATCGAAGGTAAAGCCCTTAGAAGCAAAGAAACGAAAAATAATATTGAAAAGACGAATCCTGGGTGCAACTCTCTCCAGCGCTTATGTTAGATCTTACCCCTTTACGGGATACGATTGCTTCCTTGGAACGCGCCATCACTGTGGGAAAAGAGATTCATCACACCAACTCTTCCGTTCAAGAAGTTGTGCAAGCGGGTATTATAAAAAATTTTGAAATTGTTTATGACATGTGCCGGAAGTTCATGCAACGCTGGTTGCGCGTAAATCAGGCCAACGACGTCGATCACATGAGAACACGTAAAGATCTTTTTCGTCTAGCGGCTAAGCACCAGTTGATTCGAGATCCTCAAGCATGGTTTTTATACGGTGAGGCACGCAGCTTAACTACGCATACTTACCAAAAAGCGCAAGCGGCAAAAATCTATCAGTTGGCTCCCCAATTTTTACCGGATGCTCAATTCCTCTTATATCAAATAGAATGCATGAATGATTGATTTGGATCCCTCCATCGCCCATGAATTAAAAAGAATACTGCAGACTTATGTGCCGGAATGCCGTGTGTTTGTCTTTGGATCCCGCGTTCAAGGCAAGGCCCAAAGATACTCGGATATCGATTTATTACTGCAGGGAGATTACCCTTTATCGGAAAGTACGCTAGCAAAATTACGTTTCGCCTTATCCGATTCAAATATTCCCATCAACGTTGATGTTGTGGATATGAATTCGCTATCCGTACAATTTATCCAAAATATCCAACGTAACAAAGAACAATTCCTTTAACTACATTGTATACCTCTGATTGAATTAAAAAACTCTACACTTACACATCGCTCATTGCAGTAGATTACTTTTCCACTTCCAAACAAAATTAACTTTAACGTATACCCGTTTTCTAGCATGTATGCTCGTAACCCAAACCGCATAAGAAGCCTATTCAAGCGAAATGCATGCTTACATCTCAGGACGCGCATCGCTGTGGGGGATCCAGCCTCTCTGTTCCAAGGTTTCCATGATGCGTGCAGCCCGATTGTAGCCAATTTTTAAACGGCGTTGCAACAAGGATGTCGAAATGCGATCCGAGGTTTTTAATACCTCCAAAGCCTGCGGAATAAGCGCATCTTCATCTTCCATGGATCCGCTATCACTCTCGGTATCTTCTTCATTAACATCCAAAACACGTTGTATTTCTTCTGCAAAAGAAGGAGGGCCATTTTTTGTCAAAAACTGAACCATGTCGTTGATTTCTTCGTCGGATACCCAGGCACCTTGAGCACGAATTAATTGGGATGCCCCCGGCGGAATAAATAACATGTCTCCTTTACCGATTAAACTGTCGGCTCCCCCTATATCCAAAATGGTTCGACTATCCACCTTCGAAGCAACTTTAAACGCGATGCGACTCGGTAAATTCGCCTTGATAATCCCCGTAATAACGTTGACCGACGGCCTTTGGGTCGCAATAATTAAATGAATACCGGCAGCCCTCGCAAGTTGTGCCAGTCGTGCAATGCAGGTTTCAATGTCACCGGGAGCCACCATCATTAAGTCGGCCAACTCGTCAATGATGCAAACAATGTAGGGCAAGTGGCGCATATTTTTCTCCATAGCGTTTTTTGGGGACAATTTTTTTACCTTGTCGTTAAAAGTTGCAATATTGCGCGCCCCATGCCCAGCAAATAACTGATACCGTCGTTCCATTTCACCAATCAACCATTTAAGCGCCGAGGGAACACGTTTGGGCTCCGTTACCACAGGAATAAGCATATGGGGCAGATCGTTGTACAACTTCATTTCAACAATTTTTGGATCCACCATGATAAATTTTAATTCTTCTGGGCTTGAATGGAACAACAACGAAGCAATGATGGCATTGATGCAGACCGTTTTACCGGACCCCGTAGACCCTGCTATCAATAAGTGGGGCATTTTTGTCAAATCTGCTACGATCGGTTTACCCGTAACCTCCTTACCCAAGACGATGGGAATTTCAGCGTCCGAATTTGCCCAGGCTTTTGATTCCAAAATTTCACGCAAGCAAACCGGCAAAGGGAATTTATTTGGAATCTCTATACCCACGCAGCCTTTACCGGGGACCGGAGCCTGAATGCGTACGGACAACGCCTTTAACCCCAAAGCAATATTCTTGTCCAAGGTGGTAATTTTTTCGACCCGAACACCTCGGGCTGGAGTGACTTCATACCTCGTAATGACCGGTCCCGATTGAATTGCCTCCACCTTAACTTCAACCCCAAACTCGGCAAGCTTTTGCACGAGATCTTGCGCCGTTTCATAGTAATCTTCACCTTCGCTGGCATCCTTTAAAACGGGTGGCGGATCTTTCAGCAATTCAATGGGAGGGAAAAGATAATCACCCAATTTTGCAGGTATCGACCCTGAAGACTTTTCCACAACTTCACTTTCCAATACCTTAATCTCTTGAATCGTCTTTTCTTTAGGCGATCCTTGCGAACGAGGTTCATCGGTAACACGTATTCCCTGCGTTTCGTGCCGCAAAGCATGCGGATTCAATGGTACCGTTTCCAAGCTTACAAGCTTGTTAATGGGAATCGGTGATTCACCTTCCGAAAGCTCATTTTCCGCTTGCCCTAAAGCTTTCCTTTGCCGCCTAAGCAGAGCTCTCCCCCAATTTGCGCACAAAATGCAACTTTTGCGCAACATCCCAATGAGTCCATTGAAACCGTTCTTCCAAAAAATTTTCAAACTTGCAAAGACTTGCTTTAATCCTCCCGTAATCCAGCAAAAAACGCGACCGGGACTTGCGAAGGCTAAAAACGTAGAGAAAAGCGCACTCGGGATTAAAACAAGCATACAACCAATTTCTCCAAAATAGCGCGCAAAAACGTATTGAAAAAGGTATAATCCAATCAAACCTCCTGCGCCCGCCGAAAAAAAACGATAATCCGGCAGCCACCAGCGTAGCGCTTCAAAAAAGGCCAATGCGGTTGGGGCCAAAAGGCAGGCTAAACCAAAGAAAAACCATTTCCATCGGGAACATTTTTCTCCGCGTCCTACAAAAAATAAAATGCCTGTCCATAATAAATAAAGGGGTAGCAACCATGCTGCCACGCCGCCTATGCGATAGGCGTAAAAGGAAAAATAGACACCGCAATATCCCAGCCGATTCCCGTGCGATTGCCAATGATTGAGTACTTTTGTGGTATAAAATTGAGACTGCAAAGGATCGTAATCGATGAAAGACAACGTGATAAATAAGCTGACAAGGATTAAAAAAAATCCAGAAAAAGGCTTCTGTAAATGTATTTTTAAGTCTTTATCGACCACACGCATGGGAAACAATCATATTACAATGCGTTTTTTGCAAAACAGGCAATATTATTGTAGTTAAAATAAAAGATTGCCCCCATCAAGACACGACGTAGGCTGAAGGTATGCGCGTGTTTTTACCACTCTTGTTATTTGGACCCAAAATAACCTATGGGAACAACCTACCTTTAATGGATGCACTCACTCAGCAAGCAAATGCGGATCCACTGTATTTAATCTCAACGTGTATTTTTCTGGGTGCCATTTTGCATACCTTTTTGGCTAGTACATTTACCAAACATGCGCAGGCCTTAACCCTTCAAGGAGGACATTCCACCTACAAATCGCAAATTTATCACCTTTTGGGGGAAGTTGAAGTTATCTTTGCCCTTTGGTTGCTACCGCTCGTACTGTGTTTTACGTATTATAAAGGTTGGGATGCCACGATTCACTACTTTGAGACGCGACAATACACGGAACCCATTTTTGTTGTTGTCATCATGACCATTGCCGCCACACGTCCCATCTTAACGCTCGCCGAAAGTGTATTACGATTGCTGGTCAAGTGCTTCGGGGGAGAAACACCCGCAACTTGGTGGATTTGTATTTTGGCATTCGCCCCTTTGCTGGGATCCGTGATCACAGAACCTGGAGCCATGACGATAGCAGCCCTTTTGTTGGCCAAACAAGTTTTGATTTACAATACCCATGCTGCTTTTTCCTACGCAACCTTAGGACTTCTTTTCGTGAACGTGTCCATAGGAGGTGTTTTAACGAATTTTGCTGCCCCGCCGATTCTGATGGTGGCCACTCGATGGCATTGGAATTCAAGCTTTGCATTCAAACATTTCGGACTGGAAGCCATATTGAGTATTTTGATGTCAACCTTATTTTATGCACTCATTTTTCGAAGGCAGTTGCATAAGATGAATAGCCAAGCCAAAGCCCGTGTATCTTCAGATAAATCGCATGAAAAAATTCCACACGGCATTATCCTATCACACGTTTTATTTCTCCTCTGGACCGTCTTTAACGCGCACCATATATCTTTTCTTGTTTGGGGATTTCTGGCATTTTTAGTTTTTACACGCATCACTGCTATACATCAGGGCCCAATTGCCTTACGCAATGCCTTGCTGGTAGGCTGTTTTCTGGCAGGCCTTGTTACGCATGGGGGATTGCAGGAATGGTGGATTGAAATTATTCTATCGCGTTTGGGGGAACAAGCGTTATTTTTCGGAGCTTTATTCCTAACGGCCTTCAACGATAATGCGGCCATCACCTACTTGGCTTCACTGGTCCCAGATTTCGAAAGTAACTTTCACCTGCAGTACGCAGTTGTCAGCGGTGCTGTGGCGGGTGGCGGACTTACCGTCATCGCAAACGCACCGAATCCAGCAGGGCAGTCCCTACTGTCAAAATTCTTTACAAATACCATTGTCAAGCCCTTACCCCTCTTCTTGGGTGCCTTGATTCCCACCTTGTTTACAATCCTCAGTTTCAGAGTCTTGGCGCATTTACTTTTCCCCATGTAAATACCTGCAAACAATTCATTGAACATTTGTACGCTCCAGAAAAATTGCAAGGACAGCTAGGCAATAGCGGAGGGGTGTCGATCGTACTTCAAGCAGCCTATTGTAGGTGTCAATCCGAAATATGCACAGGGTCTGAACATTTGAGTGACTCGGATAATAAGGTGGATATGCTCACCAATGCTACAACAAAAAAACGCCCCTAAGTACAAAAGGGCGTTTTTTCTTGATAGGCAAAACTACTACACCAAATAAGATTTAGCTTGCAAATAAGATATTCCCTGCCGAGGTACGGCTGGAGGAATTTGATTCGTATGTTGCAAATGCTTAACGTTATGGTCGTTAAGTCCACCTACATGATCCAGAAGTAGGGGTGCAAACACACCCCTACGGGCGCTCTTTTGAGAGCAGTTTATCGTGTCTATATGCATAAGTGTTCACTCCTTGTTATATATGCAAAGGTTATTTGGAAACATTACTTTTCGTTCTCCATTCTTTCCATCGCTTCCCTAATGAAATTTTCAATGCGGCTAATCCATTTTTCGATGACTTCGACAAAAGTAGCCAGCTCATCTTCAAAGGTTTCAATATTTTTTAATGGCCAGCCGAAGGCTTTTGCCAAGACCAAAGATTGAGATTGCTTGTCGATACCCAAAGTTCCACCGTCCGTCTCATTCCAAAAGAAATTTCCTTCCAGAGCCTTTTCAAAGATAGTTTCACGGCAATCGAGCGGGATTTCTCCGACGTAAGCATAGATTACCAATTTGCTACCTTCTTCGTCAAAATCGATGTTGAGAACAATTTTTTCGTCAAATAATAAAATACAATGATTATTTTCGTCTAGGCATAAATCGGGTAAACTGAGGCCTTCCCCGATACGCTTCAAAAGATCATTTACACGTTCCTTCATCGTTACAAAGTTATTGTAAGCATGTTTATTTGTTGTACACAAGTCAAAAATGACTTATTTCGGCACAAAATTTTTTTTGCAATACGCACCGCATTTAACAAATCTCCGCTTCTCAATTCGTCTGCTTTTTATCCTTATCTATCCAAAAAATATTTTTTTCATGGGAATGATTTTGAAGCATAAAGGTGGAGGCTTTACACCCATAGCCTCGACCGGTAACGCAATCGAAGGAAGGCGTATTTACCAAAATAAGTATTGTCAAAATGTGCGCACCCTTTAAAGAAAGTAGTATGGAAAAGCAGATGGCGGCGAGTACGCCCATGATGCAACAATACCTGTCGGTACATAAAAAATTACCTCAAGATACAATTTTATTTTTTCGATTAGGCGATTTTTACGAAATGTTCTTTGACGATGCCGAAACGGGGGCAAAAATTCTCGGCCTTACCCTCACCCAACGTTCCGGTATTCCTATGGCAGGCATCCCTTTTCACGCTTCGGAGACGTACATTGATAAACTGCTTAAGGCGGGCAAAAAAGTGGCCATTTGCGATCAGATGGAAGCCCCTCAGCCCGGCAAAAAGTTGGTTGATCGCTCCTTAACGCGTATCTTAACGCCTGGAACTGTTTTGGAAGATTCTCAAATTGAGTCCAAAAGTAACCACTATATCCTTTGCGTTACCCTGGATCACAACATTTTAAATGCGGCTTGGTTAGATTTATCGACCAGTGAATTCACCCTTGCTTCAGAAACGCAACGCCAAGATCTTCTATCTTTTTTGTGCGCTTTGGATGTTAAAGAAATTGTTCTTTCCGAACGAACGACGCAGGAACATAAAACCTTCTTGGCACCGCTTTTGTGCAATAAATCTATTTCCGAACTTCCCCATTTCGCTTTTGAACAAACTCAGGCTCGAAAAAACCTGGAAAAACTTCTGGGAGTACAACATTTGGAAGGCTTTGGTATTCCACCGGATTGTCTCGCATTGGGTTGCGCCAACGCGCTTGTGGCTTACATTACCGAAAACTTATTTCACTCTCCAAAAAATCTTACCAAAATCGCTTTGCATACGTGTGCCCACAACATGATTCTAGATGCATCTACCGTAAGAAATTTGGAAATATTTCAGACGCAGCAGGGGACTCGTGAAGGTTCCTTGTTAGGCTTTTTGGACAACACAAAGACGGCAGCTGGTAGCCGATTAGTTCAACATTATTTGACTTACCCTTTGCTTGATTTGCAGCAAATTCAAGTGCGGCAAAACCTCATTCAAATCTTCCATGATCAACCCCTAATAACGCGCAGTATTCAGGAATATTTAAAGCGTACACGCGACTTAAATCGTATTTTATCGCGACTTTATAATCGATTACGCACACCCAGAGAATTGGGTGCAATTCGAGAAACTTTGGAACAGTTACCCTTTATCAAAGCCAAATTACAAACTTTGGACTTACCGGAAATCAAACATTTGACCCAAAATATTCATCTGTTTCAAGATCTTTTGAGTCACTTACGGGATGCACTCGAAGAAACTTTGCCCAACGACTTAACGGAAGGGAATTACATCAAGGTAGGGTACGACGAGATGCTGGATCAATTGCGTTCTACGCAAGTACAAAATAAAACTTGGCTAAAAGATTTCGAACGTACGGAACAACAACGTACAGGTATTCGAAATTTACGGGTCAAATACAATGCTGCAGCCGGATTTTTTATCGAAGTTACAAAATCTAACTTAAATCTTGTTCCTTGCCACTATATCCGTAAGCAAACAATGGCACACGTTGAACGCTATTCGACGGAAGAATTAAAGGCTAAAGAAGATTTTATTTTGCACGGACAAACGCGCGCCATTGAACGTGAAAAAGTTTTATTTGCCCAATTGGTAGAAGTGGTCCTTGTGCACGCAAGCCAATTGCAGCAAACTGCGCAAACATTGGCCGAAATAGATGTTTTTACTGGGTGGAGCTGTTTAGCTAGAAATTGCCATTATACGAAACCTAACGTGGATACGAGCACTGCTTTTGAAATCGAAGCGGGCCGCCATCCTCTTGTGGAAGCTTCTTTGCGGGCAAATCAAGGCCTGACGCAGACGTTTGTGGCCAACGACCTCTATTTGGATGCACAACAGCGACAAATTTTGATCCTCACGGGTCCGAATATGGCGGGTAAATCAACTTACATTCGCCAAAATGCTCTCATTGCCCTCATGGCTCACATGGGCTGTTGGGTCCCCGCTCAATCGTGTCGTATGGGATGGGTGGACCGCATTTTTTCCCGCATTGGAGCCAGTGACGACCTTGCACGCGGCCAATCCACCTTCATGGTTGAAATGCTTGAAACGGCCAATATCCTAAATAATGCAACGCAACGCAGTTTAATTATCCTGGATGAAATTGGACGTGGGACAAGTACGTACGATGGTTTAAGCATTGCCTGGTCCGTGGTAGAATATTTACATCGAGATGTAGAAATGGGTCCACGGACACTGTTTGCAACCCATTATCGCGAACTAACCCAATTGGAAAAACTTTTCCCACGCATCTTTAACGCCTACGTAGCCGTTAAAGAGTGGAACGACGAAATCTTATTCGTTCACCAAATATGCGCCGGATGTGCCCATCGATCCTACGGTATTCAAGTGGCCAAACTTGCCGGCCTTCCAACCGCCGTTATTGAACGCGCCAAAACCATTTTAGCCAGCATAGAATCGGAAGGTAAGGTTTTACGAAAATTGCTCCATGAACGGACTCCACCTTCCGACGCACAACCCCAATTGGACTTACTTTAAACATTTCAGTATCCAAAAGCGTAATCCAGGGAGGTGTACGTTTTTAGGATATCTATTTTGGGGAAAATCATCGCTTCCATGAAAATGCTGAATAAAATTATAAAACAGAAAGTATAAATTTTATAAGCCAGTACCCAAGAAGAAGGATTATTTAGGCGTAATATTTTAAATGTCATTAGGGGTTCGGCCGCTTAACTTAACTAAATCTTCTGCAAAAACAACTTCGATCTTTTTATCCACAGATAAGGGTGTGTGCGCTACAATTTGGCAATTCTCATTTGATGCCGACGGAAACCACGGAGCAAGGACACAACAAAGAAGATTGCAATGACGCGGTTATTGACCATTGTATTAGGTATTCAGTGGTCATGCATCATTACTCATGGTATCTATTCTCCTTATTGAAATTTAGGATGCAGGGGAAGAGGGCAATGACGTAAAACTGCAACAAACTAAAACAGTCGTCAAAAGGCATCTCATTTTGTCTAACATTTACACCCATACCTAACTAGAACTTGAATAAGCGGTAAAACAATAAACCATTATTTATACAACCCAACAAACTGTTCCCTGGGATGGATTGAAATTGTGGCAATGTGCATTTTAGTCCGCAAGTTTTTCCCAGCGCTACAAGTGGCATTCTACCCTGAAAAATAACACTAGAGAAGAAACCTAAAAAATAAGAAATGAAATTAATAGTACCGATTCTCCCAAGTTTCATTGCCGTTAAGATCCGTCGAGCCTGGAGACTCGGGCAAGAGGCAGGACATTCTATCACCCCAATTAAGAGGAATATATCTCTCCCCAATAATCGGTTTAAATTTGCTATACAATTTGTTCCAATCTGTGGTATTTTGGTGGATGCCATATAGCGAAACACCCATACCGTGAGGGCTATAGTCCTCTTGCATAAAATTATCCACGTCGTAATTGTATGCCGTTTTACCCAACGGCCTACGATTCCATCGATGTGCATGGCCGTCTTTACCGCGGTTTGGATCTACCAAATATTTAGGTACAAATGGAAGTAACTTATCCGGTATATCATTGTTCACATTCGGTGGAAATTCGTTAAAAATAAGATAGTAATTGCGGCAAGCTTTTATGATATTCAAGGTGTCTTCCACGGTAGAATTTACCCGAAAATCTTCCGTAGCCTTCTTAAACCCCGGAATGGCAATGGCGGTAAGGATGGCCACGATGCAGAGGGCAACGATGATTTCGATAAGGGTAAAACCACCTCTGTTTAGAGCTCCAACTCTCGAGTACTTCAATGCTCTCGCAGACCTTAACTCCCGGATAGGTAAAGCCGTCCTGAGGACCCTGCAAAACCGTATAGAATTGTGAAGCAATCTCGAACATCCAAAGATCTTCAAGCATCTCGATGCCCGGCCAAATATCGACGCGCGGATAGGTAAATCCGCCCTGGGAAATCCCCCTAAAGCGCTAAGCGCTTGGTGTCTTGGTGTCTTGGTGTCTTGGTGTCTTGGTGTCTTGGTGTCTTCACAGTTAAGTTATTGTATCCTTCCTTCACTACCTTTGTCAAGGGTTTTTCGGAGGGTTTTTAGGTTGCTCAATCCAAGGGCCTTGGTATGCTCGTCTTAGGGTAAGACTGGATTCATAGACCTCAGATTGGTGATGGCAAGGTTTAATTTACCCTACATGTCTGTATTCTAATGCAATGAAAGAACTTGTTATTAGAGGTTGAATTTTATAG
>JAISBA010000022.1 GCA_031266455.1 Puniceicoccales bacterium
TGAGGTCTTGAGGTCTTGAGGTCTTGAGGTCTTGAGGTCTTGAGGTCTTGAGGTCTTGAGGTCTTGAGGTCTTGAGGTCTTGAGGTCTTCACAGTTAAGTTATTGTATCCTTCCTTCACTGCCTCTGTCAAGGGTTTTATAAGGTTTTTCGGAGGGTTTTAGGTTGTTCAATCCAAGGACATGGGTACGTACGCCTTAAGGTAAGATTATGATCCTACACTTCAACTCAACCAAGGTGAATCCATTGTGCTCAACAGGCTATCATTCTCCAACTCTAAAAGGTATCAGCGTAAAATACCATTGGATTCAACGAAAGCTATGTAGAATCGGTATAGAAAATAAGGCCGAATAGTGTCAAAACGGACGTGACGACTTAATAATCTTTACCTTCTATCTCCGTGTTTACTTTACGTCATTGCTTAATATTAATCCTTGATATTTCTTAGGGTTGCAAAAGATATTGAGAAACTACTCATAAATATCTTTCGGCTCTTGGAGCTTACACACATCGTAGGATGTCTTCAAAACTACCCGTTATGATGGCCACGGTTCAGTACTGATACCTTCGTCTCCAAGGCAATCCCTTTGCATGTTGTCGGATCGCTTCCCTGCGTCAAATTTATAAAAAACGCAGTTGACTCCAACGACCTTTTTCGTTGTGTTGAGGATGTCAGGGTTTGGCGAGATAGCTCAGTCGGTAGAGCAGAGGACTGAAAATCCTTGTGTCGGCGGTTCGATTCCGCCTCTTGCCACCATTATTTCCAGAGGGTTCAGAGATTTTTAAACCCGTTTCATTTTGCCCTGTCATCTCTTTATTAGCAAAGCATATCCTAGACTACGTTGTTCTGGTCTAGCTTTTATTCACTATGAAAAATTATACCGTGCTGCTTCTTTAATTCCATAATAACGTATCACTTAAGATGTTTTTGCTTTATCATCTCCCAAATCGCAGCGGCCGCATTTTTATAAGGGATGATTTTTCATTTTAAAGAGACGGCAATTTGAACTTTTACATGTATGAGATATTAAAATCCAAGCAACGCTCGCCTGGTTCCTTTAAATGTAAAAAGAAAAGGTTACTACTTTTGCGATTTTTCACCATTGAAGAAATTTTTTCAGCCTGAACAATTTAATATTGTTGCATGAGTAATGGGATATGCAGATTATGAAACAATGGAAGGTCTCAATGTATATCGTTAATGCATGGAATAAGCATCATTGCTTCTTCAAAATGCGTTTTACGGAAAAACAAAATACTACCTCAATCGAATACATCTTCCATGAGTTCAGGGCTTAATCGGGTTGTGGGTAAGCGTATCCTCCTTTCTGTTATAATACATCCCAATAACTTAATCTTCTTAAATTTTTCTATTTTAAGCATTTACTTTTTTTTCAAACGGGCGTGAATAGAAATTGCATTTCGCGGTAGCACGTTCGCTTTGTATCTCAAAAATATGAAGAGGAAAGTCCGGACACCACAGGGCAAGATTCTCTACGAAAGTAGGGGGCAAAAGAGTTAAGTCTTTTGTACGGAAAGTGTCACAGAAAATAAACCGCCGTCTATGGGTAAGGGTGCAAAGGAGGTGTAAGAGACCACCGCGTTGTTAGCGATAGCAATGGCAGGACAAACCCAATCGGGTGCAAGACAAAATAGGAAGCTGGATGGCCCGTCCAAAAGCTTCGGGTTTGTCGCATTCGAAAGAAAACAATTGCAAAATTGTTAGATAAATGAACGTGGCATTGTTTAACAATGTACAGAATCCGGCTTACATACCGCAACCTATTCAGAAGACACAAGTTTTCTGAATAGGTTTATGCAAACAATTTACAGGAGAAGGTATGTGTTACTGGATTTGCATTGTTCAAGAAGCATATTTACTCGTTGTATGTAAAACAATGCATCAAATTTCTTTAAAAAATTATAATCTTCTTTACCGAGATATGCCTGCATCCCATCGATAATTGCTCCTCACCAGGTATAGAGATATACCAAGGTATACTGCAAAGCTTTTAAAGTTGCCTGCTTTGCTTGCTACCCAGCATCTCTTCACAAAAAAGTGGTCTGGTTACGATCGTACATGGCTTTTACACCCAAAATACTTTGGGCAATGTACGCGTTTAAATCTTTACCTTGATTTTGCGGCATGCAAGCAAATTTCAGCAGCAGCAATGCACTTGCCAAGGCATCGTATAATGCGCAGTGATATTTTTTGCGCGTGGAAGGACAAAATTTATTTGCCAGAGCATTTAAATTGGTTTCAAGACGCAACGTTGCAATTAAATGACTTAACCCGCAGTCAACTTTGCGTGGCAAAAGGTGTTTGTATAGGCCGTACGTATCCAGCCACGGCCCCCACCCCATATCCCTTTTATCGTAAGTTGCAAAACTTTTTTCGATCTCTAGTACGGGACAATAGCGAGACAAAAGTTGATTTTCAAACGCAGCGTTGTGAGCACAAAAAATACCCTGCTGACGGGCTTTTATAAAAAATCCCAAATCTTGAGAAAACGGAAGGCAGTGAACCAACTCTCGATTTAAAATCCCATGACATCGATATTCGCTTATGGCAACAGGCACATTCGTTTGACATAGACGTGTACGCGTTTCAAAAATCCCTTTGTCCAATAATATCCCAACTATCCCGTATTCTACAATACCTCCCACCCAACTACCTTCGAAATCTATAACGTAAACGGGGCCATTGAACATTGCAGGTAATATAAGATAAAACGCAAAATTTTCCACAAAAAAACTACGCGCAAGGCTTTTTTGCTTTTTATTACAAAATTTGAGCTTGCGTTTCAAAAAAGTTACGTTTTTACTAATTGGGTTTTTAAAGCTAAAATACATGAGAGAAACCAAGCCTGCAGAGAAGATTTCAATTAAGAGTTTGACGTGGAAAGACGTCGAGCAGCTCAGAAATTATACCACGGAAACGGGGAAAATATTGCCGCGTAGAATCACCCATTTTACGGCTCAAGAACAACGTCATTTTACAAAAATCGTTAAACAAGCGCGTAACCTTCTCCTGATGCCCTAGTTTTTATGAGCGCAGTGATTGGGTGTTCGCCCGAAGAGGCTGTCGCTCAACTTAAGCAGGGCAATCCGGTTGCTTTACCCACAGAAACAGTTTATGGCCTAGTTGCACCTTTATTGGATGAAGATACAATTTTAAAGGTTTATACGTTCAAACAACGTCCGCTCAATAACCCTCTCATCGTTCACGTTTTGGACGAACGCCAGCTAAATCAAGTCGCTTATGCGGGTACGCAAGCCACAAAATTGGTAAACGTTTTTTGGCCAGGTCCCCTGACACTTATACTTCCCAAAAAACCTTCCGTGCCGCCCATTGTAACGGCGCAACAATCCTCTGTGGCTGTGCGCGCTCCAAATTCTTCTTTATTCAGAAATGTTCTCGCGCTCTTGGGGTCTCCTTTGGTAGCTCCCAGCGCCAATAAGTTTCAGCAGGTAAGCCCCACCTGTGCCCAACACGTTATGGATGGAATGGGAGATACGCTCTCTTATATTTTAGACGGTGGCCCCTGTTCGCTGGGGATAGAATCCACCATCCTTTCCTTACTCGATGAACAGCACCCAACATTACTGCGTTACGGCCCAATTTCAAAAGAATCCATAGAAGATGTCTTAAAACAAAGTGTACACATGCCACCTGCAGATACCAATGATCACGCAACGAAACTGTGTCCCGGTTTATTTAAAAAACATTACAGCCCGCATACCTCGCTCTATTTAGTGGATAAGTTACAAGGATTCAAACCGCCGCAGCACCTTGAACAACAATTTAATCAACAGTCCGCGCATGTATTTTTTACGCGGTCCAACCGAATTTTAACCGGCAAAGAGTTCTATCTCACAAAAAATGAAGATTTGGCAGAAGCGGCAGCCAACTTATTTGCTCTTTTACAGCATTTAGACCAATGCCACTTTAAGTCTATTTGGATCGAAAAAGTACCCCATAGGGGTATCGGTTGTGCCATCAACGATCGCCTGAATCGCGCGGCTCACGAGCGATTCCTCTAATAGAGTTCTGCCGTTAATCCTCGGCAATAAATCATGCCAGGGATCTTCCGAAGTGCCCTACAAACACACCGATAATACTGCAGATGGGAGGAACGTTGCGTTAAGGAATACAGTTGGCAACTATAAAATCATTCGTCCATTATGTTTTAAAAATGTTAACAGGGTGGAAAATTTTTGTGAAATTGCGAAATACAAAAGCCGTAAAGTCCCGTTTGCGATACAGAAAAAATAAGCACATGATCTGCTGATTATATCCATTGGAGCACTTCATAGTATAGCGATTGTAATCACAGAAAAACACTTCAAACTCTACGATTCCATTTGATCATTCCTCTCTCAATCCTACTGAATCGCTTAAGGATATAACGTGCGTCCATGAACTTTTATCTTCGTGAAACTGAGTTGCCCAAATAAAATTGATTTTTCAATGAGCATACGTTATACTATGTATGGCTGTTGCACACATTACCTAACTTTCGCAAAGATTTCCGTATGAAAATTTTAATGGCGAGTCCAGAATGCTATCCGTATGCTACCGTTGGAGGGTTGGGAGATGTCATGGGAGCTTTACCTATTTATCTAAGCCAATTGGGGCACGACGTACGCGTCTGCTTACCCTTGTATGGGTCTATTCAACCGCAAAATTCTTGGAAAGCCTACGACAACGTGGTGGTACATTTGGGAGGACATGAAAGAATATGTCGTATTTGGGGATGTGTAAATCGTACTATTGTTTATTATTTCATTGAATATCAACAATATTTTGGACGTTACGAAATTTACGAGGGTCCCTGGGGGCCGCATTTTGATAACGGTGAACGTTTTGCATTCTTCAATCGGGCAGTACTTGATTTGTGCTATAGCCTCAAATGGTATCCCGATGTATTGCATTGCCACGATTGGACAACGGGACTCATTCCCGTTTACATCAACACGTGTGAGTGCGGCCAACCATTGAATCAAACGGCCACCGTTTTTACGATTCATAACTTGGAACATCAGGGTATTTTTGCTCCAGATATTCTAGCCTACGCCGGCATACCGTTCTCCGAATACCGATGCAACAGTTTAGAATCCATGGGAACCGTTAATTTCATGAAAGGAGCGCTTTTCCACGCCACGAAGTTGACGACCGTAAGTCCCAACTATGCACGCGAAATTCAAACTTATATGGGGGGATGTGGACTGCAGTCCGTTTTGAAATTTAAAGCTGGAGATCTGATCGGCATTCTTAATGGAATCGATGAAGTACTTTGGAATCCAAGTACAGACACGTGTTTGCCCGCAACCTACGCCGCCAATGATCTAAAGGGCAAGGGTATTTGCAAGCAATACCTGCAACGTTATTTTAACTTAAAAATCGACCCCCATGTGCCCGTGTACGGTGTTGTTAGCCGTTTATATTTCCAGAAAGGGCTCGATATTCTGTTGGATATCCTACCTTCACTTTTATCCAAATTACGCATCCAGATGGTGGTCTTGGGAAACGGTGAGGGATCTTGGGAACAAAGGTTTTGTGAAATTGCCGAAAAGTACCTGCAACAATTGAGCGTGTACATAGGTTTCGATACGTCACTGGCACATCTTATCGAAGCTGGATCCGACTTCTTCGTTATGCCGAGTCGTTTTGAACCCTGCGGTCTCAATCAGATGTATTCCATGCGTTACGGGACCCTACCGATTGTTAGAAACACAGGCGGACTGGCGGACACCGTTCATTCCCTCGATGAAACAACGGGCAAGGGTACAGGCTTTGCTTTCAACGAACTCACACACGATGCTTTGTGGAATACCATCGGCTGGGCTTGCGCCACCTATTATGATCGCCCTAAAACCTTTGCATCCATGAAAAAACAAGCCATGCGCATCGATTTTTCGTGGAATAAAGCCGCAAAAGCCTACGAGCAAGTTTACCAATGGGCTATTCAGGCAAGGAAAAAATGTGCACGGTCATCTTAAAACGTACCCCAATTGCTACATCGCATGCATTCTTTAAATGCCTTCTTAAATATATTTCTGTAAAGCATGTGCGATTATGATCCCCGGCGACGGACACGTAACCGTAGGCTCAATGCATCATCCTACAACTTCTACCTTGCAATCTTATTCAATTTTCTTTTTAATATAATAACTATGAGTTGCATTGTTGAGATATTAGGCAGAGAAATTTTAGATTCTCGCGGTAATCCTACCGTGGAAGTTGAGGTAACTTTGGAAGACGGGAGTGTGGGCTGCGCGGCGGTTCCTTCGGGCGCCAGCACGGGTGTCCACGAAGCTTGGGAATTACGCGATGGTAAAGTAGAAACTTTGGACGCATCGGCACGCCAACGTTACAACGGGAAAGGAGTTTTGCAGGCCACTCAAAACGTGAATAAAGAACTAGCCAAAGCTTTGGAAGGCTTGGAAGCGCTTGATCAACGGAACATTGATCAAACGATGATTCAATTGGATGGAACAGAAAATAAATCTCGCTTAGGTGCCAACGCTATCTTGGGAGTTTCGTTAGCCGTAGCACGTGCGGCTGCCAATTGCTTCAATATTCCCTTTTACCGTTACTTGGGTGGCGTTAATGCCCACGTGTTACCCATTCCCATGATGAATATTATGAATGGCGGTGCCCATTCGGATGCCCCCATCGATATTCAAGAATTTATGATCGCTCCCGTAGGTGCCTCACGTTTTTCAGAGGCATTACGTATGGGAACCGAAATTTTTCATGCACTTAAAGCACTATTGAAGCAAAGTGGACGTTCAACCGCCGTTGGAGATGAAGGAGGATTTGCGCCTCACCTGAGTGGAAACGAAGAGGCGTTACATTTCATTGCTCAAGCCATAGAAAAGGCTGGATATCGCTTTGGCCAAGACATCAAAATTGCCCTCGATGTTGCCGCATCCGAATTTTACGATGCAGCCCAACAACGGTATGTCTTTAAAAAATCGGATGGATCCGAAAAAACGGTTGAAGATCTAGTCACGTTCTACCAAACACTCAAAAAAGATTACGCAATATTTTCAATTGAAGACGGCTGCGATGAAAATGATTGGACGGGGTGGCGTACGCTTACGCAGGCGATGGGAACCGATACACAGTTGGTGGGTGATGATTTATTTGTTACAAATCCGAAGTTTTTAAACAAGGGAATCGAACAACATATTGCCAATGCTATTCTCATAAAACTAAACCAAATCGGTACGCTGACAGAAACGTTGGACACCATTGAGCTTGCCAAACGCTCCGGTTATAAGTGCGTCATTTCGCACCGTTCCGGCGAAACGGAAGATACAACTTTGGCGGATTTAGCGGTTGCCACAAATGTGGGCCAAATTAAAACGGGATCGCTCAGTCGTACAGACCGTATCTGCAAATATAATCGCCTGTTACGTATCGAAGAAGAACTGGGTAATGCCGCCGTTTATGGTCTCCACTAAAGCATACAAGTAACCGGAGAACTTTTCAAGTCGCTAAAAGACCGAGATAGCGTGCAAGCGCATGAAGGAAAGGTATTCGAAAAGTGTCTGCGTAGAGTACGTTGTCGTGTAAAGCAAAACAAACAGGCACAAGGCATGATTTTCAAAATAGAAGAGACATGCGCGTACAAAATGTATGTGCCTTGGCGGCACTGGATGGGTTTCCAAAGTCTTTGGGCAATTGACGGATCCCTGCCTCTTAAGAGATTCAACGCCTCCGTCATTTCGAAAACTTTTACAAGCAGGAGAAATATTATGCCCGTTTATTGCCCCAATGGATTAATCATGGACCGGGTTCAACGTATTTTATCACCCTTATTGTCTTAAACCTTCACCGTAGGCGTTCATTCCTTAACTCAATTTTTTCAACTTATAACGCTATTATATATAAATGAAAACTCATAGTCATTTGTGTGTAAAATCATCTATGAAAAACAGTAAAAATATTGACAATGCCATACATCCCCAAACCACCAGAAATGCATTTTTGTACATCATAAACGTGTACAACGGTGTCCCGTCGACATCGATGAGGCCATTTCGAAAAGAATCCAACAGTCTCCCTAAAAGTGGCTGAAAAATAATGGCGCCGGACATATTTATCATATTCGTAAAACCGGATGATGATCCGCCATATTGCCGCGGAACCATGTTGTAGGCCATGGTGAAAAAAAGCGGGACCGTTCCGCCAAAAACACCAAAAAGAAAAAGCAAAAGCAGACATAAGCGAAAGGAAATTCCATCCCAATAAATGATCGGCAAAAATACAACGATGGTCAGTGTCTTGAAAATTAAAAGAACTTTTTTGCAACTGTTCAGTTTATTCGCTAAACACGGAGTAATTATACTTCCGAAGCCGTATCCGATAAAGATGAACATGGAGGAGACCGCTGCGTCGGCCGTCGACAGCGCAAATTTTTTTCCCACGAATGGAATACACCAAAGCTCCGCAATCGCCGTCATGGGAAGATAGCTGATGGCACAGACAACACCCAGGGCCCAGTATCTCGGATTTTTTGCGAGGATTTTTAGGCCGTCCAACATGTTTTTAGCGACGTTTTCGGCGGTGTTGGAAAATTGCCTTGAAAGCGGAGGCATACAAAAGAATGCCAATAGGGATATCAGTATCCCGAATCCTGCGATGATGAAGGTTGTCTCGCGCCATCCTGTGGCTGACACTAACCACGCCGTTGGGGTACCACCGCATATTCCTCCGATGCATCCGGCAAACAGCGTTATTCCGACAAAAAGAGAATATTGTCGTGGAGGAATAAGCTCGCTGATAAGTTTTGTGCAACCTATGAATCCGGAAGCTGTGGCAACTCCGAGAAGAAAGCGTCCCATTTGCAGTTGAAGAACACTTTGAGCAGAACCAAATACAAATATAGCGACGGCGCTGAGGAGTGCACCCGAAGACATGATTGCCCGCGAACCGAATTTATCAAGCAGTACGCCCGTAGGAATCTGCATGGCGACATAGGTTATATACAAGCAAGAAGAAACAAACCCGAATGTTGACGCCGTCATGTTGAATGTGCCCATGAGCTCATTGGCAATTACGCCGGGTTCAACTCTGGACACATAGCAGAGCAAAAAAAACATCCAACCAGTTAAAATTGCCGGTAATATTTTCGAAAAGCTGACGGAAGCGCTGCTATGCATAAAAATCCCTGGACTTATTATAGATCATTATGTAAAGGAAAGAAAGTCTAAAGTTGAGCGTAAATCACCATTCGCATTGTTATGCATCCATGTCAAAAGTCGTGCGCTTCTTTGCTTTCCGTAGGATAAAATCATTGGAGCTTGTACAGTATTCCCAATGCTTGCTTTAAGCCGTATCGAGGCCATTCAACGTATCCACAGGGCTGGATCCAATTTCAATCAATACGTTCTACAAAGAATGCAGGTGGCTTAATCAATTGCCGTTGCTGATTAATGAAAGCGTGTATCGTATAACCTTTGGCAATGAGAAGATTTTGACGCGAAAGCGTATAAGTTAACGTAAAACGTGCATGCAATTTTTCGGCCGGAGGATTGAGTATAATTTTGATGTGATCATCAAAAAATGCAGGCGATTTATATTGTAAATGAACTTCAACAACGGGCAAAGCAAATCCGTCGGCTTCCATTTGCCTGTAATCTAATCCCAAAAATCGCAACCATTCTACACGCACCAATTCTAGCCATACGAAATAGCTGCTGTGGTGTGCAACGCCCATCGCATCCGTTTCAGCATATCTTACCCGTATGGAAGTTTCAAAATCCGTCATCAACGCTTAATTTGTTTTGTAAGCTGCTGGGCCAATTGGAATCGAAACATTTTATCCAAACGTTCAAGCTCTTCGGTATTGGCACCTTGCTCTTGTTTAGCTTTTTCAAGAGCTTCCTGCGCACGACGTACAGCCGCATCAATCGAACTTGCGTCCAAAACTTGTACGTCGATAGCGGCTTCCGTGAGGAGTATTAATTGATCTTTTTTTAACCTAAAAAAGCCTGTGTCGACGGCAATCGAATTTGTCTGGCCATTGATTTTATAAATAGCCGCACCGGGCTCCAAAAGGCCCACGATGGGCAAATGATCTTCAAGGATCTCTATTTCTCCCAAAACTGTTGGTAATATTACCGAAGTAACCTTACCTTCAAAAACAATTTTTTCAGGAATGACAATTTTAAGCAAAACCCCCATATAATTACGATTCCTTGGAGGTTCCTATCACTTCTTCGATAGTCCCCTTCATGTAAAAATCATTTTCAGGGATTTCGTCCA
Source organism: Puniceicoccales bacterium (assembly GCA_031266455.1). Lineage (GTDB taxonomy): Bacteria > Verrucomicrobiota > Verrucomicrobiia > Opitutales > UBA9783 > CABUVL01. Next base: position 10,278 of record JAISBA010000022.1, read on the forward strand.
ATTCGCCTTCTAAAATCATTTTAAACCCTTTTATGCAGTCGGCCGTCTTGACATATTTACCTTTATATCCTGTGAAAATTTCAGCAACGCGGAAAGGTTGGGAAAGAAATTTCTGGATTTTACGGGCTCGTGCTACGATTAACTTATCTTCGGGGGACAATTCATCGATGCCTAAAATGGCAATGATATCTTGCAGGTCTTTATATCTTTGCAACACGGATTGCACACGTCGCGCCGTTGTAAAATGTTCTTCTCCAACAATATTGGGGTCAAGCGCCTGGGACCCCGATGCCAAAGGATCCACTGCAGGATAAATACCCAATGCGGATATGCGTCGATCCAATACGATCGTTGAATCCAAGTGCGCAAACGTGTTTGCAGGTGCGGGATCCGTTAAATCGTCCGCGGGTACATACACTGCCTGGAAAGATGTAATGGAACCTTTTTTTGTCGAAGTAATCCGTTCCTGCAGTGCTCCCATCTCTTGACTTAAAGTAGGTTGATAACCAACCGCAGAAGGCGATCGTCCCAAAAGTGCGGATACTTCCGAACCCGCTTGTGAAAAACGAAAGATGTTATCGATGAAGAGCAGTACATCTTGGCCGTAGGCGTCTCTAAAATGTTCGGCTACCGTCAAGCCAGCCAAACCCACACGCATACGAGCTCCCGGCGGCTCATTCATTTGTCCATATACGAGAGCTACTTTTGAATTTTCAGGATGCTCAAGATCAATGACCTTGGCATCTTTCATTTCCCTGTACAAATCATTTCCTTCCCGGGAACGTTCCCCAACACCCGAAAAAACCGAATATCCACCGTGAGCCATGGCAATATTTTGGATAAGTTCCATAATAACGACGGTCTTACCTACGCCGGCACCCCCAAAAGCACCTACTTTGCCCCCTTTTATAAACGGACAAATGAGATCGATCACCTTGATGCCGGTTTCCAAAATTTGAGCTTCTGTAGTTTGCTCCAACAAGCTGGGTGGATTTCTGTGAATCGCCAACATCAGATCGGCTTCAATGGGTCCACGATTGTCCACCGGTTCTCCAATAACGTTTAAAATACGCCCCAACACACCTTTACCTACGGGAATGGATATGGGTTGACCAGTATCTACAACCTCCATACCACGTCGGAGACCTTCGGAAGAAGACATGGCTACCGCACGAACCAATCCTTCGTATAAATGTTGCTGTACTTCCAAAACAAGACGTGACTTTCCCCCCTCTGTTGCATCCAGCGTCACTTCCAACGCATTGTAAATTTCCGGAATAGCCTCTTTGGCAAACTGTACATCAACGACAGCACCGATTACTTGAACAATCTTACCTACGTTACTCATATGGTCCACAAATTCATAAGCTTTGACTCGCCGTAATTTCCACGATCTCTTGCGTAATACTCGCTTGACGAGCCTTATTGTACTCCAATTTCAAATTTTCAATTAAGGTTTCCGCATTGTCTGTGGCCGATTTCATGGCTACCATACGTGCGCTGTGTTCGGAAGCTTTTGCTTCCAGTAAAATTTGATAAAGCGTTTTTTTAAGAAATAGCAGAGGTAATTGTTCCAAAATCGTTTTACCATCAGGCTCAACAATAAAATCTCGATCGTTATTTGCCAGTTTAGACCCATCAATTCCCATCCAATGGTACAAATTTTTTAATTCTTCTTCGAGATTAACCATGGGCAACAAACGTCTTAGGGCCGGCTCTTGCACAAGTGTATTCTTAAAACGCGGGAACAAGACTTCTACAGTATCAATTTTTTGACTTTGGTAGGCATCCACGAGAAAATGAACAATTTCTTGCACCTGTTTAAAATGAATAACATCGGGGCAGGTAAAGTGCCCTAGTAAATCCGAACGATTGCGCGACATCACCTGCAGACCCTTTTGGCCCACCACTATAAATCGTGTACACGCGGGCAATTGTAGCGCTTCCTTCAGCAAATTTTGATTTAAGGAACCGCACAAACCTTTATCGGCCATCACCAATAACACGCCTCGGTGGTGTACATCCCTGACATTCAAGAATGGATGCTGGATGTCATCCCAAGAGACCTGTTGCGTTAAAGCGTGTAAAAGTTCGGCCAATTCGCACGCGTACATACGACTTCTTAAAGCACCCTCCTGCGCTTTCTTCATCTTGGAAGAAGCTACCAATTCCATGGCACGCGTAATTTGGGCCGTACTTTTAATCGCCCTAATTCGTGTCCGAATTTCTCGCATGCCTTTCATAGAATCACGCCTTCGTTTGTTGCCAGTTATTGAAAATTTGTTCCAATTGATTTGCAAGCGGCTCCGTTAATTCCTTTGTGGCATGCAGTTGACGCATCCAATCCTTTTGCAAATTCAAAAAATGGTCATTCAAATGGGCAATAGCATCGGGCATTTTTTCGACTTCAACCGCATCGAAATAGCCTTTTTGGATGGCCCACAAAATAGCCACCTGAAATGCAACATACCTATCCTTATGAACCCCCTGTTTAAGTATTTCAATAATACGTTTACCACGTTCCAGCTGATGTCGCGTTTTTGCATCCAAATCGGATCCAAATTGCGTAAAAGCCTGCAATTCTTGATACTGAGCCATTTCGAGCTTTAATTGCCCCGCAACTTTTTTTAATGCCTTAATCTGTGCTGCCGATCCAACGCGCGATACCGAAATACCCACCGATATGGCCGGCCTTATCCCTTGGTTAAATAAATCTGTTTCTAAAAATAACTGTCCATCCGTAATGGAAATGACATTGGTCGGAATGTAGGCGGAGACGTCACCGGCTTGCGTTTCAATGATGGGCAAAGCGGTCAATGAACCATCCCCATAATCGGCATTTAACCTGGCAGAACGCTCCAAAAGTCGGGAATGTAAATAGAATACATCGCCCGGGAAAGCCTCACGTCCGGAAGGCCGTTTTAATATCAGCGAAATTTGGCGATACGCTACCGCATGTTTCGATAAATCATCGTACACAATGAGCGCATCCATGCCATTTTGCATAAAATATTCTCCCATGGCAGTACCCGCATAGGGAGCAATGTATTGATTGGCTGCGTTATCGGAAGCAGAAGCGGACACAACAATGGTATATTCTAGAGCGCCGTAATCTTCCAATACCTTGAGTGTACGTGCAATCGTCGCATTTTTTTGGCCAATCGCCACGTAAATCGAATAAATGGGTCGAAAATTAGTGTCGCCACTTGCCAGACCTTCGCGATTCAACTTTGCCTGATGCAAAATGGTATCCAACGCAAGTGTCGTTTTACCCGTAGAACGGTCACCGATAATAAGTTCTCTTTGGCCACGACCAATGGGAAACATGGCATCTACGGACAATATGCCCGTCTGCAAAGGTTGATTGACCGATTTGCGTGCAATAATTCCGGGGGCAATCTTTTCAACCGGATATCTTGCTTCGGCTTTTATTTCACCCTTACCATCTATGGGTTGACCCAAAGCATCCACCACGCGCCCCAATAAAGATTTTCCAACCGGCACCGACAGGAGCAAGCCCGTTGTTTGACATTCATCTCCAACTTTTAGGAGATTCGTATCTCCCAACAAAACGATACCCACTTCGTCTTCTTCCAAATTAAAAGCAATACCGTGTACGTTGTGGGGGAAAGATACCATTTCATTGTACATTACATCGGACAATCCTTCCACCTTGGCAACGGAATCTGCCAGCGCAATTATTTTACCCACATTGGAACGAATCGACGTTGTTGCAAATGCTTCAATTGTCTCTTTTATGTCTGCAAGAATTGCCATCATGATTTTTTTAATTTTCGCGTTAATGCTTTCAATTGACCCTGGATTGAGCGATCCCAAACCCAGTCTCCGTGCTTAATTTTTATGCCACCCACCAGTTGCGGATTTTCTTGATAAACAATTCGGCACGACATTTCCTTAAAAATGGCCCGCATCTGTTCTCTATTTAAATGCCCTGCATGCTCTACGCAAAGACAATGTTGCGTATAAATTTTACGCAAACACATCCAATAATAGTGTAAAACTCCCTTAATGGAACGTGGGTAACGCGACTGCAGGAACGTTAGGATACGCTTTACTCTTTCCAAATACCGATTCTCTTCATTCACGAAAGAAAGTTCTGCCAAACGACCAATAAGTGCCTTGTGTTTTTTGTCCATACGTCAAAACTTTTCCTCCTTGAGCGCTTCCAAAGCTTGTTTGTTAAGGGATGCCTTTACCTCATCCGTTAAAGAACTTTGCAGTATGCGCTCCGTCGTTGCAATGACCAAATCAACCACCTCTGCACGCGCCTCCGTAATCATTTGTTTCCGCTCCATTTCTATGGAATCCCTCGCTTGCGAAAACATTTGATTAATTTTTCCTTCGGTCGCTTCCTTTTGCTCGTGTAAATAAATTTCGCTTTCTTTTTTTGTCCGTTCAAGCAGTTTTTGTGCATCTTCTTGGGACTGTTTTACGACTTTGAGTCGGTCTTGTTCCGCGGAAGCCAATTGCGCTTTCATCTCTTCGGCATACTGTAAGCCTTCCGAAATTTTCCGCTGACGCTCTTCGACCGTTTTCAGCACCGGCTTTAGGGCAAAGCGATACAGCAAATAAGTGACCACGCAGAAATTAACAACCTGGGCAAATAACAAATCTCCCCGTACACCAAACGTATCCATCAGGTGCATGAAGCCAGAAGATTCACCCGCAGGGCTCGCAAGATCTGCAAAAAAATGCGTCATAACTTTTTTGTGGTATGAAACGAGTTATTTACCCTTGATATAGGAATAAAGCGTAAAATGCCACGGCTTCTGCCAGCGCCATACCCAAAATGGATTGGACTAAAATTTTGCCCGACACACTTGGATTACGCCCCACCATTTCTACGGCCTTCATGCCTACAAATCCAACACCCAGTGCTGCCCCAAGGCAACCTAGTGCGGCCGTTAAACCACGTCCAATATCTCCCGTTGTTTGAGCTATTTGTGTTATTTGTTCTATAATTTGTTCTATATCTATCATAATTATATCCTTTTATTCTAAAACTATATAACGCACAGACTCACTCGGCACAAGCTTTTCTGCAAGAACGAACTATACCTCCTCCTCGTGGTTACACATGAGTCCAATGTAAACTGCCGTCAATAGGGTAAAAACAAAAGCCTGAATCGCACCAATGAGTATTTCTAAAAAGTAAAATGGTATGGGTATAATCCATTTTGTCCACGGCGATAACGTCATAATATTGTTGATTAGATTTTCTCCCCCAAAAACATTGCCGTAAAGACGAAAAGAAAGCGAAATAAGACGAAACAAAATTGAAATGCATTCGATAAAACCAACGCCCAAGAAGATAAAAAACAAGAAACCGTAGATGCCCAAAGAAACTTCGTTGCGATCGGCCTTATTGCCAAAAATATGCACAATGGAACCTTTTATACCGGCAAATCGCAGTATGCAGTAAAGCCATACCGTAAAGGAAACAATTGCCAACGCGAGTGGTGCATTGAGGTCTGCATTGGAAGGACGAAAAAAATACAGGAAATGGTTGTGTTGGTAAGCGCCAATCGTGGTAACTCCTGGCAATAAACTGCTCCAATTGTGCATTAAAATGTAGATGAAAAAACCGATCAATAAAGGAAATGTTGCTTTTGCCGCCCTGCGGCCTACAATGGGGACTATGATTTGATAAATGTTGTCAATAATCCCTTCGACGATGATTTGCCCACGTCCCGGTATCAATTGAGGGCGTCCCACGGCACACCGAACAACAGCGATAATGACTAAAGAGACGAGCCATGTGTACAGCATTCCGTTGGTCACGGGAAAATCCCCTACGGAAAACAGGATGTATGCTTTTGGACTCACGGCCGACTCGGCATGCAAATTGCAAAATCCACCTAAAAGTGAAAAAACACTAAAAGCAACCAGCCGCTTCCCCTTTAGAAACATATAAATTAAATTATAACAAAGTTTTTTATAAAATGTTAAGCTTTTTTTACACTTTTATGAAATAAATGGATGTATATAGGCGCGAGAATTTTTTTGTTTCACTTCATTTGTACGTATTTCCTTGCCATCAAATTACAAATCCAAAAGCATCTTTTCAGCCGTCAAATCGACGCAAAAGAGCAAAAAATAGACGTAGACATCCCATCTATTTCATGCTGTTATCATAAAACATGTTGGCCTATTGGGTACATCAGTTGGATCCTTTTATGGTGCGATTTCCATCGGGGTGCTTTGTGGAAGGCATTCGCTGGTATGGATGCGCCTACTTTTTAGGGTTTTGGATAGCGTGGCTCACCTTAAGCATTTACACGCATCACCGAATGCTTGCCTTATCTCCCGAACAGCAACAGGCACTCCTGTTTTATGTATTGTTAGGCGTTTTGGTGGGAGGCAGACTAGGATACGTACTCCTCTACGATTTCCCCTATTACCTGCATCATCCTCAACAAATCATTGCATTTTGGAAGGGAGGTATGTCAAGCCATGGGGGTTTCGTGGGCGTATACGTGGCACTTTTAGGCTTGAGCCGAAAATATAAGTTGTGCTTATATTCTTTAGCGGATTTGGTTGTTTGTTTGGTACCCTTGGGAATTTTTTTCGGTCGTCTAGCCAATTTCGTGAATGCCGAAACGGTAGGTCGTATCACGGATGTTCCCTGGGCCATTCTATTTCCCAATAGCCCGTTTCCAAGGCATCCTTCACAATTATACGAAGCCTTGGGAGAAGGCATCGGGTTGTTTATATGGACGCAGGTAAGCATTTGGAAAACACGCTGCGTTCAAACATTTCCAGGGAAATTAACGGGAACAATTTTGGTCTACTACGGGTTTGTTCGTATTCTTTTAGAATGTTTTAGGGAACCGGATGCATCCCTTATACTCGGCATTTCGCGCGGACAATTTTATTCCATTTTTTTAACACTTGCAGGCCTATTCCTTATACAACACGCCCACAAAAGAATTTTTACAAACAATGTTTTTAAACCTTAAACGTCTTTCGATACTTTGGATCTCGATCCTTGTGTTGCCCATGCATCCGCTGCAGGGAACTCCAAAAGTGCTATGCATTCCCCTTCGAGGTCCCATAGATTATACGCAGGAATGTATCGTGAAACGTGGCTTAAAAACTGCTAAAAAACTTGATTGCAAAGGAATCATTCTAGACATCCATACGCCCGGTGGTCGTTTGGACAATACGCTCCACATTCTGCAATTGCTTGAAAGGTATAAAGGTAAAAAGGTCGCTTACGTAAACACGGAAGCTATTTCTGCGGGTTCTTACATCGCCATGGTCTGCGACTTGATTTATTTCCACCCCACCGGTATTGTAGGCGCCGCCGCCGTTATCGACCAGCGAGGACAGTCGCTTGATCCAACGCTGCAGAAAAAAATGGACAGTTATCTGCTGGCACGCATGCGTTCCTATATAAACGGGACCCATCGATACAACGTCCAACGTGCCATGTTGGATGCAAATTACATCTTGACGGTGGAGGGAAAAATTTTGAAACCCAAAGACGAGTTATTAACGCTTACCGCACAAGAAGCCTGCCATTTATACGGCCACCCTCCCAATCCATTGCTGGGAAATGGCATTGTTTGTTCGACAGAAGCATTGGCTACGACCGTATTTGGCAAGGGTGTGGATGTGGCCACATTTAAATTAACCGGTTTTGAAAGTCTTGCAAAATATCTTATGCCCTATATCCCTTTCATATCCGCCATCGGTTTTTTATGCTTATTCATCGAATTTAAAACTCCAGGCTTTGGGCTTTTCGGTTGCTTGGGTGTCATCTGTATACTGCTGCCTTTGTGGACAAATTTTTTGGCAGGACTCGCCGGCACGGAAGTTTTTTTCATTCTGCTCCTGGGCGTGAGCTGCATCCTCTTGGATGCATTGTACGTCGGGTCCATATTTGTAACTTGCCTAGGGCTAATGCTGATCTTGGGAAGCTTATGGTGGAGTTGTATGGACATTTGGCCCCACGAAGGCATCGCCCTGCAAAATATCTTTGCGCCCATAAAAGATTTTTTATACGCAGGCATCCTGTTCGCAATAGGTCTCATTTTTTTGTGGAAGCGAGGTTTTTTAAAGAAAAGTTTTCGGTATCTGCAGCTGACCCAACAAGTCCGTGGAACGTTACAGGTTAGAAAAGATTTAATTGGCCAAGAAGCGCTTGTCCTAAGCCCACTCATACCGTATGGGAAAGTATGCGTGGGGGACCAGATTTTGGAAGCACATTTGCTGAGTGGTTCCGCCCAACCGAGAGAACGCGTCATCCTCATCGGTTACCAAAACTTTTCTTACCTTGCCGTCAAAAAATAAAGACCACAGCGCAGGAGGACATCAAAGTAAAAAATCCAAGGACGTATTGGGTAAAGTTGAGAATAATCTATATTTTAAGCTTTTACATCGTTAAAGGTAAGTTGCGCGTTACTAATTACCAGGGTGCTGTGTTTTTAATTCTCTAACTTATGCCAAAGCAATGGAATGATCAAAATGCATGAAGGTCTATATATAACCTTTATACTGTATCTTATAACTTTTCAATGAATGCATATGCATTTTAACAGCACCCGTTGGTAAACGATTTAGTCACATTTCTGCCAATCCACCAGATACATTTGAATTCTTTTTTTCCTTTGCCAATAATTCCAAGTGACTTTGACCGCTAAATTAATGGGATAATTCACAGGTAGTTGCACCGTTCCCATGCCCCATCCTATGATGGAAATATTGTTCAAAAACAATCGAAGGTGTGCACCTGCGTTACCAAAACGTTCAGACTTTTTCGGTAAAATAATTCTTTTTAAAACAAATACCGGTGCTTCGTTTCCTTGACCGAAAGGAGCCATTCTTTCCAGTTCATTCAATAATTTTTCGGAAAAATCTTCAAAATTAAGTGCGGTTGCCACATGCAATTGAGGTTCCGGTATGCCTTCTTTAAAGGTTGCCCTTAAGGTGTTTTCCAAAGACTGTTCCAAGGCAACCAATTTTTCGGGTTTGGCCGTTAATCCAACCGCTGCCGGATGGCCACCCCACCGTTCTATATCCCCATTGCCCTGCTGCAACAAATTTACGAGATTTACCGCATGCACGCTGCGCCCCGATCCTTTTGCAAAATCGCCCTGTTTGCCCAAAACAAAAACCGGTTTACCGTATTGATGCGCCAATTTACCTGCCGCCACGCCAACAACACCTACATGCCAATTCGGATTGTATAGAACGTAAACAAGCGCATTTTTAGGGTACGCACGAATCATTTGTTCCGCTTGCATTACAATCTGCTTTTCAATCTGCTGCCTTTCTAGATTTAACCAGTTCAACGTATCTGCCCAAGTATCGCACATATTCATATCTCGACTGGTCAACAACCGAAAAGGTAAATCGGCCGAACTTAAACGACCACTGACGTTGATCCTTGGAGCCAAACGGTAAGCAACGTCGTCCGTACTCAGAGGGGCGCCCGCTTCGATACCCGAAAATTTTAGCAAACTTTTGATGCCTAATAGGCGTGACTGCCTCAGTTCTTTCAAGCCAAAATGAACCAATAACCGGTTCTCTTCTAGTAGCGGAACCAAGTCGGCAATGGTTCCCAAAGCTACGAGGTCTAAAAATGGTTTTAAGCGTATCGATAGAGCCGGGGCAAAGTGATTCGTTTTTAAAACTTTTACCCAAGCATGTATCAGTTTAAAAACCAATCCAACCGTGCACAATTGCTGTGCCGATGTAGAGTGATTGCGTGGGTCAACGTGCGGATTAATAATCGTTGCACGCGGTAATTTTTCGCAATTAGGTTGATGATGATCGATGACGATCACGTCAATTTCATTTTTATTGAGCAGATCAATAGGCGCAACGGCATTCGTTCCACAATCGAGCGCCACAATTAAGTCAAATTTTCCGGCAGACATCACACGTTCAACCACTTGTTCGCTCAACCCATACCCTTCCTTTTCCCGATCCGGGAAAAAAGGCGTGAAGCTATAATTTAAGGTTTCAAAATAGCGATGCAGTAGAGCCATGCTCGTAATACCATCCACATCGTAATCGCTGATAACACCTATCGATTGATCCGCTTTGCAGGCTTCATTGATCATTTGAACGACCTGGTCTAAATGCGCAATATCGGAAGGATTTTCTAAATTTTTTAGAGATGGATTTAAAAAATTGAAGGCCGAGGGCACATCCAAGTAACCCAACGATCCCAGTAACTTGGCTAAAAATTTAGAAATTCCTAAGTGTTTGCACAAAGCTTCGATCTGCCGTATGGGAATGTCGTCTTCATAATACCAACGCATGAAGGCAGTTCCTCAATTTTTTACCCAGGTATAAACTGCAACTTCATCGTGCTTTCCCTCGATCCGTTTACGGTCTCCGCGGTGCCAAATCCACAGAATAGGCGATGCAATAAAAATGGACGAAAAAGTCCCCGTTACGATCCCCAGCAAAAACACCAAAGCATAATCGCTTACAATACCAGAACAACCTATAAATAGGACGAATGCGGGTATAAACGTCGTTAAACTTGTCATTAGAGTTCTCGATAAAGTTTTATTGATGGATACATCGATAATTTGCTCCAGGGATAAACTTGGATTTAAACCTAATTCTTCCCGAATACGATCGAAGATAATAATGGTATCATTGATGGAATAACCGATGATCATCAAAACGGCCGCAACCATGGGGGCCGAAAATTGACGGCCCATCAAAACATACAAGCCGATCGTTATCAGCGTATCGTGCAGTAAAGCTATAACGGCCCCTATGCCGTATCCAAATTCAAATCGCAAGGCAACGTACAGCAAAATACCACAGAGGGCCATAAAAATGGACAAAATGGCATTTTTTTGGACGTCAACGCTCATGGAAGCACCTATTTTACTTTGGGTTACCCATTGAAATTTTGCCTCCGGAAAATTCTCATTTAATACCTGCAGGACGGTCATGCCTTTGTCTTTTTCGGATTGGATTTTTAAAAGACTAAAATCTTTCCCCATGTATTTTTGGTAAACAGCACCTATCTCTCCACAACCCGCTTTGTGAGCAACCGAACGTATTGCTTGGCAATCAACCGCCTGTGCGTATTTGACCAGCAGTTCATCTCCTCCTACAAAATCAATCCCCAAAACTTTTTTTCCGCGTACTCCCACCGCAATAATGCCTATCATTATTAATATAAGCGATAGGATAAACGCAAAATACTGGTACTTTAAAAAACGAATGGAACATGCGCTCAACCACGCTCTTAAGGGCAAAAAATTGTAGCGCTTGCGTACCCAAATGTCCACAAGTGCACGATTAAAAACCAAAACCGAAAACAAGGTGGTGAAAATACCGATTGCCAGCGTAACACCAAATCCCTTTACGGCGCCTACGCCCAGCCAAACGAGCAAAGCTGCCGTCAATAACGTGGTTAAATTTGCATCTAAAATGGTTACAAACGCCTTTTGGTGCCCCAATTCCATGGCCGTAATCCAATCCTTTCCAGCCCGCATTTCTTCTCGAACGCGTTCTAAAATTAACACGTTAGCGTCCACCGCCATACCAAAAGTAATGGCCAATGCCGTGATGCTAGGTAGCGTAATGGTGGCTCCAATAAATGCCCAAGCGCCTATAATTAGTAATCCATTGATACATAAAGCGATGGAGCTGATAACCCCAAAACTACAATAATAATACACCAGCAAGGCCATAACCAACAACATGCCCATCAAGGCTGCTTGAACGGCAGACGTTTTTGCTTCTTTGGCCAACGAAGGTCCAACTTCGTATACTTCTATGAGATCCAATTCAAACTCCAGCGGATTATTCAAAACGTGAGACAATTCCAAAGCCTCTCGCTGCGTAAATTTTCCAGAAATGCTTGCCTGGCCATTGGTAATCTCGGATTGAACAACGGGGGCCGAATAAATTTTTCCATCTAAAACAATTGCCAAACGTTTGTGCAAATTATTTTTAGTCACTTTCGCAAAGCGCTCTTTCCCGGAATCGGTCATTTGTAAGCTAATTTCATGACGACCATAAGAGTCAACGACAGATTGAGCGCGTTTAATAGATTTCCCCGTCATCTCCGGTAAACGTTTGACCGCAATGGGAATTTGTTTTTCATTGCCTGAAGTATCTTCCTGCGCTAACCATAGCCTTTCGTATCCTGAAGGTAAATTTTCTTGCATTGGATCCAGGGAATCGTTTACCAATCGAAATTCCAATTTGGCAGGCTTTTTTAAAGCTTGAACGACATCGGGATTAGTTTCCAACGATATTCCGGGTAATTGAACTTCGATGGCGTGATCTCCGCGAGGACGAATAATGGGCTCCGTAACACCCAACGAATCGATGCGACTTGCAATGACTTCAATTGCCTTTTGTACCAGCCGTTGACGCTCCCAACTTTCCTTACCCAATAAAACCTTAGGATTGATTTCCAGCGAAAAGGCAACCCCACCTTTTAAATCTAATCCCTGCTTGAAAGCACTCTGGGAACATTTGAACAAATGTTGCAGTAAAATTCGATTTCGTTTGTCAAAATTTTTTACATCCGCCAAATGGAATGTTGGAAAAAATTTGCACAGGTCAATCTTATCTTTTTCGCATGCTTTCAGTAAGGCCGACACCAAACTTTTCTCTTCACCCGCCTGCACAAGAGATTGAGCCGCTTGCAACAGGGCATTGAACTCTTCCGCATGCGCTTTTACTTTTGTCTGTAGATAATCTTTAAAAGGCCGATCGTTCAGCGGAAAAGATTGCAATAAAGCCCACACAATGGCGCCTAAACTAAATACCAATCTCCATTTGGTAGCATGCAACATGGTTCGATTTACAATTGAAATTACGACTTAGATTTTTCGGACATCCACTTGCTTTGAATAAAACTTTTATGAAGTTCAATTTTTGAATCCACCGACTTAATAATTAAGCACTCGCCCTTAATTTGTACGATGACTCCCATGATGCCACTCGTCGTTACAACATTGTCCCCCGCCTTCAAATTGGAAATCATCTTTTCCTGTTCTTTTTGTTTCTTTTTTTGAGGCGCTATTAGCAAAAACCAAAAGGCCAAAAAAAATAGCCCCATGATCATTAAAGAAGAAGCTCCGGACCCTACCGCTTGATCACCCAGTAAAATGTATGCAATCACTTTTGTTTTCATCGTTTTTAAAAAAATAAACCAGCAAAGATTCATTTTTGCAAGTCGTTTTTTTGTTTTGCTTAAGGAGGTAGAAATCGCAAAAAAATGCTTGATTGCGGTACCACCCTAAGATAAAATAACAAAACATCCTATGACAGATTCCAATGCATTTGAAGAACTGGCACATATTCCAATTTTAGAAGAATTATCGCAAGAAGAGCTAAAAATTGTGGCTCCCTATTGGCATTATTTAGATTTGCCGCCTAAAGAAATTCTATTTTCCGAGGGTGATCCGGCCGACGCACTGTACTATGTTTTGGAAGGTGAATTGATCATTTACAAAGGCAACGATACGGCAATTCCATTCGAAATTTCTCGCGTGATTGCAGACCAATTCTTTGGAGAACAAGCGATACTCGACAATTGTATACGTTCCGGGACCTTGCAAGCTGCAGAAACGAGTCGATTGCTGGTGCTCAAGAAAGATGATTTTTACGAAATCATTGAAAAACATCACCATATAGGTGTTATTTTACTCAAAGGGATTGCCCGTTACCTCAGTTTGCAATTGCGTAAAACAACAGGACAGTTCATCGCCATTCACCAAGCTTTATAACGGCTTACGAGGGTTCAAAATTCCGGGAAAAAGTCTTGTTATCCTCGGGAGATAACGATTTTAAAAGAGGTTGATAGAGATCTTCTTCGGGCGCAATGCACACCTCGTGGTAAGTGTGTAAATTTTCATTAAACGTCATGTGAGGTGCGTTTTCAATCATTGCCAAGGGTGTACATTCATCGCCTTCTCCCATAAGAAATGCAGCACTTGCGGCCAATGCATCGACGGTGTTAATGTACGTAACGCGTAATGGATACCCATACAGGTCCGGCTTTCCAACGTAACTGAACAATGGATCAAATCCCCACCAGGCAAGCGCAATGCCCGTCACACCTTTTCGTAAAGGGGTGGTATGGCTATCCGTAATCAGTATGCCCAATTTTTGTATACGACGCTGGGTGCGTAAAAAAGACCACAATTGCTTTGCGGATGCAAAACAATCTTTAGGATACAGTACGTATGCATCGTTACCGTTCGATTCATCAATACCAGCCGAAGGAATAAGCAAATTATTTTTTAAAGTTAAAACGATATGTTCATTCGATAATTTGGTATTGGCGATAACTAGATCGGCCTCTTGTTGAATAAGTTTTTCTTTTGTAACGGAATGCTTTGGGACTGTACGTCCTTCGCAAATGCTGACCACCTTAGAAGTAACAACAACAATGCTTTCTTCGCTTATCATGGGCAAATACGCATCTACAAATCGATTCAAATCTTGGAATGCGTTTACGCGGCAGGATTTAATGGCTTTAATGTGCATAACAACTTTCTAAACAATTTTGCGTTGCGAAAAATCTTTGATGCATACGAACGTTGTGAACGCGTAAAAAATCTATTTTACATTCCCTTAGATAATTTGAAACGGCTAAGGTTTCCAAATCCCTCTGCTGGGCTTCTTCTTGACTTACGGCTTCATAGAAAGATTTACGCGAATGCCCTATCAAAATGGGGCAACGCCACTTTCGCATGAATTCCACTTGTTTCAACAAAAGCCAATTTTGGTACACCGTCTTGCCGAAACCAAGTCCGGGATCAAAAATGACCGCATTGTCTTCAAATCCGCACTTACGTAATCGCACTAAAAGAGAGTCAAACCAAATTTCGATGGACGCCATCGGTAATTCTCCAACGGGTAAATGAATGTCACGCTGGGGTGGTATCGACAAAGAATGCATGACGCAGATGTGGCACCCGGCACGTGCTACGGCCGATAAAGCGTACTCGTCCAATGGGCATTGAACGGCATTGATCCAGGCAATGGGGTATTTCCCCACCAATTTTACCATCAATTCTGGCCAATAAGTATCTATGCTAACGGGTATGGCTTTAAGATATGCATCCTTATACCAAGTATCCAATACAGGTTGCAGGCGCTCAAATTCTACTTCAGGTCCCCATTGTTGCGAACCTGGACGTGTTGTCTGGGCACCCAAATCGATAATGCTGGCTCCATCTGCAACCAGCTGATGGGCGCACTGCAGGGCAGCTTCTGTGGAAAAATGTAATCCTCCATCCGAAAATGAATCGGGGGTTACATTTACTACTCCCATGTATCTCGGCTGTAGACTAAAACTCTGCAAAAACACAGCAGAGGTTTTGCCGAAAGCCTCCAGGGCTAGCGTTCCGAAGTTAAGGCCATTGCTCGGATGATTCAAGCATGGATCCAGTAAAGCCAATAAATGTAAAAAAAAGGGACGATTTAGCAATTCTGGATGTGGCAAAGTTAGATAGTCCGTTGAAAGGCACACCGTATCGTAGAGTAAAATATCTATATCAATCACGCGAGGGCTCCATTTCGGATGAGATTTGGGCCGTCCCATTACTTTTTCGATCTCACCTAAGGTTTGCAATAAAGTTTGTGGCGATAATGCTGTGTCACCACAAACAATCATATTCAAATAAGGTAAATCCCAATTTTGAGAAGCATTTGGCGGAAGTATTGCCTTTGTTTCCAATACGATTGAATAGGTGACATGCTGCAGACAACACTCTTGAATTAAGGATACCGCCTTACGTAGATTTTCCAGGCGGTGACCTAAATTGGATCCCAGGCTAAGATATATCACGAGGAACGAATATAATGCGACTTAGGTAAATTTAAAGCATTTTCCAAAAAATCATACGGCACAATCGATTAAATCCTGGGGATTAACGTGGAAATGATAGATGGTTGTATTATCGGCAGACATCCAAGTTAGCCACAAATGATTGCCCTTGACGTCCATAAAAAGGATTCTTGAACAATCGGTCAAATTACCAAAGCTGGTACCATTGGCATCCTTAAAGTCAACTTTCGTTGATAAATGTACATTATGGTTTGTATCTACATTGTAACGAGCGACCCCGAGGATGAGTTGTTGCGTTTTCCCTGGATAACAGTAGGCATAAATAATGTAATTACTGTAAACGACCAACTTATGCGTACTCTTATATAATGTTGCACTCGAAGTTGTTGTGGCGACAGAAGCATTACCCGTGCTAACAGAGGTGTGATAAATGATGTTTTCTGGACCACTGGCCCAATTGCTTCCGTTGGTGGAAGATTGTACGTGCAGCACAATATTGGAATCACTCCAGGGGGTATAATTTGAATTCCAGCGATTGGGACCAGCACTTGTATCGTTCATTGAGTTACACCTGGAACCGGCAGAATACATCAGCACAACAAATACATGGGTTCCATCGCTGGCACGCACCATGGCCATGTCGGAATGGTAACAGCATTCCGTCGCATTTTCACTGGATCCGTGCAAGCATTTCCCCCAAGAAGCCGAATAGGATGTACTCACATTTCCGCTACCGGGATCAATTTTTGATATGAAGGGGTGGTAACCGTTACGCATGGTTAGTAAATATACGTAATCGCCATTCATAAATACTCTTGGCTCTAAATTGTAAGCATGGTCATAACAGGAAGATCCGCTGCACCTTATGCCCGATAGCACGGAACCGTTAGATACATTGTATACGTCAGCACATAAGTACATTTGATTCTCTACGCTAGACCAATAGGGTGAAATACTATTGAGCCACCATACACCTATTTTATTTGAATTTTCATTGTACAGAGCCACACAGCCAATCTGATTAGTGCTAATACCTCGCCTAGATAATCCTCCATGGGCTTTGTGAGCCTTACCATCTCCATACGAATAATAATATGAATTATTAATTGTTAAATCAGATTTGTTGACCTTGAACCAAAAAAATCCCTCGCCTACCTGTGCATCCCCACTTGTCCACCACCATCTAGAAGGAATTTGGTAAATAAGGACGTTGAAAAAATTTCCTGTCCCATTGACTTCATTGGCAATACAGGGAGTTAGAGCAATCCATGCTTTATTGAAATTAGTCGTTTCTTTGGGTGATGCATCCCCATCCCATTTGCCTGGATAGCCTATCATACTGTCAAAATCATACCGAACGTGAGTCAAATTTCCACTGGTCGAAACCTTGACAAAATAGTAGCTCTTTCCACCAAACCAACCTCCCGCATCCGGCGTTATATAATACAAGGTCCCCGAGGTATCTACCAAAAAACCTGGATGCATACTCCCTAGAACCGCATCATCGCTACCCCACAGCGACTTTAATGCGTTGTACCATGCACCTCTTTTTTCATAGGGATAGAGACAGCTTCCCTGCACATACTTACCCGAAAACGGCGGTGTGTAGGCAACCAATGGCTTCGTCAAGTAAACCGCGCCAAAGGCTACGCAAAGCCGTATAAAATTGTGAAGTAGTCCCAAACGTCCGAAGATCTTCAAGCATCCCGATGCCCGGCCAAATATCGACCTTCGAATGGGTAAGGCCGCCCCGGAGAATCTCCCTAAAGCGCTAAGCGCTTGGGTCTTGGGTCTTGGGTCTTGGGTCTTGGGTCTTGGGTCTTGGGTCTTGGGTCT
>JAISBA010000011.1 GCA_031266455.1 Puniceicoccales bacterium
AAGACACCAAGACACCAAGACACCAAGACACCAAGACACCAAGACACCAAGACACCAAGACACCAAGACACCAAGACACCAAGACACCAAGACACCAAGACACCAAGACACCAACACCAAGCGCTTAGCGCTTTAAAGGAATTCTTCGGGGCAGATTTACCCATTTGGGTGTCAAGGCTTGCGAGACTATTGAAGTGCTCGAGGGTTGGAGCTTCAGTCAGAGGTGGTTTTACCCTCGTCGAAATCATTGTTGCCCTGTGCATCGTGGCCATCCTTACCGCCATCGCCGTTCCGGGTTTTAAGAAAGCTACGGAAGATTATCGACTGAATTCTACCGTGGAAGATACCTTGGACATCATGAAAGCTTGTCGTAATTATTATCTTATTTTTAACGAGTTCCCTCTGGATGTAGATTGGGATGACATACTCGATGGGTTACTACCATTTGTACCTGCACACTTGATAGATTCAAACCACGGTCAAGGTGGCCACGCACATCGGTGGAGTCGCAGGCCATTGGGGAAGACATCATACGGGTATGATGTGGACAATTGGATGAATTCTACTCATAGACCTCATAGCAGTGGAGTATCATTAAGTGGAATCAGATCGGGAACTGCCGATTGGAACAAATTGTATAATAAATTCAAATCGAGTCTTGGAGAAAAATATATCGCTACCCGTCCCGAAAATAGTGGCATGATATGCACTTTGCCCGAATGTCCCGGTTCTACAGATCCTAGCAGCAACACCCTTTGGGAAAATCGGTACTATTGAATTCATTTATGCTCTCTCCAGGTCTTTTCTGGCGAAATTAAAGATCTTCCTTTAACTAAAGACAGGGTTTTTATCGATTCCCAGATATTCCACCAACAAATAATGAAAATAGATATTATTAATAGCTTTATCCAATAACCCTTAAACATTGGATGGAATCTTAATAATCTAAAAAATATTACCAAAATAAAAGTCAAATGAATACGCCCGTTATTGAAAGTATTTTGAGGCTATTGCTGTGTTTCATCCTCTCATTCTAGAAAAAGTATCGGCACCGTATAAAAATTGATGGCCGTAATGAGGTCTTAAAAATATGGCCTTTTACCATTTGCAAATTAACTTTAAGCAACTGCGAGTAAGTTTGCAGAATCCCAAGTTGTGTTGATACGGAAAATGGCTTTAGGTCTAATCATTTATATGCCTAAAAAAGTTGCCACCTTAAGTCTAGAGATATAAATATAGGATGCATATGAGATCCGGTGAAATTAGGCAAAGTTTTCTCAATTTTTTTGAAAGTAAGGGACATCATATTGTTGATTCAAGTTCTTTGCTGCCGGAAACACCTAATTTATTATTTACCAATGCTGGAATGAATCCATTGGTTCCTTATTTTTTAGGAGAGAGATGTCCACAATGCAAGCGTATTGCCGATACGCAAAAATGTATTCGAGCGGGTGGCAAGCATAATGATTTGGAGGAAGTTGGATTTGATACTTACCATCACACATTTTTTGAAATGCTTGGCAATTGGTCTTTGGGGAACTATTTTAAAGAGGAGGCCATTCTGTGGGCTTGGGAGCTTTTAACTCAAATTTGGCATTTCCCTAAAAAGCGTTTGTACGCAACCGTTTACCACCCTGAAGTGGGTGAACCTGCAAGTTTTGATGAAGAAGCCTACGTATTGTGGGAAAAGATTTTTTTAGCGGAAGACATGGATCCCAATGTACATATTTTAAAGGGTAGCAAAAAGGATAATTTTTGGATGATGGGGGATACGGGTCCCTGCGGTCCGTGTTCGGAAATTCATATGGACCTAACCCCACAAGGCGATACGCAAGGTCGTTGGGTCAACCAAGGGAATACGCGCTGCATAGAAATTTGGAATCTTGTTTTCATGCAATACAATGCTCTACCTAACGGTACATTTGAGTTGCTTAAAAATAAATTTGTGGATACCGGCATGGGACTTGAGCGCGTTGCGGGAATTTTTTCAACCACACAAAATTTTAAAAATTTTTCTCAAACGCCCTCCAATTACGACAGTGATTTGTTTACTCCATTACTGCGTCAATTGGAACAGTGGTCTGGTTGCAAATATGAGGGCCGCGTTTCTCAAGATTCTCAAGCCATTGTCAATGTTGCCACTTTAAGAGATTGTGCCTTTCGTATCATTGCCGATCATGTCAGAACGTTAACGTTTGCGATTGCGGATGGCATTTTGCCGGGCAATGAAGGACGCCACTACGTTTTAAGACGTATCATTCGAAGGGCTATCCTTTTTGGACAAAAATTAAATTTACCCAATGGATTTCTTGCCGATCTCTCTCGCATCGTTGTCCAACACATGCATACTTTTTTTAAAGAACTTATTCAGCAGTCGGAGACCGTTAAAACCGTTCTGAATAATGAGGAACAGACGTTTAAAATGACATTGCAAAAGGGCCTTCACTTATTTGAAAAATGGTCTGCCGATAGCGCATACTTAAGTGGGGATCAGGCATTTCTACTCTATGATACCTATGGATTTCCGCTCGACTTAACACAATTAATGGCCAAAGAGAAAGGTATTACCGTAGATATAACACAATTTAATGTGCGTATGCAGGAACAGAAAGGACGTTCCAAAGCGGCTCTTAAGAAAACAACGATTGCCGTGCAAAAAAGTGATTCACTTAGAACGCATTTCGTCGGATACGATACGAGCAATTGCACTGCCTACGAAAGCCTAGTCAACGATTGCGCACAAGAGGACGCCAACGTCAGTTATGTTATTGTGGCATCTACCCCTTTTTACGCCGAAAAGGGAGGCCAAGTGGGTGATCGTGGCCAAATTATCTTTCAAGATGGCACCGTGGGTGAAATTGTGAACACGCGTTATCAGCATCAAGCCATTTTACATCAGGTCGCCCTACCTTATTCAACGATTGTTAAATACAAACATACCCCCGTTACTTTATCCGTCGACGTTGAACGGCGTAAGCATATTTCCAATCACCATACGGCAACCCACATACTGCATTGGGCATTGCGCAAAATATTGGGAGAACACGTTAAACAGGCCGGATCTTGGGTGCAGTCAGATCAACTTAGATTTGACTTTTCTCACTTCGAAAAGCTTAGCGAAACAACGATTGCCGAGGTAGAAAAACTCTGTTGCGAAAAAATCTTGGAAAATCTTCCCATTAGTACCTTGGAAGTCCCATTTGATCAAAGACCTAAGGACTGCTTGGCATTTTTTGGCGACAAATACGGTGATACGGTACGCGTTGTTGAAATCTTAAACTGTTCCAAAGAACTATGCGGGGGTACCCATGCTACGCGTACGGGTGATTTAGGGTTATTGAAAATTAAACAAGAGAGTGCCGTAGCGGCGGGTGTTCGACGAATCGAAGCCACCGTGGGCGTGCACGCAATGCAATACATCAATACGTATATCACCTGCGTACGACAATTGGAAAAAACGATGGACTGCCCATTGCAAAAACTCCATGAACGGTTTCAATTACTGCAGCAACAAAAGGCCGAAGTAGAAAAGCGGTATCAGCAAGCATTGCAGAAGACTTCAAGTCAACTCGTTGCCGAAACGGTCACCTGCAGTACGCTCTGCTGTGTTCGATTCATACTACAATCCGTAGAGATGCATACGCTCAAAAATCTCAGCAAACAGTATTTTAACGAACAAAAACCGGATATTTTATGCTCATTTGGAGAACAAGAACAAAAGGGGATTGCATTTGTTTTCTGTTCAGAAAAAGCTATTCAAAAAGGATTTACGGCGGTGGCATTGATTCAACGATTGTTGCAACCCTTAGGAGCCACTGGTGGCGGTAAAGCTGATTTTGCAAGTGGCGGCGTAAAACGTAGCATCGATCTAAGACAGTATTTACAAACTTTCTCGTTGGAAAAATTTTTTAACGAGGGTAAAATTTAGTTCCCTATAACCTACACCAAGAATGCCGCCATATTTTGCTCGCGAAATGTATGGTTTTTAGGTTGTTCACTTACAATAAAAGGTGCTATGCCACGCATCTGTCGTTGAAATCAAATGGCGGTACACAAATAACATTCGCATAAAAATTAGACGTTGCATTTCAGAAAAATTTTAAGAAAACCAAGAAGACAAACGTTTCCACAAAGGCAAATGCGATGGTTTTTTCAAGGAACAAGCCTGCTGCAATGCATAATGCAACAACCCAAAGCAGGTTGCATAACGAGGAGATTGCAATTTTTCATCGGTTACGGTTAAAGAGCCACGTACGTAACAATCGCACTGAAATACTTGGGTCGCTGTTTTTTCGATATTTTTTAAAAGTGCTCCTCCGCCTGTTAGGACGCAACCTGCCAGAAGCTCCTCTTCGCGATGTGCTGACTTTAAACTTTTTTGAATATAATCGAAGAGTTCTTGCGCTCTTGCCTGAAGGATAACGCGTACATTTTTGGTTTTGACCTTTTTATCGCCAATGGTTTGATTACCGACCATCCACAAATCGTCTTCTGGGTTATCCGTTTCAATTTGCGGAATACCTTGTTTTATTTTAAGGTGTTCTCCATCATCCAAATGCATGCGTAAGCCTGAACATAGATCGTAAGTAAAATTTTTGCCACCTACAGGTAACGTTCCTAACGCAAAGGGACATTGATGTTTAAACGCGATAAATTCTGTCATTTCAGATCCTATATCAATGACGCATACGCCATTTTCCCTTTCAATGGCCGTTGTCGTTGCCAAGGCGGAAGCTAATCCCGAAAAAACTAGCTCTTTTACGTGGAAACCAAACTGATTCGATATATAAATAGGATCCCGAATGGCCTGCGTATCTCCCAAAAGTCCGCAGTAGTGGACACTTAATTGATTACCCGAATGCCCACATGGATTATCAACAATACCGTTGTCGATGGTATAGTATTGTTTAAAATGATGGAGAAATAATTGGAATTCGGGTAGTTTTTTCTCCATGGCCAATTGATTAACAGCGATGGTATCCTGTTCTTCAATGACGTGATTAAATCCCGTAAGCGGTAAATTGGCCGCGTAGTAGATGTTGCGTATATGACTTCCCGTTTGGGATAAACAAATGACTACGGGTAAGGTTGCATGCTTTTTATTCAATGGACCCAATCCATTTTTGAGCGCATGTGTTAAAGCTTTTGAATCTTCAATGGTCCCTTTGCGTACGCCTTGACTTGGGAAATCAACGCAGTCTACCAAATTGATCGTATTGTCAACTTTGGCCAGCAAAAATGTAGTATTTTCCGATCCAATATCGAGTGCTCCCAAGTAATTTGTCATCTTTACATCTCTTATTTATAACCATTTCCTTTTTTTTGAAAAGCTGTTGTACTTACTTTTATAAACATAGACATACAACAAATTTTCTCGTTTCAATGGCAACTAACCCCACAAAATGATGCTTTGTTTGGATACCTAATCAAGCATTGCCACGTTGGGAGAAAATTTTTTTCAGAATGCTTTCAACCGAATCTTCTATGCTCAATTGCTGCGACGCATTTTCAAACAATTTTTCCGCCTGTTTCCTCGCATAACCCAAGGCCATCAACGTTGCAATTACATCTTTGTGAATGTGAGGCAGTAAAGTGGTCGTCGCATTACTTTTTTCCACGATTGATTGCTTTTTTAGAAAATCTTTCAGATCTAAAATAAGTTTTTGGGCCGTCTTTTTGCCAACACCGGGACATTGGGATAAAAGAGTAAAATTTTCGGAAAGAATCATTTGACACAAATTATCCATAGGGAAGTAAGCTAAAATAGACATGGCCAACTTGGGACCAATGCCGTTTACTTTACCAACAAGCAGTCTAAAAAAATTCCTTTGAGAGGGATCCAAGAAGCCGTATAATTGTTGACTATCCTCTCTGTAAATGGCCGCCGTATACAATTTGTAGGTTTCTCCCGGACGAAATGCATTCGATGCATGATTGACGATCAATTCATACCCGATACCGTGCACAGCCAAAACCAAAAAACTTTCACCCAATTCAACTAAAACACCTTCCACAAATGCAATCATGCTTCCAGAACATCTTGCATATTAAACAAACCGTGTGAAGGTTTTTTTCGAATTATCCATTCGACCGCATATAAGGCACCTTGCGCAAACACTTTTCGATCTAAAACCTCATGCTTAAGTGATAAGATTTCGTCCATGCCAGAAAAAATGACCGAATGCTCACTGCGAATGCCTCCACCTCTTAAGGACAAAATAGGAATTTGCTTGCGTCGATCCGATAACAAAATTTGCTGTAAACTTTTTGCCGTTCCACTGGGTTGATCTTTTTTGGTACCATGATGCGCTTCGAAAATTGTAACACTAAAATCTTTCAACTCTATACCCGCTTGATGTACCAATTTCTTAAGAATGTTGGCACCTACCGAAAAATTAGAATCATACACAACGGTTTGCCTTTTGGATAACTGAACCAATTGATGCATTTGTGCCTTTGACAACCCTGTCGTTCCCATCACTAGGGGACATTTTTTTATCCGAACATTTTCAATAATCCACGCAAACGCATTGGAGTTACTAAAGTCCATCCATACCCAAGGCTGCAGGAGGTCATCCGCACAATGATGCGCATCGTAAATATGGGTAGGCGTACCTTCCAACAAGGTACGTATGCATTTCCCCATTTTGCCACCGAACCCAGAAATGATTAGATGTAGATCAGTATTTACCATGCAAAGAATCAAAAACGTCGTTTACAAGGTCTACGCTTGTTTCCAATAAAGGACTTAGGGGCAAACGAACTTCCGGACTTGCAATTAATCCGGCTCTGTACAAAAATTGCTTGACGGGAACAGGATTCGTTTCAACGGTTAAAGCTCTGAAAAATGGGTAAAATAAACGATTGATGTCGGCTGCTGCTTCTAGATTATTCGACAGAGCGTAATCCATCATTTTTACCAATGGTTTAACGGCCAAATTAGATGCAACACTGATGACACCCCGTGCGCCCAATGCAAAGAAAGGGAGTGTCAATGAATCGTCTCCACAAAATACGCAAAAATCCTTATCCAAAGCCTTTACAATTTGAGAAACCCGATTGCAGGAGCCTCCGGCTTCTTTAACCCCGATGATATGTTCGTATTTTTCACGGAGTTTCGCAATTGTTTCGACACCAATTTCTATGCCGCAGCGAGAGGGTATCGAATACAGGCAAATGGGTTTTTCGGTCGATGCGGCAATTTTCTCAAAGTGCATGCATAATCCAGACTGCGTTGGACGGTTGTAATAGGGTGCCACAACCAACATGCCGTCCGCACCTAGTTTCGCCGCTTCGCATGTGTATTGAACCGCCTTACGCGTACAATTGGAGCCGGTCCCCACAAGAATGGGAATACGATGGTCAACTTTTTTTACGACAAATTCTAAAACTTGAGTACGTTCCTCATCATCCAAAGTCACACTTTCTCCCGTAGTTCCCAACAGAACCAAGCCATTAATCCCAAATTTTAACTGGTAATCCACAAGGTTTTGCAATGAATCAAAATCTACAGCTCCCTTGTTAAAGGGTGTTACCAGAGCTGTATAAACCCCACGAAAATTTTTTGGACTTACCTGCATATATATTTATATCGTTTAAAGTTTACAATTCTTTAAAAAATTTTTCAACAATATTCGTTTCTTCAATTTCTAATACGAATCCATAAACACTTGCCGAAGTTCAAAAATTAGACAGCATATCTGTAAAAAAACTCTGTTTATCGACAACGTAAGGCAAAACGTTGCCAAACATCTATCGGTAAACACTCGGCCCTACAAGATAAGTCGATGGCATTCTCCTGCAAAAAAGATATTAAAGTACGTGCATAAGGGGATTGCAATTCTTTACACACACGACCTATCTGCTGTCGCCTATGCACGAATACGTTGCGTATAAACTGCTTACAGGTGTGTTCAAATGTAAAATATTGAGGTCGTTTTACCAAACTCAGCAGCGTGGAATCAACCTTAGGTTGCGGGTAAAAGCATCGTTTGGCAACCGTACATTTATGTTCTAACTGATAAGTCGATTGTAAAAAAATAGATAGTGGGCAAAATTTTTTTGAATTTTCTCTGGAAAACCATCGATCCGCCGCTTCCGTTTGTACCATTAAAACCATTCGTGTGGGCAATTGAGGTAACTCCAGAATACGATCCAGCCAAATACTGGCGATTGCGTAAGGTAAGTTTGCAACTATTTTATAATTGGTATCATCGGCCTTATGCAATCCAACGGGGTATTGAACTGCATCTTCACAAATAATGCACACCGTATTCCAAGTATTGCGAACATGTTCAAATAAAACGGGATCCTTTTCAATGGCAAAGACATGCGTTTTTTCCTGAACCAAATTACCTGTTAAAGTACCACAACCGGGTCCAACTTCAACAACAACATCGTCCGATTTGATCTGGGCCCATTTTAGGGAACGTTCTACAAATGCAGGCGCCACAAGGAAATTTTGTCCCCATTTGCGTTTGGGATGAATTGCAAGTTGTTTTAGTAAATCTTTTGTTTGTAAAAGCGTTAAAGCCATATTTTAACCACATTTTAGGGCAAATTTACCACTACTAAACCTAAAGTTCGGTTACACAAAAAATTTAACCCCATCATAGGTATTAAATGACGGAAGTAGAGTGATCCAAACTGCATCGAAGTTACAAAAACCCGACTCCGTTGAGGATTTTTTTAGGAAAAACAAAAGCTCAAGATCAACCTCAAGAAGATAAAAGACGAACTTGTAAAAAGATTTTATTTAAATTCCCCCTATTCAAATAAACCCGATCTACTTTATCAGGCATCTTTTGAATACACAATAAACAACCCACTTGACCTCAAAAGTAACCTATTGGCACCCCCAAAAATGCTAAGCAACATCACGTTTTTGACGTAACATATTATTGAATGCGGCAACCTTTTCTTTTTGGCGCCTTATTTCGCAAGGCTTTTCGAAATAACGTTTTGCCTTCGCCGCACGCAAAATTCCTTCACGGTCCAACTTCTTTTTTAAGCGACGCAATGCCTTTTCTAGAGGTTCACCTTTGCGCATTCTTACTTCAACAGACATTCATGCCCCCTTGTGATTAAACTGTCTTAAATATATGTATCGTTCTACACCAGGGTCAAGTTTTTATTTAAAAAGTTACAAATTTAGCGAACTGCTGAACTGCATAACACTGGATACGATACCCAACGCCAAAATGCCAACAAGAAAAAATGCAAATCCCAATGCACTGGATGTAATGGCGTGGGTCAAAAAACGAAATTTCGAATCCAATTCCTCATTATGCAAGCGGTACACTTCCTTTAAACTCTCATGCATGTTACCCGTGCTTTCGCCCACCGTTAATATGTCCAGGGCTAAGTCGGTAAAAAATGGGATACTTTTAGCTTTAAAAGCTACCGACATAGCCACACCGTCGTTAATCTTATTGCGCGCTTCCTGGTACAATTTCCGAAGACAGATATTGCCAATTACTTTTTCGGTCAAACGCATGCCTTCCGTTAAATTCACACCGCTGCTCAACAAGGTAGACAATAAGTTTGACACCCTACAAATTTCCACATATCGGATCAGCGTATTTACGACGGGCAATTTCAAGATAAAACTATCCGTCTTGAATTTTCCACTTGCGGAGAACTTTCGCCAAGATCGAATGGTAATACAGCCTACTACTAGGCCTACAACGATGACCGGAAATCCATAGAGTAAAGCGTGAGAAAATCCAATCAAAATACGTGCCGGCAGCGCCATTTCTCCCCCCAGTGAAGTTAACATATGTTCGATGCGGGGAAGCAGAAAAAAAAGGAAAAACCCGACCACAATAATGGCGACCATGGAAACAATGGTGGGATAAGCCATGCCGCTTAAGACCTTTTTTTTCAATTGTTCACGTTCCGTTAATAAATGAATAATCTCCTTGAAAACAGGTGCCAAATTTCCGGTTACTTCCGCAGCTTCAATGGGGTAAATGATATCTTCTCCAAAAATATTGGGATAATTTTTGAGAGCATCTCCTAAACTCTTGCCCTCGCTTAAATCTTTCCACAATACAATCGCCAATTCTTTTTGATTCTGATCGCGAAGACGCGTTTGCAGAATTTTCAATGTATCGCCAAGCGGCAATCCGGCCCCATGCAATTGAAAAATTCTTTTTAGAAACGGCAGCGCTATTTTGGAATTTAATTTTTTAACGTTTTCGGCAGGATCCTTTTCGACCCCCTTTGCAATCAATATCAACTCGGCAGGTTGGATCCCCTGGCGTACCAACAGTTGCAAGGCCTGCTTTTTATTTTTTGCAAAAATAAAACCTTCTTTTTTGCTGCCCCCAGTTTTATATTTAAATTTTAACATTGCACCCATTATTTAGAAGCAGACGCCTCCAGGTCGCCTGCAGAAAAATGTAATGCGGCTTCCAAACTCGTGAAACCACATTTTACTTGATTCCATGCAGATTGTTGCAGTGTACGCATGCCTTCTTTTAAAGCAATTTCTTTAATGTCATTCGCGGACTTATTTTTAATAATCGCCTCATGGATTTCCTCGCTAATATTCAAAATTTCAAATATTCCGACACGGCCTTTATACCCTAAATTCCTACACTGGTCACAACCCACAGCTTTTTTCACCTGAGACGCATACTGAATTTCGGATGCCGGTACGCCCAATTGATTCAGCTGCGTGCGCAAGGTTTGTTCGGGTAAATTGGCGGGTGCAGAGCAATGCGGACACAAACGACGTACCAGGCGCTGTGCAACAATCATTTCCACCGATGAAGTGATTAGAAATGGTTCAATACCCATATCGACAAGACGCGTCAACCCGCCTGCGGCATCATTTGTATGCAGTGAACTCAACACCAAGTGTCCCGTTAAAGAAGCGCGAATTGCAATATCGGCCGTCTCTTTGTCACGAACTTCACCAATCATGATCACATCCGGGTCTTGGCGTAAAATATGTCGCAATGCACTGGCAAAACTGAAACCAATTTCACCGTGTACTTGCGATTGATTAACGCCTTCAATTTCATATTCCACGGGATCTTCAACGGTAATTATACGTCGTTCCGGAGTTCTAATTCTACGGACGAAAGCGCTTAGAGAAGTTGACTTACCAGACCCTGTGGGTCCTGTCACCAAAATGATTCCATGGGGTTTGCGGATATTATAGTCAATTACTTTTAAATCCTCAGAACTCAACCCCAGATCTTCCAAAGTCACGGGTCGACTTCCTTGACTTAAAAGGCGCAAACTGATACTTTCTCCATACATTGTTGGCAAAGTAGACAAACGAATATCCAATTCAAAAGGTCCCGAAGTAAAACGAATTCTTCCATCTTGAGGACGACGTTTTTCGGAGATATTCAGACGGGCCATAATTTTCAAACGTGAAATAATGGCGGCCTGAAATTTTACCAAATTTTCTGGCAATTTAATGGAAACCAATTGGCCATCAATGCGATATCGTATTTGAATAGAGTTTTTTTGCGGCTCGAAGTGAATATCCGTTGCACGATCCGTAACCGCTTTGGCAATAATTTCGTTCACAAAACGAATAATGGCAGCATCTTCGTCTTCTTCTACCTCTACCTCATCCTCTGCGCGTAAACTTCCTTCTAAGTCACTGTCGGACAAACTGTCTGAACCTACGCCAAAATGTTGAATGATGGTATTGGCGACGTTTTGGGCAACCGTTAAATGCCAAATGGCTTTACGTCCACAAGCCACTTCGATCCAACGGACCATGGATGCATCGGGAGGCCAAACGGTAATTAAATGCAAGCTATCTGCATTTAAATCATTCTGAATTTCGATGGGCAAACATTGATATTCGTGGATCAAACGCAGGGGTATTTGGGTGGTCGCATCATTGGCTATCTTAAAATTTTCTAAAAAGTCGAGACCCTTTTCTTCCGCAATCAATTTACCCACAACGTTTGTTGAACGATCTAACATTTCTGCCAAATAATCCAAACGTTCATGTCTTAAGAGCTTTTTTAAAGTGAGCTTTTGAGATTCATCTAACCGCTCTAATAACGATGGAATTTTAACTCTATGCTTTTGTAAATTCATGCAAAATATACCCTCATTTCCGATGTTTATCCTTCGCCATTAAAATCACTACCTTCGCCGTCATACATACCCGCATCGTCCATCATATCGCCACCGATTCCACCCATATTCATGGCAGGGGTTTTGGCTTCAGTTGTTGCAATTTCTCTCTGTATGCGTACTAATCCTTCCGGTAATTCCAACACTAACAATGCCTTACTTTCATCGTAGGCATAAAATTGTACGTGCAACTGGGGATCATTGTCTTCACGTCGGGATGATACCCAAATTCCTTTTTGTGTATGAATATCCGTTAGGCCAAAATGGTAAATGCCGCCTGCTATCTTTAGGACGCTGTGAAATTGATAATCGGCTGTCGTCAGCGTCGATAAGGTAGACACCGAACTTCCTCCTTGATTAAAGTAGGCGGGGATGAAGGGAGAATTTTTTATGAGTTCTTCGCACGATTTGTTTGTGGGTAAACGCTGCTCACTGTCACTTTCTTCTGCATTTAACCAGTTCCCTGTCCACAACATCAGTGCAACGTATATTTGAAACTGTAACACGTATCGCCTAAAATATGTCTTGATGTTTAGATTCATCTTGGAGCTAACTTTCAATGATTTGTCGCGTTATTTTGTAATTTTGCACGTTTTGCATGCAATATAGGTTTTGCTTTTGTGCGATGTGCTTTACGCACCCTAGGTTTCGCACTGTTTTTCCTCGTTGATTGCTTCTTGTCGGCACGCAAATGAGTATCCGATTGCACCGATGCATTGGAATGATCTTCATTGGAGTCAATGGCTTGATGGGTAGACTGTGATTGCGCATTGCCACGTTTTCTTCGATGAGCTTTATGCGTTGTTTTATGTGCCGTTGATGCCGAACCATTATCCTGAGTTAATTGTCCGTTTTCAAGGTACGCATTAATATCCAATTTTGTAGATGCATTCAAACGATCTATATATTTTTGAGTATCCTGCGTTGCACTGTCGACATCCGAAAGAACGTAAGGCCGTATGAAAATAATCAATTCTTTTACAACCTCTTCTTTCATTTTTCCGGAAAATAAAGCATCTCCTAGCAAAGGTAAATCCCCCAATATAAACATACGTTTTTTACGATCTATTACTTCTCTTTGCTTTAACCCTCCAAGGATGAGAACATCCCCCGATTGGATGGATACAAAGGATTTAGCCTCCCTACGCATGATGTGTGGCATAGACAGTTTGTTGGCGCCGATGGTCGTCGATTCTTGGGAAAAATTATCCACTTTTTGTGTAATCTCCAATTGCACAACGCCCTGAGTTCCAATGAGTGGTTTGACCGTCAACTCAATGCCTGCATCCACCTTTTCAATCGTGCTGTTAGAAATATCGGCAGCCGTGGGACTGGTACTGGAATCACTTTTCGTTTGCACACTACTCAAATAAGGACGTGTTTCAGAAATTTTAATTAAGGACTCTCTGGCATGGGTCGTTAACAAAGTAGGCGCCGATAAAATAGACACATTGGAGTTTGTTTTTGCCGTATTAATGACGGAATCTAACGTAAAATGCCTGAAAGTTAACGAAGAAATTTTGAGAGGACTGTTATTGGAAGATAAAGCAGGTATTGCAATATCTTTTAAGGTATTTGTATGTCCGTCATGATTGTAACCAAACGATTCTAGGCCACTCACTTGTCCTTTGTTCAAATTAACTTCAGCGATAATAACTTCTATGCGGACTTGCGGCAATACAACATCCAACTGTTCTATCAATTGCTGGATCTGACGAATATCGGTCGGGGTACCGTACACCACCACCGCGTTCAATCTTTCATCGCACTCTATGCTTAACTGTTTACTAAATGGTGCTACCTGATCATTTGTTATAGCATTGGGTCCGGGTTGTTCCACAGGCAAATCTGTCTTTTCTTGCCGATTTTGCTGCTGCACTAGCCTTTTGACCAATCCCGTTAACTCTTTACTTGAGCCATGTTGAATCCTGAATACGTGGCTACGTGCTAAAGCCCCTACATTGACATCTAGGCGATCCATAAAGCTTTGTATGATATTTTCATTGCCCACGGGCGTAACCACAATGAGCTGATTGGTTCTTGGTTCGGCCTCAAAACTTGTATTCCCCAGCAAATAACGTTTTAGAGCGCCCTTTTGCAGGTCTTCAAATTTTTGTTTCAATTCTTTTACGCTTACATTTTTGACGTCAAAAAACATAATTTTTTCTTGAACGTCTCCTACTTTATCAATCTTTGCAAAAATGGTACCCAATCTTTGTAAATTACTTAAAGAATCTGTAATCAACAGCGCATTCGCCTTATCCAAAGTGACCACCGACGACACTACGGGTGTTAAAAATGAATGCACCATACGTGCCGCTTCACGCGCCGTTAAATTGTTAAATGGAAATAAACAGCTGCATATTTCTTGACTGGCCGCATGGGATTGAATTTGTTGAACATCAATAAGTTCTGGCGAACTACTCTTGGCTCTATTAACCGGAACAACTCTTAAATACTTTTCTCCCATAGGCGTCACGGCAATACCATTGGCGTTTAACACGCTTTTAATACTTGCGATCGCTTCTTGCTTGGTTAAGGGATGTGCGATATTCAAATTAATGGAAACCTTGGGTAAATTACTTGCAACGATCAAAACGCGCCCCGTTAGTTTTTCCAACAAAGCCAACACTTGCTGCACAGATTCTTCCACCAACGTAAGTGAATCAATCTTGCTGTTATCCACTAAAGTATCCAGCGAAGTTTCCAAAGTATCCTGTTGTTCCCCTACGCCATCCTTAGAATTTACAGACAGTTTATCATCTTCGGCGACAAGGGCACCTACGTATAGCATGCCTATTAAAAAAGTGCCGATGATAAACGGTTTTAATAGCTTCATCGTACGATCATTGATTATTTTTTTCATTGTTGTAAATCCTTTAATTGTAATGCAATTAAGTCAAAATTAACCTCTAGCAGCGTTGGGTTAAAGTTGTTGGCACGTATTTTTACTTTTTCTAAACCGATATAAGGTTTCATCGCATAAATTGCATTTTCAAAATCTACCAAATTTTTTAAATTGGCATTTTCACAACGCAATTGTAGCGTATGAGCATTAAAAATATCACCCTGCCGCGTTTTCGGGGAAGTCATAGAGTAGGTTAATTGATTATCCCGTGCAACCGACTCCACTTGGCCTGCCAACTGGGTTCCCGAGTAAGTTTTTTCCGGATCAATCCACGTTAAAATTTTTGTTAGATTACTTTTAACGATGGCCTCGTTTTTTATCCAAAAATTAAAATGCTTTGTCTTTGATTGTACCAGCTGCCAATCTTGCTTAAGCTTTTTAGCCCTGTGCATGCATGTTGCAAGCCAAATAAAACCCGCAAACCAAATAAAAATTAAGCAAAGTAACTTCTCTCGGCAATTGAGTTTAGTTAAAACCCCTAAAAATTTTTCAACGATCTTCATGATGGGTTCTCCAAAGCTAGAAATGAAGTCTTATTTTTTTCTTTGAAATCGCAAACCAGGGAAAACTTTGTACCCTGATAAGTGGTTGTCATGTTCTCTATCGTCACCGATTCAAAATATCCACTTTTGTCCAATTGCTGACGATAAGTTTCGGCTGCAATTGCTGTTTCGGCGATGGCCTCTACGACAACATTGTGCAGGTTGTCGACCATGGAAGACAAAAAGTAAATGGACTTAGGCCTGAAGTCATTTAAGATGCTTATCAATTCAAATGGACGAATTTCTTGTTCCACGGTGTTTTGGATTTTACGTACCAGAAAGTCTTTGCTCTCAATGGATAAAGCCTTCGGTTGTAGGAAATTTTTAGTTCTTTCCTTGTACAACAAACATAATTTTGCACCCATTAAACAAACTTCAAACGAGAAAAGTAAAATCAAAAACATGCATGCCATACGAATGCCTATCTGTGACACTTTGTCCACTTGGCGTTGCATTTTTAGAGATTTTATAAGTGCTTTGTCGCGAATATCTGCACTCCAAATAACATCCGCACGCAGGGTCACATCATTCATTTTTACGGAACCCTCCAGCGACTTGCACTCTGCAACCAGTTTAATATCTCCGGAATATCCAACATTGGAGCTGACAATTTTAATGCGTGTCAGTTGATCGCCAATTTCCACATTGGCTGTGGATAGACATTGCTGGATGTGAGTAAAACTGGCTTCTTCGGTTTTATAAAAGCCAAAAATCTTTTTATCCACCAATACGGAAGTAAATTTATCGCCTGTGAAAATTTGTCCTCCCTCTTGGGCGAGCAAAAACCCTAGGGCAAAATAGGGAATCGCGTGCAATCCATTCGGTAAATCCCCCGCAACACCCAATATACGTTCCTTTAAACCGGCGTACCATAATAAAATATACCCACCTTTTGCCGTCTCTCGTTCGACAAACCCCCACAATAACTGGTCCATGGGTAAAGGAGAAACTTCGGTAATTTTATTGTATACCCATTCATTTAATTGTTTTGGAGGTAAGCGTTTTGGTTTTTCATCCGTCTGATAAAAAAACAAAGAATCGGGCACTAGGGCAATTTCCCCCACTATGTCCACACTGCGTACGGAATCATTGGTGTTTTCTGACTTCTCTCCCTTCATAGACCTTATATCAGCTTTCCCATCTGCCTTCCTGCAACACAACTAACTCTAATGACGCCCCATTATTTTGAACGGGCTTGCTTTTACTATAGCCTGCTTCTTTCTTATTTGTCAAGGTTTTTACTGGCTGTTTACTCTCTTGTTTTTGCGTAGGCGTTTTGTTTACTTTAAAAATTGCCGTAAGCGTATAGCTTACATCCGCACGTGACACTTCCACTTCCACCTTAAGTATACGCGCGGAAACATCCATAAATTTTTCCGCAACATCGTGCAGCGTATCGTCTTTTTTATTCTCTGAAGAATGCTGTCCCAACTTCAAATTTCCATGGCCACGTTTATTAATTTCCCCAATACTTTTGTAATATTTGCCCCGGCCTTGAGATTGTTCGGTCTTTCCCATAAAATTTTCGACCTGTTCCAAATCAATTAAAAAAATCTTACTTAAACATACCCAGACATCTTTTGGAGCCGTATTTATGTTGATGGGGAGAGAGCCTAACAAAGTCGTGCATTCCCTAAGGCGCTTTAGCGCTTCATCGCCAGAACTTCCTTTGCTAAAAAATCTCTTCTGAAAAGATTCGATCTCTGCAAGCTGCCGATAATTATTTAAGTGGGTCGGTAAAAAAACGCCCGGAGGTTTATTGCCATGGGGATTTTCAGATTCGCTTTTATTCTCGGCGGCAGCTTTTTTATCGGTTGCATTTTCCTTTTGCGGTGCCCCCCCGGGCAACAAGGTCCGATTTTCTATTAGAGTCACTTCCGTGGGTTTGCGACGTAACCACTGTAAATAGGACTGCATCAACGACTGACTATCCAAATAATCGCCGAACAGATTAAATAAATTTAACAACAACCTTTTATCGGGATTGTTGAGAGGAATTTTCCCCGATTCATCTTCAATGTGCACCTTCAATTGGATCCCCTCTGGAATCTCTATCTTGGATGTGGATATTACTTTATCCCAACCTTGCAGCGGACTAAATAAATTTTTATGAATCTCCAAAATTTCTTCCAAACCGGTCCACACCACGTTAAGTCCATTATAAGCGTGATGCTTCAAATCTGTGTTCCCTAATAGCTGCGCATGTACCTTGATATCTTGCGTTAAATTTTTCAAAAAAATAACGACCAGAAAGGATAGCAGCATCAATAGCCCCAAGACCATCAACAAAATGGCCCCAGACATCGGATGTCTCAATTTCGAACGGTACCTATAAGACATGATTGGGGGAGCTATTTTTAGCAGTTTTCACGTTGGGTTTCACCGAACTTGGTTCCTGTATTTGAAGCATTTTTGCGTCTAATAAGGCAATAAAACGCTGCTCTTCGTAATTATTTTTATTAAAAACTATGCGTATTCCATCGGGACGCTGCCCTAAAGACTTGTCTTGATTGTCGTAGGATTTTCTCAAAGCATCCGTCCATTCTTTAAAAGACCAGGTACCCTTTTCTAAATCCAAATACCCGCATTGTAACTCCTTTATGCAGTCGCTCAAAATGCATCGACAAGTGACGACCGTTGAATCTTCTTCAAGCCCTACGCCAAATCGCTTTTGTTTCAGGAGTCGCTCTTGCCATAACAATATTAATTGGTGTCCTACATTGCATAAAGCAATGGCACACGGACCGCAATTCGACGACAAAAATAAAAAAGGCTGACGTAGTTGTTTCGCCAATCCAAATGCAGCATCCCTAGCCATCCCCTCAGATCTTACTTTCCCCACCGTAAACGACTGGCTTTTGCATCCATCTTTATCGATTAAGGGCGTTATCGCATTGAGGTGTGTGGACAAGAAATGCGTACAATAATCCACGTGTTCTAGGAATTCTTTTCTATCTCCATTTTCTTCCCAAACCTGAACAAAGGTTACAAAAAGTGTCATAACCGTGGACAAAATTAATCCCCCGAGCCCGAGTGCTAAAATAACTTCCAATAAGGTAAAGCCATTACACCGTTGATCCGCTTTAATGACTTTACGATTTTTCTTCATTTTCGTCGAATCTTTTTTTATACGATTTTCTCGATTGTAACCGCTCAGATTGAGTTATCCAGTCTTTACGACGTACCCAAAAATTATATTTGCAGTCTTCATTTTGGATGCTTACTTCAACATTGTATAAACCCAAGTAGGGGGTTAACTGCACATTCCCTTGCCATTGCGTTGGATCCGTACAATCGGGTAAATAAAAAGCATGATTGCTTGAAACTTGCCCTCGTTTTATTTTGCTTAACGTATAGCGAATCGTATCCAAGGCTAAGCACTTTGAATCACCTTGCATCAGGGTACGCTTACACATGAGACCGTTTACAAAACTCTGCGATAGCATCAATACCGAAACTGCAAACAACGCTAAAGCAATCACCACTTCAATCAATGTAAAAGCGCTTCGATGGCAAACAGTGCTAGACTTCGACACCGATAAGTCCTCCCGTCAACGCATCCACACGAAAAAACTCCGCAATGCCTTTCCATGTAATTTTAACATAGGCATTCTCAAAATATCCGTACTGCGAAACTTTTAGGCAATTCAATTGCGTGTGCATTAGTCGAGACTGACCGTCATTTGCATATTCTCCTTGATAGAATTCAAAGGTTACCTGTTTAGCGTCCAATTCTTTGGGGAACTTTGTCAATTCTACAACGGATGCATCGATATCCTCGATTTGAAAACCTTCATTTGTGCAGGTGAGAAGTAAATTTTCATGCCGCTGCGAAGCCAACAAACGCATGCTTTGTATCCTGCGGTTCAGGAGCCATGTTGGATTGTGTTTATAACTGGAAAAGGCTGATTGGACTTGATTGAAATGCGATATGGACAAACTTGATATTAACCCAAATAAAGCCAACACCAACAGCAATTCTATGAGCGTAAATCCTTGCCTATTTACATTATCCATGCTTCAAGCGACTGAAGGCTTTAATCTTCCGAGGAGTTCTTCCAATTTCCGATGTCGTCACCATCACCGTTTTGACCTCCGGGACCCATAGACCAAACGTCGTATCCATTCTTATTTTTAGAGCCCGGATAACGGTATTGGTAAGGATTGCCCCACGGATCGACCAAGTCATCTTTATTCTTAACATAAGGACCTTGCCAACGTCCCGTCTTTCCCGAAGGTGCTTTCAGCAAGGCATTCAAACCCTCTTCCGTAGATGGATAGTTGCCGATGTGCGCCCGATAAGCCATCAAAGGAACGTCGATCACTTTGGATACAAACAAGCCGGCAACCTTCTTTTGTCCGCCTCCAAAAATAGATTCAGAATTAACAACAATTAAACCTAGAATCATCCCCATGAGGGCGAGGGCAATTAAAATTTCAATTAAGGAAAATCCAGACCTTTTATCCCTATTAATTTCTAACATATGTCCATTATGCAACATATCATTTTCGGGTTCAATCTTTTTTTGTTGGATTTCAATTACAAGGAAATTATTTCATATATTTGCTGCCACAATTTTTATATCGCATCCCTTCACAACATCTTCTTTGATGATTTCCCAATTGAGCTTTTGGTACCAGCGATAAACGGTTGCGTCCGTCGTATAAAGGTAAATTTTTTTGAATCCAAGATTTTTCGCCTGCTGTTTTACGTATTCAATTAGATTTTCTCCAATTTTTTGTCGACGATAGGGTTCCGGGACAAATAAATTGGATAAGCAGGGAGAAAAGATCTCATTATTTGGAATGTCTTTTTCGGTTAAGCTAGCGGTACCCACCAATTTATGATTGCGAAAATATAAAAAACATAGGTTGGGCCTATCAATGTTGAGATGATTCAGAAGCCTAGTTGTTGCATGCCGAATGGACGGATTTTTACAAAATTTCCCCCAAGTTTTTACATACCATGTCGCAATTGTTGAAATGAGATTTGGGTGATTTGCAAGATAATCTATTTGCATTTCATTGTCCATAGCTCTATTTAAACCCTTTAATTTGACTTGGCTTAGGCATTTCTCTTGTTAAATCCTGCAAACTAATGCTTCCTGCAAAAATTTAATTCGCCATTCTATGGTTTTAAACCCGATCTTTGTTTTTTTACACGCATAAACAACGTTTTAGGTTGAGGGTATCCATTTCCATGGATAGCCAATTTGCCCAAGAACTTATGTTTTATAAACTTGAAGTTCAATAAAATTTTTCTTATTTAATCATACAATTAAAACAGGTGAAAAATTTTAATCAGTGGATTTTTTTGACCTATAGGTATTGGATTGGACTCAAAAGACAAAGTACCTCCATGATGTGGTTAAATCCAATCATATTACTTATTCTAAGCTTGCTCGGTATTGCCTTTATGTATGCCATCCAAAGTGGCAATGTGACGCACTTAAAATGGAAATCGCAGGTGACTTGGTTGTGTTTGGGTTGCGGCGTTTATTACATAACGGCAAATTTTAATTACAAAATTTTTCTACAAAACGCCCATTGGTTGTACGCGTTCTCCATCTTATGTTTATTATTGTTGTGGACTCCATTGGGACAAACTTTAGGCGGCAGTCGGCGGTGGTTAAACATCTGTGGTTTAGGCATTCAACCTTCCGACCTCAGTAAAATTGCAACGCTACTCTTTGTTGCGAGCCTGCTAACCCGAACGCGTATGTCTTCCTTTACAGAATCTTTACATACCCTTATGAAAATAGCCATTATCAGCGGATTATCTTTTTTTTTAATTTTTATCCAACCCGACTTGGGATCGGCCATGGTGCTGCCCTTTATTATCTTTTCCTTACTATTTGTCTCAAAACTATCACTCCGGTTTTTCGTCGTTACTTTGGGAGTCTCACTGCTCGGCCTTGCTGTTATTGCTTTGGATACCTATGCCTACTACCGGCAAATCAAAGTGGGTAAAAATAATGCACATTTCTGCATAAAACCATTTCTACCTCTGCGTGACTATCAACGGAAGCGTATCTTGGCGTTTGCAATTCCGACAAGCATTGATCCCAACGGTGTACACATCGGTTGGCATTTGAAACAATCTCTCATTGCCATTGGATCGGGCGGTATTTGGGGAAAAGGGTGGACAAAAAATACGCAAGCGCAGTTAGGGTATCTACCTAAGGCAGCTTCCTTAAACGATTTTATCTTTTCCGTTCTCGCAGAAGAAACTGGATTAATAGGTTCGTTGTGCGTTCTCATCTTATACATGATTTTGATTTTAAACACATTTCGTATTGCCACCTTGGCAAAAGATCGTTTTGGTTGTTATTTATCCGTGGGTGTTGCAATTTTATTGCTCACACACGTTTGGATTAATATTGGCATGACACTCGGCATCATGCCCATTACGGGATTGCCTTTACCATTTTTAAGTTACGGAGGTTCTTTTATGCTAGTTTGCTTTTTTAGTCAAGGATTGGTACAAAGCGTGTACCGATTTAGATTTGCCGAATGAACTTTCGTTGCTTACCAATTGCAACATACCAAAATGACAGATTTTAAACGTAAAAAACAAACCGAAGGTATTAAACTAATACCGAGAAAAGAGAAAAATTGCCCTAAAGTTGACAATGCAACGCTTAAGGAAGCGGCCACTGTACGTGCTAAAGATCAAAGCTTTTTTCAGAAAATACTCAATTTCTTTAAAAAAGATAAGCACTATTCCGAAATCATTATCAACAGTGTCCTTCCCGAAAAGAGGGTCGCCGTACTCCGCGATGGAATTTTGGAAAATTTGGATGTCGAATCCAAAAATACTCAACATATGGTGGGAGCCGTTTTCAAAGGGAAAATTCAAAATTTAGAACCCGGCTTGAAGGCGGCGTTTGTTGATGTTGGCCAAGATAAGAATGCATTTTTACATTATTGGGACATCTTACCTCTCGTCAACGGTGAGGGTTTTAACGAAAATGACCGCGATGAAGGGGTAGAAGTTATTCATAGAAATACGGATATCCATAGGCCTAAAGTCGCTTTGCAGGATATTCCGCAAATGTTTCCCATTGGATCCGAAATCATGATTCAGATTACCAAAAGCCAAATTGGCACCAAGGGTCCACGTACAACAACCAACATTTCATTAGCGGGTCGCTACCTTGTATTAACCCCTTATTCCAATCAATGTGGAGTTTCTAGAAAAATAGAAGATGCCAAAGAGCGTGAACGCCTGAAAAAGATCTTGAAAAAATTGGCCTTACCGATGGGCATGGGGGTTATTTTTAGAACGGCAAGTTCCGGTAATTCCATCAAACAATTTACGCGTGATCTGCAATTGTTATTGGAAGTCTGGCAAAATATTCAATCTAAGGCCAATGCTGCGAAAAATCCCTGCTTATTGTATCATGAACCCAGTTTAATTGAACGTACCGTGAGAGATTTTCTCACGGAAGATGTTGATCGCATCCTCATCGATAATGAACAGGATCATTGCCTCATCACAGACATTGTAAAAAAAATTGCTCCCAACATTCAAAATAAAATTGTTTTGTTTAAGGAACCTATTCCCATTTTTGACCGTTTCAATATTGAATCGCAAATAGAGCAAGTGCTTTCAAGTCGTGTACCTTTACCTTCGGGTGGAGAAATCATCATCCAGGAAACGGAAGCGCTCACCTCCATCGATGTCAATACTTCCTCACATCGCAGCATAGACAATGAGGCTGCTCATTTTATTGTTCAGGCAAACATCGAAGCCGCCAGAGAAGTTGCCAGGCAAGTGCGATTACGCAATATTGGAGGACTTATTATCGTCGATTTTATCGACATGAAGCACAGCAAAGATAGGCATTTTTTGCATCAGTTTTTACAGCAGGAATTTGCGCAAGATAAGGCAAAGGTAAACGTTCTTCCTATTTCTGCATTGGGGATTATGCAAATTTCAAGGCAGCGACACAAAGAAAGTTTTTTAAGCCAACTGCACTTTCGCTGTCCCTATTGTGATGGCGAAGGGACATTAAGGTCGATGCATCATTTGGCTATGCGCATCCAACGAGAAATC
Organism: Puniceicoccales bacterium; assembly: GCA_031266455.1. Taxonomy (GTDB): domain Bacteria; phylum Verrucomicrobiota; class Verrucomicrobiia; order Opitutales; family UBA9783; genus CABUVL01. The sequence continues at coordinate 23,621 of JAISBA010000011.1, forward strand.
TTCAGTAAGATTTCGGGAATAAAAAATGAAACAACGCGTAAGGCTTTCAAAATTTATACGCATCCAAATTTATTGCACTACATGCAGTGCGAGTGTAAACCTGAATTTGATGAACTCGAGAAAATGTTCGATTTAACTTTACAATTTTTCTCCGATGAAAATTTGCATCTAGAATCTTACAAAATTGAAAAATAAAACAAAAATTTTAACGTTTACAAAATTGCAACGATCATTTATGCTGAATTAGATGAAAACAAGGATTGGAATTAATGGGTTCGGCCGTATTGGTCGTCTAGTTTTTCGCGCGATTGCCGATAAAAATCTTCTTGAAAAAGATTTCGAAGTAGTTGCCATTAACGATTTGGTGGGAGCCGATAATCTTGCCTACCTACTGAAGTATGATTCCACGCAGGGCAAATTTCAGGGAACCGTCGAATCCAAGGGCGAGGATACTTTGATCGTAAATGGAAAAAATATTCAGTGTTTGGCCATCAAGGAAGGTCCCGCTGCATTGCCTTGGAAAAAATTGGGCGTCGACATCGTCATTGAATCGACAGGACTATTCGCAAGTGACGAAAAAGCGCAAGGACATTTAACTGCGGGAGCAAAAAAAGTTTTAATTACCGCACCCGCCAAGGGAGATAAAGTGCGTACCATTGTTGTGGGGGTTAACGAGCGGGAACTTAAAAAATCGGACAACATCGTTTCAAACGCTTCGTGTACAACGAACTGTTTGGCTCCCATTACCAAGGTTGTGTTGGAAAATTTTGGCATCGAAGAAGGCTTGATGACCACCGTACACAGCTACACGGCAACCCAAAAGACGGTAGATGGTCCTTCCAAGAAAGATTGGAAAGGTGGCCGTACGGCAGCCATCAATATTATACCTTCAACAACAGGGGCTGCTAAGGCCGTAGGCTTGGTGTTACCTGCAGTAAAAGGTAAATTGACCGGCATGTCTTTCCGAGTCCCTACACCTACCGTTTCCGTTGTTGATTTGACGGTCAAAACGGTCAAAAGTACTTCCTATGCCGAGATTTGTTCAAAAATGAAGGAAGCTGCCAAGGGTTCTCTAAAAGGTATCTTGGCTTACACGGAAGATGAGGTTGTCTCCAGTGACTTCATACACGATGAACATTCTTCCATTTTCGATGCAGGATCTGGTATGGAACTAAATGATAAATTTTTCAAACTGGTTAGCTGGTACGATAACGAATGGGGATACAGCAACCGTTGCGTCGATGTACTTCAAAAATTGGCGAAATTCCTTTAAGTTTGCAAAATAGTTTAAAGGACACGCGTCGGATGCATCGCAAGGATGGGTGTAGCTTTACATTTCTAAGTTCCTATTGATGAAAGGAGCCATTGTTTCAAGACTATCCTTGCGACAGCCATTGAAAATCTGACTTTTAAGTGTGGCATAAAATCGTTGGTCACGCATATTAACCCATTCAGAAAGGCACTTGGGCAATTTGTTGCGACAAATGGTTGGGGAGACGAATGATGGGAAGCTATCACGTTCGGTTTTGCAGCCAAGTCAGGAAAGGCGGTTTTCCTGACTTAGGTTACCCGACAGCATAAACTTTAATCTAGGTTATTTTCTGCTTACCTACGAGGTTATTGATCTTATTGCCAAGGAAAAATTTAGGCTTATAACGAAGGAAAACGCTTGCGAAGACTGTGAGAATTCCTGCAAGAAAGGAAGAATCCTCATCCAACTCCTTTTCTGGCAGCTCTGGAGTCAAGGAGTTCATACTTTTTGATTTCCTCTAAAACGGTTGAAGTAAATTTCCAATGTTCGTTTCCGTAAGTCAAAAATCCGTGTTTTGTATTATCGACCGTGTATTGATAAGTTTCTATGCCTGCTTTTTTCAACTTAGATGCAAATAAAGTCTGTCCGTCCAATAAAATATCTTCCTTGGCTGATATAATCAATGTTTTGGGGAAAACAGACATATCCTCTTCTAGTAACGGATAAATTAATTTATTATTTTTTATATTTTCGTCATCAAACTCTTTGCCGGTATACATGTATATGAACCACTTCATCATCGACTTTGTTAAATTTATTTCATTGCCAAATTTTTGGAATGACTCGGATTGAAAGTCATTTGACAAAACCGGATAAAAAAGAATTTGTGAAATCGGTAGTTTGGAAAAACCTTTTTCTCGCAATTTTATGCAAAGGGAAGCGGATAAATTCCCGCCAGAACTGTCACCGGCAATGATTACTTTTTCAAAAGTTACATCGTTATTGTTAAATAATCCGCAATAAACACTTAAAGCATCATTCAAAGCAGTTGGGAACCTGTACCAAGGTGCCAGTCGATATTCTACGGAAAGTATTCTGATATTCAAAGTGTTTGCAATTTTTCTACACAAACAATCATGGCTTTCTATGCTTCCTCTGACCCAACCTCCGCCGTGAAAGTATAATGTAATATTTTGATCTGCTTTTTCTGGTTCGTAGAGCATTGCAGGAATCGAAAAATTATCTCCATCCACAATACTTTCAAATTTTAGCATGGTAGTTTTTTTGACCTTTTGTTTTTGTATTTCACGCTTTAAAAAGATTGAATAATTGTCTATATCGAAATGAGTTTTTAAATTCTCATGCAAAACATCTTTTACGTAATTTTCGCCTGTATTTTTATAAATCATAAATAAATACTCATAAAAAACTATAGCCATGGAAAGAGTATAATTTACACGCATCCGGGTATTGTAACGCAAAATAGATCCCAAGCGACCGACCGTTTTTTACAAAAACAAAGATACCCTTTATTTTCGCAACGTACCCATGGAGTCCTGGTATATAATATTCAACAATGCTCTACTCCCCATGTTGAAACCACCATAATGGGTACAAAAGTCTTGCTTCCTTGAGGAACTAACGTTTTGAGAATTGGAACCGCTTACGAGCTCCCACTTGTCCTGGTTTCTTCCGCTCCTTACTGCGAGGGTCACGAGTCAATAAGCCTTCCTTTTTAAGCGCTGAGCGCCATTCTGGATTCATTTTTTCCAACGCGCGTGCCAAACCGAGTGCAATGGCCTGCATTTGCCCCATTTCGCCACCGCCTCGTGCATAGATACGGAAACCGATATTCTCTTCCGCATCCACCGCACGTAAGGGTTTTATCAGTAAAGCGTTCATACTATCCGGCAACTTAGAACGTACCATTTCTTTGCCATTTATAAACCATTGTCCGTTCCCTTTTGAAATACGAACACGTGCAACGGATGTTTTCCTACGTCCCACAGCAACAAATTCTTTAGTTTTTTCCCGCGTCATAAAAATTTCCTCTATCGTTCGAATAAAACGGGCGATTGGGCCGTATGCGGATGATTTTCACCGGCGTACACTTTTAATTTTTTTAACATTTGATCTGCCAATTTATTTTTAGGCAGCATGCCGCGCACCGCATGCATCAAAATAAATGCGGGTTTCTTTTGACGTACCTCGGCTAAAGTACGTACGCATAAACCGCTTTGATAGCCCGAATAGGAGGCATAAGTCTTGTCTGTTTCCTTGCGACCTGTAACACGTATGTGTTCGGCATTTACGACAACGACAAAATCTCCGGTATCCGTGTGGGGTGTATAAGCAACCTTGGTGCGACCTCTCAACAAATTCGCAATTTGCACGGCCAAACGACCTAAAATCTTTCCCTTCGCATCAATCAAATGCCATTTGTGATCAATGGCTTCAGTCTGGTTTATGAGTGTTGTTTTCATCCAAAAAAATTATTTTCCTCTACTATTCAAAGAAACTAATAAACCAAAGCTTTTGTCAAGCCCTTATCGTAAATATTGCGTACACGGTTTTAACGACAGGTACTTTGATAAAACAGGAAAACGCGATGAAATTTAAAAAATTCAGAGAGAACAGTGGATTTGTTCTCTCCTGCAACTTACGCAATGGTAATGGAGTCGTTCAAATAGACGTCTTGGACGGTATGCAACAATTCCACGCCTTCTTTAAAAGGTTTTTGAAATGCCTTACGGCCCAAGATTAATCCCATACCCCCGGCCCGTTTATTGACAATGGCGGTAGCAATGGCATCTCCAAAGTCATTTTTCCCCGCAGCTCCTCCCGAATTAATCAATCCGATGCGACCCATATAGCCATTTACCACCTGGTAACGTGTCAAGTCGATGGGATGATCGGTGGTCAATGCTGTGTAAACTTTTTCGTGCGTTTTACCAAATTTAGGTAAAGATTTAAAGCCGCCGTTACTGGTTGGCAACTTTTGTTTTACGATGTCGGCACCAATCGTTGCACCCAGATGATTGGCCTGCCCCGTTAAATCGGCACTTTCATGATAATCTTTATCCGATTTAAATGCAGGATTACGCAAATAGCACCACAAAATGGTTGCCAGCCCCAACGCGTGCGCCCGTTCAAAAACTAAACTTGTTTCTTCAATTTGACGATTGGATTCCTCGGAACCAAAGTAGATGGTAGCGCCTACGGCAACCGCTCCCATAGCTGCGGCCTGTTCCACCTGTCCAAAATAAATTTGATCAAACGTATTGGGGTAAGTTAACAATTCGTTGTGATTCAATTTTACAATGAGAGGAATTTTGTGGGCAAATTTACGAGAAATACACGATAAGACTCCCAATGTCGAAGCAACGCCATTGCATCCACCTTCTAGAGCCAGTCGTACGATGTTTTCCGGATCAAAGTAGTCGGGATTAGGCGCAAAACTAGCACCCGCAGAATGTTCTACACCTTGATCGACGGGCAAAATTGAAACATATCCCGTATTGGCCAACCGTCCATGCCCCCACAGGCGACTTAAGCTATTCAATACGCAATTGGAACGATCACTCGGAATGAATATCTGATCAATAAAATTTGGATTGGGTAAATGTAATTTATCTTTCGCCACCGTTTTACAAACGTGTTTCAATAAATAACCTTTATCTTCCTCCAAGAAACGTTGAATGTGTTTGTTCATGATAATGAAGTATAACGGAGGTTTTAAAATTACACAATACTTTCATGCAAAAAATTTAGGTCCTCTACTAACAATAAAAATCCTTGACTTGAAAAATTTTCCACCTGTAGCATCCCTTCATGCATTGGATTGATAGTGCTATTGTAGTCATTTTTTTAGGGGTGACTTTATGGATCGGATTTGCCTCCGGACAGAGTATTCAATCGTTCAAAGAATACGCACTTGGTAACCGTAACTTCTCTGATTTTGCCGTTTTCTGTACCGTGGCAGCTACGGCAATTGGCGGAAGCGCAACGATCGGTTTTGTGGGTAGATTTTATTCTATTGGTATCGTTCACATTTTAGCTCCGCTGGGCCTGCCCATTGCATTCATACTAATGGCTCTTTGGGTTATGCCAAGAATAAAAAAATACTATGGGTGTAATTCTGTGGGTGATATTTTTGAAATTAGTTATGGCTTACCTGGAAAGTATGTCATTGGAGTCGTCAGCTTCATCCTTATGTTACTTGCCTCGCTTGCACAAATCGAAGGTATGGGTCTCGTTATCAGCCAATTAACATCTATTCCTTACGTGCAAAGCGTTTTGCTATCTTCGATCATATTATTTCTTTACACGGGCAAAGGAGGCGTCAAGGCCGTTACTTTCACAGATATTTTACAATTTATTGTCTTAGCCGTAGCCATTCCGCTTATGTTAGGGGTCGGTATTCAAAAATTGGGTGGTTTTGAACATTTTGTTCAAGCAACGCCCTCCGAGTGTTGGCGTGTTACGCCAGAAGGATTGAGACGCTATTTACCCTTACTTTTTATCTTTTCTATACCTACACTCGCCCCTATGTTTATCCAACGTTTGCTACTGACGAGAACGGTCAGACAAGGCATCCGTGCTTTCGCAAGTGCCGGCCTTTTTTATTTCTTTCTCATGTTTTTTTTAATAGGTATTGGTGTGCTGGCTAGGATTTTGTACCCCAATCTAATACATGCCGACCAAGCGGTTCCAATGCTTGTTCAAAATTTGATGCCTGTAGGCATCAAAGGATTTGTGGTGGCAGGTTTCCTCGCAATTTTAATGTCTACCGCCGATTCTTCCCTCAATGCAGCGAGTATAGTGTTGTGCAACGATTTATTGTTTCCACGGTTCAAAACCCTTTCTGAAAAGCATAAATTACGTATGGTCCGTTATTCAACTTACATACTCGGTTTATTGTGTGCCCTGATTGCTCTCTCGTACAATATTCTTTTTGAAATTGAAGTCATGTATACGATTGTATGGTTCAGCACTTTTTTAATTCCTTTGTATTTTTGCATATTCAACAGAAAAGTTAACAAACAAAATTACTTCATATGTATCATTATTGGTTTCATCACATCCATCTTGTGGCAGTATTTTTTAAAACCGGTTCTAAACGTAGATGGTGTTTTTCCTGGATTTTTTACGCACCTTGCATGCTTTACATTTTTCTACCTTAAAGACGGACGCCAAAAAGTTTTTCCCAACGTACAAAATGAAGGTCTGTTTGAAGCATTATCCAATGAAGCCCGGCAAGGTCAATTCCAGTCCGATTGCAACACGCAACAAAACATCCTTTTGGGAACCTTTTTGCTGGCGGTGCAAATCTTTCCAATACTATTCATGCAAATGCCGCCTGCATTCATAAAAGCTGGTTTTACTCTCATCAACGGGAGCGTGGCCGTTTTACTCATCTTCAGCAATCAGTTCCCTACTTTTTATAAAAAATACTTCGTCATTGTTAAAAGTCTGGCATTATTTTTATGTTTGCCTGCAACATCGATTTACTTAATATTTTCAGCAGAAAATGGCTGTCTACACCTTGTAAGCTTTGGATTATCCATCATACTTATTAATTTATTAAACGAAGGATGGTCCCATAAAATCGGTTTGTATCTAAGTGTAATCATGGTCATTTTGGTTGCATTTGGCTGTTTTCTATCTGGACAACCTTTTACAATCCCAACCCAAATGCACGGATTCCATCTTTTGTACATGATTGGATTTATCACCGTGCTACTTATAATCTGGTTTAAAAAGAAAAAGAACAGTTTTATTGAAGAAAAAAACTTATTGGTACGTTCAATCATGCATGATCTAACAGCTCCTATTTTAATGCAAAAGATAATCATGAACAAAGTCTCGTCAAATCCCTGGACACACAAAGAACGATCCTTATTTTCAAGGAGCATAGACGAAGCTGCACACATCATCGATTCTATTGCTATTCAGCATCCCGTATCCTACAAAAATCTAAATGAAGAAAATCTCAACCTGTTGATAGAGCATGCAATTGAACAAAAACATTTTACACACAAGAGCTTAAAAATAGCTTTTGAAGCATCCCAAGCCTTCAAATTACGCGTGGATCCATTTTTATTTCAGCGAATTTTGAAAAATCTTATTAATTTATGTCTTGCCGCTCTTCCGGATGAATCGAATAACGTTCTTACCGTTCAACTGTTCAAGGATGCAAACCAACGTGTCACCCTTACGTTTGGGAATCGGTTAATATCCGCTAAACTCGATCATGTCATTCAAACCCAGATAGATGACAGCGAGTCCTACAACATGGGGATTCACTTTCAAGAACTTCAAAAAATTGTTCTCCGTTGGAAAGCAAAACTTTCTATCCTAAAACAAGCGGATGGCACCCGTATTTGCCAAATACAATTTGAGCCAACGGGCCAAAATTAAACAAATTTGGAGAGTTGGCTTACAATAATGGAGAAATGAGTATAACGTATTCGCCCCGGGGGGCATTTATAAAAATTGTCTGAGCTAATTGAGCAAGGGTCCCTCGATACAGAGTTTCATTGAGTTTTGTTAGCTCACGGGCTACGAAAATTTCTCTTTGTGGCTCCAGGATTTTTTGCAAGCATTCGAATAAACGCAATACCCTATGTGGGGATTCGTATAAAATAAGTGTTACCGGTTCGTGACGATAGGATTCAAGAATTTTTTGCCGATGACCCTTCTTAAGGGGTAAAAAGCCTAGAAATAAGAAACGATCGCTTGGGAAACCGGCAACACTTAAACTTGCAATCGCTGCACTGGGCCCAGGAATTGGAACAATGGGAATATTTTCATGATGGCATAACCGAAGCACGCGGAATCCAGGGTCGCTGATGGTGGGTGTTCCCGCATCACTCACCAGGGCAACCGAAAGTCCACTTTGCAGTTTTTGCAGCAGGTGTTGTGCGCTCTGTCTCTCACCCGCATCGCGGTATGTAAATAATTTCTTATCTCTTATTTGCAAGTGAGCGAGCAATTGCCGTGTAATGCTTGGCGTTTCGCAAGCAATGCAGTCGCAGGTTTGCAATATACCAATGGCCCGTAACGTTAAATCGCTTAAATTGCCAATGGGAGTTGCTACGACATAGAGCGTCCCTTTTTGTGCGCAATGCTTTTCACACAATGCTTGTAGAATATCCATGCACGTTAGCATTAGCGAAAATGCAATCGGTGTAAAACATTTTTACGGGCGGGAAAAACAAGGAAATGCTTGACGTAGATTCGAATCTGACGACAATAAGTGGCATCATTGATGTATCCGAAGAAGATTTTTACGCCAAAACATTATGGATATAGCGTGAAACCGCATAAACATAGCTAAAACAGTGATTCGACTTTTAACTTCGATTCTAAACATTATTCCGGAGGGAATTCAGTACAAAATTTGCAAAATTTTGGGCAATTTATTGTTTTACCTATTTCCTCCGAGACGGAACATTATTTTGAACAATTTGTTCCATGTTTTTCCCCAAAGAACGATAGCTTGGCGCAAGCGCTTGGCAAAGGTAAACTGCCAACGATGGGTAGAAACCGCATGGGCTTTTCTTGTTTCAAGTTATTGGTCGCACCAAAAGATCGGCCAACATATTACCCTAAGTCCAGCTTTAGAAAGTTGGATGAAGCATTTTTTAAAAAAACCGCATCCCTGCATAGTATTGGTTCCTCATTTAAATTTAATGGAAACGACCGCATGGTTGCCGGCTATTTTTTCCCAAAAAGTTGAAATAGGTGCCATTTATCGCCCATTTCGAAACAAATACTTTGAAAACTGGATAAAGCAAACACGCGAGCGTTTTAACCTACAACTTATTTCTCGCAAAAGAGGCATTCTACCGTTGGAAAGAATTCTTAAACACAATGGCATTGTGGGTATTCTTTTCGATCAATCGGCGGGAGATACGGGTGTCTTAACCACGTTTTTTGGGAAATTGGCTTCTTCAACGGATCTGCCGGGACGTCTTGTGGAAAAATTTAACGCCGATGTGGTCGCCATCTACTTAAAAAGAACCGGATTTATCAGAGGTGAATTTTGCATTGAAACCATTGCCAGTGAAAAGAGGGCTCTCGACGTCACATTTGCAGCCAATCGGTGGCTTGAGAAAGAATTGGTAGACGATGCGTTTTTTTACGAAAATTGGCTCTGGATGCACAGGCGTTGGAAAACGCAATGCGAGCCATCGAAACGTTTCTGCATTGCCCAGAAACGTAACTGCCTTCAGGCCACTATGGATTTTTATAAGCGGGATCGGTTGCCCCGGAAAACACGCGTTTGGATACGTATGCCCAATTGGTTAGGGGATTGCATCATGACCTATCCCATTCTGTGTGCTCTGAGGAAAGCTCGCCCCGACTTTTCTATCCACTTGGTTGCGCAAAAGTTTATGGCCCCTTGGCTGCAGCGACACTTTCCGGTAGACTACATACACATGCTGCCCCAAAGAAAATATGTGGCCTATTTTAGAGCCTTTAGACAACTTAGGTCGCAGTATCCAGAAACATGGATTAATTTTCTAAATTCGATGCGCAGCGATCTGGAAAGTTTCTGTGCCGGAGCACCCCAAAGATTCGGATTATGTAAGAAAATGTGCCGCCCTCTTTTAACGCACACCTGGAAGCCTATATTACCTGTGCAATGCCACCAGACGGAACTGTGGTATCAGTTTTTTCAGAACTTTGGCCTTCAGGAACCCATCTCTCGGACTCCGATTGTGACGACAAGCTCTGGAGACACAAGGAACGAGGATTCATTTACGATGGGATGTTTTTGTGGTTCATCCAATACACCCGAGAAGCGGTGGGATGTAATTTATTGGCAAAGGCTCATAGGGGATTTGCTGAAAACGTATACATCTTCGAGGTGTGTGCTGCTAGGGAGTCAGGGCGATTACAAAATTTGCATGCAGGTGGCTGCGGGCTTGCCCAGGGATTTGGTGCGGAATTTGGCGGGAAAAACCGATTTGTTGAGCTTGGAGCAGACGCTGTTGCAGATGCGTTTTGTAATTGCCAACGACTCGGGCGGCATGCATTTGGCAAACGCGCTGGGCGTACCTACGGTGGGTTTATTTGCCAAGACGCAGCCCCAATGGGGAGGGCCCTATTTCGATGCGCCCCAATGCATTGTTCAAGGAACCTCTAGGTCCATGAAGTCCCTGGATCCCTATGTTGTTTATCATAATATCGTGTCCTGGTTTGCCAGATTGGAATCATCGTTGGATGAAAAATAAGCAATATAATTTCTTGGCAACATTCCACTGTTAGGAATACCTCTCCAGAGATGCAAATGCCGTAATGGTATCTCCCCGTTATGATTAGACACGGTAAATGAACGAAATTTTCATTGACGTCCATAGAGATAGTGTGATAATAAATACATGAAGAAGCATTCAATAAAAAGGTTTATCTATATCGGCCTTTTTGTACTGGGAATGACAAATGGCGTATCGCTGTACGGAAACGACGATGACTTACCGGTAGGACCTTGTTTGGGTCACCTTTTTGATGGAACTCCCTTTTATAAAAATAGATAAGGGGGCTTTTGTACGGCATCCGGACAAAAGGTTATAAATAAGAGCTCGAAGTGGTTCAAGGAGCTTAATTTCCCTGGGAACACGGCTGATGGTCGTATCTCCATAACCATACATTATGGGGCATTCAATGAAGTTTTTGACGAGTGCGATTTTCACCTTCCCGTCGTTGGTTACCACCGTATGACTAAAAACCCAATCTTTTTTCATAGGGCGAGCGGTATATACCTCTATGGAGATCCATGGCCAGAGGCTTCGTGACCGAAAATGGATGTTCGGTTGTCAACGTGAATGGTACCTACATGCGTGAGATCGCTTCAGGACGCCCACTATGGAACCCATACGAGAAAATATGTATGACGGCAACGGCCGTGGACCTCTACACGATTCAACTATTGGTGCGATTGGTGATAATTACGTACTTTATAAGTGTAATAACATCTGTTATGCTTTTATAGAGAACCGCATTGAAGTTTATACGCAAGGACCAAACGACCAGTGGGTACTCGATAGTTGCGAACTACTCTATTAAACCGTCTTTCCCTTTTACAGCAAAACCTTCGGTCCTTCCTCTTGGCAGGTTTAAACTATCCTCAGTACTATTTTTCCTAGAGACCATCCCTCACCTCCAGAAAAATCACATACATGTACCTCTAGTCCCCGCTTTGAACATTGCTAAGGAAGGTGAAAAATACCCCAAATATTACAGGTGTCTACAAATTTTTACCGCCAAAAGAAGAATATAATACATTTTAGCTGCGAGTGGCTACCGATTACGCACCCATTTCGTACTTTTTCAAAGACCCAAAGTATTTCTTTGGGAGAGATGTGTTAAATGTTTTTGTACTTCTTCTTGAAATTGTACCAAATCTTCCTGCGATGGACGATATCCCAGCTGCTGTGGTTTGAGGCCCAAGCGACCCATCTCATCCAGATGCCAGGCAGCTTTTTGACCATCCGAAAATACAACCTGTCCATTGATTAAAGTCCCTGGCTTTGTGACGGGATCTACGGTCAAAGAAAATCCATTTCCCCCTTCCTCTATTAACTCTCCTTCTTGTGCGACATTGATATTTGCAGCGGGGGTGGACTCAATTTTTTTCAATTCTAATCCCAAATCATCCAGCAGGAAACGAACTTCCATATAGGTTAAATGTAGATTGTAGGTTGCATTGATTTGGGTTTGCAGATCGCTAAGATGAGGCGTCTGTCGAGCCCATTCGCGAATACGTGTCATTTGCTCGTCCGTAAAATTCATGGCTATTATTTACTCAGTAGTTTTTGTTGTAAAAATTGAATGGTTCGTTTGGTCGTAGGTTCCTGTTGAATAACATTTTCCACACTTTTGCAAGCGTGAATAACGGTTCCGTGATCTCTACCGCCGAAAGCTGCACCGATTTCTTGCAGTGAAGTCGAAGTCAAAACACGGCACAAATACATGGCCACTTGCCTCGGGAATGCAATGTTGGCAGGCCGCTTTTTGCTGACCATATCGCTCAGAGAAATATGATAAAAGTCGCAAACTCTTTTTTGAATGTCATCCATAGTAACGGTGGCTGACATCTCTTCTTGTAAGATATCTTCCAAGATCTTTTCGACATTCTCAATCGTTAATTTATCCGTATGCAATAGACGTTGGTACCCCAAAATGCGATTCAGCGCTCCCTCCATGCGGCGTACATTTTTAGTCACACGTTCGGCTAAAAAGGCTAAAACGGATTCGTCAAGGGAAAGGTGCATGGATTGTGCCTTTTTTGATAAAATTGCAACGCGTGTTTCGAAATCGGGTGGTTGGATGTCGCATACGAGCCCCCACTGAAATCTAGAGATGAGGCGGTTTTCCAATTTGGTAATTTCCGAAGCCGGCCTATCGCTGCACAAAAAAATCTGTTTTTGGGATTCAAAAAGTTCGTTAAACGTATGAAAAAATTCCTCTTGGATGCGTTCTTTCCCGGATAAAAAATGAATGTCATCGATGAGCAGAACGTCGGAACTACGATATTTTTTTCGAAATCTAGCCAATTGATTTTCTTGAATGGCATAGATAAAATCGTTTGTGAAGCGTTCCGTCGAGATGTAAATAACATTTGTATTTGGCTGATGACGCAGAATGTGATGACCCACCGCATGCATTAAATGCGTTTTTCCAAGTCCCGTATTTCCGTACAAGAAAAGTGGATTATAAGCCTTGGCTGGAGCGTTGGCAATGGCGACAGCAGCGGCGTGCGCCAATTGACTTCCCGCACCCACCACAAAATTTTCAAACGTATTTTGCGGGTTTAATCCTTGTCCGGAAGCAAGTTGTGAAGAGGGTCCTGCCGTTTTAATATTTCGTGGCATCGGGCTGTTTACGGTAGGTATTGGAGCGCAATAATCGGGATTGTTCTTACTTTTGAACTCAATGGTAACGGAAAATCCTACGAGGGCCATGAGTTTATTTTCTAAAATTTCTTTGTAATTATTTTGTAGCCACATAGCTTCAAAATCGTTGCTCGTTTCTAAAGTCATTGTGTTGTCGAGCGTATTCTCGAGGCACGATAGGGGTTGAAACCAAGTATTAAAAATATCTGTGGGAAAAAGTTTTTGAAGTTCGGTTTTGAGTGTTGTCCACAACTGCGTATTAGAAGGGTTATTTTTCATACATTTAACAATTTATTCACAAAAATTTTAACATCTCTGAACGACGTTGTGTGGGTCCTCCAATTTATTTTTACTTGGAACTAGGTTTGACTACGAGATCCATCAAAACTACAATAATTTATTGATAACAAGCAATTTAACTATTATGAATGTTTTCATTATGCAAACCTTCTGGGAAGTAAAAATAAAATGAGAATCAAACAAATTGATTTTTCAACTAAATTGCAAGAGGAAGTTTTTTACAAGTTATTCACAATTACTTGTGGCCGGCTTAAATAGTAATTCTGGGCATCAAAAATTTTTTAAAAGCGATAAAAATCACCCAAATTCTCGGTTTTTAACTTTGGAGTAAATCGCTTACAGGTGCAGCTCGCCTTGGTGATGCGTAACCTTAGATAATACTTTTGATAAGAAAGACTGCCGATGTATATCGGAAACTCCGTATTGCACCAACGCGTGACGATGTTGCTGCGTACCATATCCTTTGTTAATGCTTAGATGGTAATGTGGATAACGTGCGCTCAGCTGTTCCATTAAAAGATCTCTTGTAACTTTCGCCACAATGGATGCTGCCGCAATGCAAAAGCTTTTTTGATCCCCTTTTATGATATTTTTGTGATCGTAGGTGAAATTTTTTAGATGGTAACCGTCGATAAGCACCTGGGGTGCATTTATTACGTGATCGTCGCCGGCGTTGTTTAGGGTTAAATGGGTTGACAATTGTATTTTTTCCAAGACACGTCGAAAAGCCAATTTGATGGCGTACGCAATGTTACCTACATCAATCTCCGTAACGCTTCCTTCGGCAAATGCAAATTGTAATCCACCTTCCTTTTGCCAAGTTTTCAACGCTTCAAACGCTTGCTGCCTACGCTTGGCGGAAAGTTGCTTCGAATCTTGTATCAAAAGAATGTTGGAATCTTGTCGATGTTGTTTTAAAAATGCTGCATTAATCCACACGGCACCGGCAACCACAGGGCCTGCTAAAGCGCCACGGCCAGCTTCGTCAACACCCACCAAAGAGTTATTTTCAAAGGGAAAAAATTGTGTATCGTAGTTGAGTAAATTACCAGACTCCTTATTTAAAAGCATAAACTACATTCTTGAGTTTACCAATTCTTTAACCCTTGCCAACAAAATAATGAGATTCTCTTTGAAGATGTATTCTAAAGGTTTTCCAATAAAGGAGATTATTTGCTCACTTTGACGGTTTTGTAAGCCAATTTATCAAACTTGACAGCTAAGACAACAAGCTTTCCATGTAACGAATGACAAAACTTTTCTTCTGAAGGATATGATACGTTAAACAAAAAATCTTTCTTGTTAAAAAATCATTTTTTTATTTAAACTTGTTTATTCAAATGTTTATGCACGTATTAAATAGAAAATTGTTATCTTTTACCGCAATTGGATTGAGTGTCATTACCGGTTGCCTTCATGCAAGTCCAACATTAGATAAAACGAAAAGTAGCATCTGCCTAAATTTACCATTAGACATAATAGCTAGAGTGTCTCCTCTTGCTGATAAAAGCAGCAAAGACTTCCAACGTGATTTTGAGCAACTTTGTACCGATAATCTACCACAAGCTCAAGAACTGTTTAAAAAATTATGCCAAGATTATACATCCTTGGCCGAGTCTATGAGCATTGAAAATTTAGCATTTTGTTTTTACTATTTCAGCAGTAAAAACATTCCTATTCCTTTAATCCCTGACATACATTACGATTCAATTGTGGAAGGCCTGTACTCGCACGGCTACATTTACTGCGGAATAACCAATAAAACAGTGGTTACCTATATAGATGAATTATATGTTTTGAATCAAGGGACAACTGCTGATGAATAAGACCTTCTTAAGTCTTTTGTGTTGCTTCTCAATAGCCGGTTTATGTAAGGCTGTGATACCCTCGGAAATTTTGGCAATAATTGAGAGTGATCGTACGGATGTTATATATCCTCTCATAGAAGAACAGCTAGGACATGCAGGGACAAAGAGTGAATGGGATATCATTTTAAACAGAATACAACAGATCAGAGATAATCTAAAAATTGACGTCAAGATTAAATTTTTGGGGTTACCTTCCTGGTGTTTGTATACTCCGCATACTCAGATAGTCCAAGAGAAAGAACGTAGAGTAATCACTTTTGAGATATGGTACGACTTGCAACTAGCTCAATGGAGTCGTCCCGTGCTTACCATACAACATATGCTTCAAGCAATAGCTAATCGAGACCAAACTACTTTAAGGACGAACGTATTACCTTGTTTATTACCTCCTTACATTATGTTAAGCCATGAAATGTTGCATATGCTGTTAAGGCTTGACTATATTTTAGCCCCCTCGGCATTGTCTGTTCAAGAAAAAGTAGCCGATATTCAAAGCACTAATCTTAAGTTATTTAATGAATTTTTAGATGCCACGTATCCGCAGCTAGTCCCCCTAACACAAATGAAGGATTTTTTCGAGTTATGGGGTGCTGGAGAAACTCAAAGAGAGGAATTAATCGTTATTCTTGGAGGAGTCTATGGCATTAAAGGCGAGGAAACACTATTAGGCGAAACCCGATTCTTGAATGAACACTATCAGGATTCAAAGATTATTTCTTGGACACATTTTTTATTTGAAATGATTACCAACAACGAGGGTGTCATTACTAATCGTAGATTTTTAGATAATGCATTTCAACTAGAGTGCATTGAAAAGTGTTTAGCGGCATTTTCGTACCTTCAATAAAGACGCTCGTTTTTTGGACATTCTGCAGCGTAAAAGTATTCTTTAGATGTGTAAGTACACGTGGAGAGAGTTTCATTTTTTAACGAGGCCGAAAGATAAAAGTTTATTATTGGAGGGTTTTTTCATAAAAAAGTGATGTTTCACTTTTTGTAAGATTTTACCCAGTGTGCCCAGGTATCATTTTGAATAGCTTGGCGAATTTTCAACATCCAGCACACCATAAATCTTACGTTATGGATGGTTAACAGTAGGCCTCCGGTATGTTCTCTAGCCTTGAACAAATGGTGAATGTAGGCACGGGTAAAATTCCGGCAAGTGTAACAATCGCAATCGTTCTCAATGGGATTTAAATCTTCGCGGTATTGCTTATTTTTTAAATTGATGTGTTCGCGGTTTTTTTCGTCTTCCGGTTGCGATACGAGCGCGCAGCCGTGTCTCGCAATGCGCGTAGGATGCACGCAATCAAAGGTATCAATGCCGGCTTCAACCCCCACAAGAATATCACGTAAGCCTCCAATACCCAGCAAATGTGTGGGACGATCTTGCGATAAACGCCGCATCGTCATTCTTACGACGTCGTACATTTGTTCTCTAGAACCCCCCAAGCTACCTCCGATGGCCTGCCCAAAGAAAGGTTGGCCATTTACAAAGTCTATACTTGCGGCACGTAAATCTTCGTAAATACCCCCTTGGACAATGCCATACATCCGTTGGCGGTCTTCGAACGTACGAGAAAATTGCTGCACGCTACGTATTTCCCAACGATGGCTGCGTTCCATAGAAAGCGCCGTTTGTTCGCGTTGCATATGAAAAGGGGTACATTCGTCCAGCGGTAAAATGAAGTCGGCACCCAATTTTTGTTGCACCAAAATGGATTTTTCGGGAGTTAACCAGCAGCGTGAACCGTCAATGTAAGAACGAAATAAAGCGCCTTCCTCCGTAACTTTTAAAAGCGACTTTGGGCGTATGTTACCAGTACGCTTACCCTTGATTTCGTCGACGACACCTCCGTATCCAAGGCTAAATATTTGAAAACCACCCGAATCGGTTAGCAGGGGACCTGCCCATCCCATAAAATGGTGCAAGCCACCATGTTTTTCAATTAACTCTGGACCTGGCTGCAGCCAAAGGTGATAGGTATTGCCGAGGATGCATTGTGCTCCGGTTGCCCTCATGTGCTCCAAGGTCGCTCCCTTGATGGCTCCCTGCGTCGCACAAAAGATGAAATTGGGCGTTTCGATGATGCCGTGAGGGGTCTTAATCAACCCACAGTGCGCTCGACTATTTTCAATGGTCTTTGTTTTTTTAAAGTCAAAATTCTCCATTTGGTACCCCTAGGCTTGTTGTAAGGAGTGTGTGAAAATCGTACCCAAGTGCAAGCATTTAACACAATCCTAGTTTTAGATGCTCCAATAAAAATGTACGTCTTTAACAAAGACGCGACGGAAGAATGCTTCCTATCGACCCTTGTGCTTCTCCAACTATTTGGCATCCGTAACCTTATCTCCGGTTGCAACAAAAATATTAATCGAAGCGTTTCCAAAATTTAGGGGTTAACAAAACTAAAATTGCGTAAATTTCCAATCGCCCCAATAGCATCAATGCGGACAGCAAAATCTTTGCAGCCGGCGGAAAGGTTACAAATGTTGCACTGGGACCGATTAAGGAAGTGAGTCCTGGGCCAATGTTGGACAAACTTGCGACGACGGCAGACACGTTGGTAAGAAAATCTATGGTGGGCATCAGTAGTTGTAAAAAAACAACGGCAATCAGCATAACAAGCAAGTTAAGTGCGAAAAAATACAGCAAATCCAATTGCTTGCGTTCATTCCAAAGCACGCCATCTATTTTCAATATACGTACAATGTTACTGCGAAACATTTTCTCCAGGTGAGCGAGTAAAATTTTGCAGAGAGCTACCAGTCGAAAGACCTTAAATCCACCGGCCGTAGAGCCCGTACATCCGCCGATGAACATAAGCATCAGTAGAATGAGAACCGTGATGTTGGGCCAAGTGGAAAAATTGACGGAATGAAACCCGGTGGTGGTACCTATGGAGACGACTTGAAACAAGGCATGTCGAACCGCCTCTGGCAGCGATGGATAAATTTTGGGATAAAGAACGCGTGCACACACCAAGGTTGCGGTAAGGACAAGGGCAATATAGGTTCTAAATTCAGAGTTTTTAACCAACTTTGGACCCTGTCGGGTAAAAACTTGAATTAAGAAGATAAAATTGATGCTGCCCAATAGCATAAAAATGATCAATAGGCGCTCAATTGTAAGAGAGTTGAAGTGATGAATACCTGCGGAATGCGTTGAAAATCCACCTGTTGACACCGTTGTTAACGCGTGACATAGGGCATCGAACAAGGATATGTTACATTGGGAAAGAAAAAGTGCGCACAAAATAGTTAAGCCGACATAGATGAAAAAAGAGTAAGCAATGTTCTTTCTCATGTGAAATAAACTGACGGATTCCTCAACGCTTGTCGATTCTTGCAGGTAAAGTCGCTTTTGAAAATTGCCGTGTGTCCCCAAAAAAGTAACAAAAAATACGACAAAACCCAATCCACCTAGCCACTGCGAAACGGATCGCCACAAAAGTAAACTTTTTGGCAAACATTCTAAATTCAACAGCGCCGTTGCCCCCGTTGTTGTAAGTCCCGAAATGGATTCGAACAAACCTATGCTGAATTTGCAGTGCAAGAGAATCCAGTAAGGTAAGCCGCCAATGATGCCCGCCGACAACCAAGATATACCCGTTGTAAGCAAAATTTCTCGCTGCGAGATGTAAGTTCTTTTTTGCTTCCCCTTACAAAAATAAAGAATAAGGCTTAGCAAAAGAGGGATGAGGATTGCAGGTATCCACGGAAGCAAAGGTTCCCGATAAAAGAAAAATCCCGAATAGGCGCAGACGAAGAACCATAACCCCAGCAAGAGAAAATTAATGGCCAATGGAATGACAAGGGGCGTTACCTTCATAGGCTCGTTTTTTGGGTCAATAGACGAATGATAGCATCGTGGTGTTTTTTTTGTACGACAGCCACAACGCAATCGCCTCCAATCAGGCAATCTTTAGCTCCCGGGACTTTGGTGTGGAATCGATGCTTTAGAACAAGCAACAAGGTGTGTTCGGGCCAAGGTATGTTATCTACGGTAAGACCTTCTATTGCAGTTCCACTGGGAATATGAATTTCTATAAGCTCCGGAGCCAATTCATCGTTGCCAAGGGTACCGAGAACGGAGATTTCCTGAGGGAATAAAATACTTTCGAGGTCCTTTATAATGCAAGATTTTGTGAGTATGAGGTGATTGAAGTGGAGTGTATCCTTTAAGGTATCGCAAACGGCGTCATAATCTTCCTTATTGACCCACAATAAAGTTTTCTTCGAGCCTGCTTTTTGAGCCTGTAAACACGCAATGATATTTTTTTCATCATTGGAACTGCAGGCTACAAAGTAATCGGATGCGTGCGTTTGCTCTTCCTGTAAAAGCGATAACTGCGTGGCACTTCCGTGAATGACGGATATGTTCGGATAAGCCTCCGCAAGTTGGTAACATAGGGCAATATCCTCTTCAATAACCTTAACTTTGTAATAGGGATTGTGGAGTAATTGTAATAGGGATACCGTTATTTTGCTTGCGGAAAAAAGCGTGATGTAGGTAAATATGTTCTGCCGGATACAGGCCTGTGTCCTTAGTTGAGATAAATGTACATTATCGCCGGCCAAGGTAAGTAAGTCGTGCGCTTGTAGTAGGGTGTCTTTGGTGGGAATAAAGTGCTGTTGGTCACGTTTTATGAATCCTATGCGGACAGTGTTGTCGAGGGATAATTGTAAGATTGTTTTCCCCGTCCAAGGAGATTTTTCTTTGAGTTCCAGCGTTTGAATTTCTATTTTTCCTCGGGAAAACTGCTCAATGGCCACCCGATGTGGATCGCGAATGTATTTTGCAATTTCAAAGGCGCAAGCGTGCTGCGTGTCTATGAGGTAGTCTATGGAAAAGTGCGCCTGGTAATTAAACTTTTGGGTGTTTTGGTGCAAGTCCCGATGGATACGGCATACGGTTTTTTGAGCCCCCAATGTCTTTGCCAACGTGCAGGCAAGAATATTGACGGCATCATCTTGCGTCATTGCCAAAACGGCGTCCGTTTGGGGCAGATTGATTTGCTGCAAAGTTGAAAATAGAGTGGCATCTCCCGTAACAATA
This sequence comes from Puniceicoccales bacterium, assembly GCA_031266455.1. Lineage (GTDB taxonomy): Bacteria > Verrucomicrobiota > Verrucomicrobiia > Opitutales > UBA9783 > CABUVL01. The sequence goes on from JAISBA010000011.1 coordinate 44,003, forward strand.
CGCGCAACCACATTTTCTCCCAATAACTTTGCCAACTGAGCATTTTTTTCAACGATAACAACTTCGTGGTTATTTTGTAACAGATGCTTGCATAAACAGAGCCCTACCTCACCGGCACCGATAATTACAAACTGCATGAGCACTTAGGTAAATGAGGATTTTGTGAATTGTCAACGAGAATACGTTGTGTGCAGTTTTGCTATAATCGGATGCCAAGCATTTATGAAGGTAGGGCGAATATTGCACGAAAAACTTCTCTCAGAGAGTACTTTGGTTAGAATAGGATTGGGAGTAACTATTTTAAAAACTGTTATATTAGGTCAAATAATACGCCAATACCCCATTTTCTGTTTTATATGCCCAAAGTAATTTTCCTCATTTCTTTTGTCGTCGTTTACCTACAGAAACGGATGAATGACATTCGATGTGAATTTTTTGTCTTTTGAAATTTATGGGAACTTGCCCTGATTAATTTAAATAGGTAGGTTCTTCATTGAAAAGCCATTTCGTCCATACTAATTTTTAATTTTATCCTTTTTAATCCACGGATGGTACAATTGCGTTGTTCAAACTCAATGCCAATGTCTAAATGGAAGTAAGCTCTTTCTCTTTAACATTTAAGTGTTGTTCGATGCTGGCAATAAACTTGTCGGTTGTTTTCTGCACTTCTTTTTCGAGCTTTTTGGCGTCATCTTCGGAGCACGTACCGAGCTTTTTGGCCTCTTTAATCGTTTCCATGGCTTCTCGACGGCAATTGCGAACGTTGATGCGCCCTTCTTCCGCCATACCGTGGGCAACTTTAACCAATTCCTGACGACGTTCTCTGCTCAATTCCGGAAGTGGGCAACGGACAACTTCACCAAAGATACCTGCATTAATTCCCAAATTGGCAATTAAAATAGCTTTTTCAATGGCTTTTAAATTCGTTTTATCCCAAGGCTGAACGTGAATGGTACGCGCATCAGGTGTTGTGATGGAGGCAACATCTCGTAATTTCATGTTGGATCCATAAACTTCAACGTTGACACCTTCCACCATCTGGGGAGACGCTTTGCCTGTGTGCAATGTCCCAAATTGGTGTGCGGTGTGATCGACAACCTTTTGCATATGGCCATCGACCTGTTTGATTAATTGATGAAAATCCATATTTTATGCTGTAATAAGGGTTCCTTTGATTTGTTTATTGACGGCTCGTAGGATGGCATCTTTTTCAAAAATATTAAAGATAAAAATGGGAAGCTTTTGCTCCATGCATAGCGCAAATGCGCAGGCATCCATGACGCGATACTGTTTTGACAAAGCTTCATGGTAGGTAAGTGAGTCAAATCGCTTGGCGTCGTCATATTTTTTCGGATCTTTGTCGTAAACCCCGTCAACTTTGGTGGCTTTGAGGAGGAGGTCTGCTTGTATTTCGCTGGCACGTAACGCAGCTGCGGTATCCGTTGAAAAAAGTGGATGTCCCGTACCCCCTGCAAAGATAATTACGTGGGTTTTAATATCCTGTCGCACATGCTCTATTTGGAATGCGGGAATCTGGTTGCCCAGTGCTTGCGCTCCGTAAACTTTAGTGGGTAATCCTTGAGTTAAAAAGCAAGCTTGCAACGCAAGCGCATTCACCAAAGTTGCAGCCATCCCTATTTGGTCGGCTAAACACCGATCCACATCCATGCCCAAGTTATGCTTTCCACCTCTAAAAATATTACCTCCACCGACGACAATACCTATTTCAAACTTGTTATGACGGAGCTGCGCAACCTGTTTTTGAATATTTTGTAAGTGTTGAGAAGCGCATACTTCAGCACCTTCCTGCAGGTATTCGCCACTCAGCTTTAATAGGACTCTTTGCATGTTTTTATACTGAGGAAAGTATGCCCGCTAGACAAGCTTTTTACTTCGTATCGTAAGTCATTTTGAAAGTTGTGGTAAGCATTGATGGCAATTTTAATCCTTTCGCGCGTTCATCACACAATGCGTTAAAAATATTTTTATCCAGAGCTTGGGCCCGTAAACGCGCAAGAAGCATAAAATTTTTCAAGCGTCGTCTTAAAATCTTCTTTCATAAACCCGCTACCTGGATTACATATAAGTCCTATTTTCGACTCCTTCTCCTTTAAAAATTTTTTCATCCATGCGGTTCAAAAGAATACCAACGTCTAAATTTTGCTGAATCGCAAAAATATTACGAAGGCAATGTATATTTCGATGGACCCTTGGAGCTATTTAAAATGCGGACCTTTTTGGATTAGGGCATATTTTGCGTTTTTATGTTGTCTTGAAGACGGCTTAATCTATGATTTCTACGCATGTTCATTCACCCTACAGCGATTGTGGACGCACGAGTTTGCTTAAATGATTCGCTAACCATAGGCCCGTTTTGCCAAGTTGAAGCCGGCGTTGTTTTGGGACAAAACGTTGTTGTTGATGGGCATGTTATTTTGAAAAAGGGGACCCGGCTGGAAGACGGCGTTCACGTCCACAATTTTGCTTGCATTGGCGGAGATCCTCAAATTAAAAATTTAAACGGTGTGTTTAACAGTGGCGTACGCATAGATACCCGCACAATTATCCGAGAAGGTGTAACGATCCACAGAGCTTCGGAAGCAGATGGAATGACTACCATAGGTTCGGACTGCCTACTCATGGCATACAGTCATGTGGGGCACGATTGCCGGGTAGGGAATGGCTGTACCTTGGCAAATAATGTTTTATTGGCAGGGTGCGTCCAGGTGGAGGATTTTGTTTTTTTAAGCGGAGGCTCCATGGTGCATCAGTTTGTAACTCTAGGAGAAAGTGCCCTTGTGTCGGGTAATGCAGTTATTACCATGCACGTACCGCCATTTGTAACGGCGCTGGAAAGAAATCAACTAAAAAATCTAAACGTAATTGGGCTACGGCGGCGTGGTTTTTCAACGGAAGAGGTGACGGATGTAAAGGCGTGCTATCGTTACGTGTTCGGTCATGATAATCTAGCGTTTCAACGTAAGGCGCAGGAAGCTTTGCGGATTGCATTGCCGAAAACTTCTAAGGGGCGCCAGTTTTTAGAATTTTTTGTAAAAGATAAGTCGGATCGCGGCTTCGTTTCCCCACTTTCTCAATCGCGAGCCCGATGAAAACTTAATTATGACTCCGGGAACCCAGAATGCTTTATACTTAAATTTCATGATTTTAGGCAACAGCCCTACGTTAGGCCCTATGGCATCTTTGGAGAATGCATTTACCTCATGAGAGATATCCGACGTAGGGTGTAACGTGACTGGAGCGCATCACAGACAAACAACTGCCATTGACACGACAAGTGACGCGTTCTACCATTCAACTTCCGGTACAGGTTAATCTACAGTCTATAAGCTTCGAGGGCCAAGAAGTCAGATATGAGTACGTATACCCAAGAGGATACATTCCTCTTGCCATTGCCATTTTTGGTCTGCAACAAACGGTTTTATCACTATCAACTTTGATCTATAACAAACAGTCTTCCCTTAAGATTCATTTACTCTAGTCGCTGCATTTGCGACGCTCTAAAAACCTCCGAAAATCCCTAAAAACCCTTGAAGAGGTAGAGAGGAAAGCCTACAATAACTTAACAATGAAGGCACCAAGCGCTTCACGTTGGGATATCTCTTATAGGTATTAGGCTGGGTACTGTTGCTTGGAATAGATGTTACCTTAAGGTCCAACCTGTGATTAGAAGCAGATACATCATGAGTCGTGATAATCGCACGTGTTGCCTTTTCCCCGAATGCCCGGGCTCGACGGATCTTAATAGCAATACGACTTGGGCAAATCGGTATTACTAAGGGCTAAAAGCCTTGTTGGTTGGTTCAGGATCTTTTTTCTGCTTCCCAATAAACCCTGCATATTTTTTGTTTTGTAAATTGAATAGCGTTGCAAAGATATCATAAATTGAAAAAATGTTATTGTGGGCTTCAATGGGTGGAAGACATATGTTGTTAAATGAACAATTGTTAAATCATGGTTATCGGTAGGAAAATCCACCATTTAAACATTTTTCAAAAGATTTTTTTATGGTTTATACATTTGGGTCTAAGAATATGGTATAGCACATTGCGTTTGAAAATGACGGAAGCAGACGAACGTATTATGCGAATGAATTTGCAGGCGTCTTGCGTATTTTATTTTTGGCACAATCGGTTGTTTGCGGCTCCCAAATTGATCCCATATCGCAGAGGTCGGACGCTCTATGGGCTCATCAGTGCAAGTCGGGATGGGGCGTGGCTGGAGGCATTGATGTCTTTCTTTGGCGTCAAGGCGATTCGTGGATCCAGCAGCTGGAGAGGAGGGAATGCGTTGAGGGAATTGAAATGGATCTGCAATCAAAGCGTTTGCGACATCATTGTAACCCCCGATGGACCTAGGGGGCCCTATCATCAATGCAAGGCAGGGTCCTTAAAATTCGCTGCCGAAGCGCAATTGCCGGTTATTTTTTTATCCTTTAAAGCGTCCAATGCATGGCGGTTACATTCTTGGGACCGTTTTCAAATTCCAAAACCTTTTTCGAAAATTACCGTTCGGGCCACCTACTGCGATGCTTTGCCTAAATTACCGGCGGATGAACTCGTTTCGTACGCCAACAAAATGCTCAATGAGTTCGATTAAGCCGCACGCCGTGACGCTTCTATATTTTAGCACCCCTAAATTAGAATGTTTTCATTGTCAAGCGGATGGATATCAACAAAAAAACTCACTTTAGGTGAGTTTTTTTGCAAGGAACTATGAAAAAAATGGATTAATGACTCTCGATGTTCACGTTATATCGTCCCCCCATTTGGTTGAAAGCGTATCGTAAGGGATAGCCCTCTTCTGAAGGTATAAACGTAATGTCAGGTGCATTTGAATCTGAAGTTAACTTTCTAAGATGTACAGATTTACCGTAGAGTTCAATGTCTGTACTCAAATAATCCCATTGTTTGCTTTCGTACGAGAATCCTACTTCTTTTTCTACATATTGCTTGTTTTCTTTGTCAAAAAAAATCCATTTTTTCGCTGGAATTTCCTGCATGCCACTGGGCCACAACTGATGCATGAGCCAGTTGTAATTTCTGACCCAATTCAAAGTTCCCGTAGCGTAAGTTTCATTGGAAAACATGTAAGGAGCCTCAACAAAGAGTCCTATGCCTGTAAAGTAAGTATTTGCTTTATATACGCTCATTTCCATTCGCATGCGGTATTCGTGTGAATTATCAGATGTTTTAACCAATTGTAATTTTGAAAGGTTTGCTCCGATGATGGGAATATTGGGAAAAGATGTAGGCACATTACTCGTCGCCGCTGCGTCTAAAAACTTCAGCATGTTCGCTACACCTTTGGGATACCTATCGTTTAGGCCACCTGAACGAAAAAACCCACAATACTGATTCTTTTCTTTGGCCTTTGTTTTTCCTAAATAAGTTTCTTTGGTGAAATTAAAATGAAATTTACGACATTGATCCTTCGTGAAAGTAAACCACCATTCTAGAGATGGATTTTGAACCTTGAGAATCTCGCGCATCATAGCGTGACACAGATAATAATCGTCAGGTAAATGCTTCAATCCAACATTGATGAAGCTAGTTTGCTGAACCCACCGATTTTCTTCTGAAAGCGATCTTAGGGTATTCACAATGGCTATTATTGACGAGACTGACTCCAAGCTGTGCGCCTCATTCGAAAAGTCTAAAGATATTCGTAGTACTTTGGGATCGAGATACTTGCACCGTAGGATGGTATCCGCAATCCACTGCCTTTCCTCTTCGGGAAAGTAAGGATTCGCATACCCTTGAACAAAGCAGCAACTGGCCAGGGGCCCATCTTGCAGTGCCTCGAGGCTGCCTTGGGCGGCTTCCAAGGCATTCCCCACATAAAGATCGGTCAATACCTGCACGGCCATGAGTTTTTGTTTGGGGGTTACCTCCGGTATCATGCCAAGAACCTCCAGAATAAATTTTACATCTTCATGAATTCGGTAAAAGCTCCAAACTTCTCCCATTAAACTCTTTTCAGCCTCTCCCGCCAGCCAAATAATTTTGATTAGGTTTTCCTTTAACAAGCCTTCGGGCGCATCCGATCCAATTCCCAGAAAACAATCGCGATAGGGCTCAAATGTTGGCCCCCAGGGTCCATAGAAAGGACAGTTTATTGTGTTACTTTTATTCAAGGTTTCGTCGACGGTCAAATCAGCAGATGGTTTGCCAAAATTTTCTAGAGTAAACCGGTCGAGCTCGTTTTTTAGTTCCTGGACAACGTAATCCCCTAAGCCGCAACCTTGATAGGCTGTCAGAGCTTCCTTTAGGGCATACACCGCTTCTTCGCCGTGCTTATCGCCCACGAAACCGTTCACAAAGCCGAGGAAATGGCCGTCGCAGATCAGTTGGGCAGCCAAAGCTGGATCTTTCAGTGCCAAACCTACGTACGTTCGAATTCCCTCGCGAATGCTGGTAATGGACGCTTGCCCACCCAGTTCCGCACATCTGTTTGCTATCTCCATTTGAAAAATATCTTTCTGCACACGTACGTGCGCTACAGGTGATAATTCACCACCTACCATATCTACATTAATTGCCATATGCGTTTCATTCTTAAGTTAACAGAAGTTTATGTCGAACTTTTAGTTTGATGAGGTTTAACTTTTTGCAATTCATTAGTATCATTTGGAGCCCGCGTAAATGTAAAATTAACTAAATTTGTAGATACTTCGCATGTCTCTTTTGGTTTTTGGGGGTCGCCATCAATGTAAAGTGCTTGATCAATTGCCTCTCCTAAAGACGACTTTATTTCCTTATTTGAAGAATCTTTCATTCCTTTAGTAATATCCTCAGCCATCTTGTTAAAGGCTTTGAATCTATCTCGGACGGACGGATCCACTCGTCCGGCAATACTTTGGGCAAATTTTTCCGCTAAAGAAACTTCCATCGTTATGGCTATTTTGTATTGGCCCGACCCTACCGGTTTTTGAGGAACCGCTTTAGCTTCCTGAAGTGTACCCGCAAATTGCGGCATGATATTGGCTGCACTGAAGGTGTCGAAGTCCACTGCAATGGCCTGCTTGTAGCGTGCTTTGAGCAAGTCGGACATATTCTGGTCCCCATCAAGGATTGCTACCATCGCAGTCTTACATTCATTTGCGCGTTGCTGTAATCTCATATTTTCCGTATTTATGTTATTTTCCAATACGGCTCTTTGCTTTTGTTGCATTTGAGACCCACCCGGGGGTTTAGGTAGACTTTCCAATTGTTTTTTTGTTGGCTCAAGAGTTACATCAGATCTCAGTTTTTCAATACCTAATGCAAACAGCTGTGCTTGTATTGCTGGCTGTCTGAAGACGCTGGGGAGTTTTGTATCCTGGGTGGTGCCCATGGCATCCACGACGGCCACAACATTTCTGAGACTTTGAGCTTTGTTTTTGGTAAAGTCTAGAGGTTTACCAAGATCCGATGGATAGGAATGAGTTAAGATGGAACTTCGTATGAATTCTTTTTCATCATCCGTGAAGATTGAATTGATATTGCTCTCCACGTAGGCTCGGCTGGCGAGTGGGTGATCTTTGGCGGCACCAAAATCTGCCTGCGCCGCGTACGTCGTGTAACCTAAATCGTGGTCCACCATCGTTTGCAGTACCATCAATTTTTCTCGCGATGTAACCTCCGTACATTGATCCAAAACAGCCAGAGAATTCTTGATGTTCCCCATTACAATGTGGTGAATGCCGTGATCGCTACCCGTAATCATCTGCTGATCTCTAAATTGCTGATAGAGAATCTTATCCAAGTTTTCTTTAATTAGCTCACCAGCCTGTGCCACCGTTATTTTGGGGTCAGCTGTCCTGTTAATGTCTGCGATCAAATCAAGAGACCCACCAACAATATGAGTTTGCAGAGCTTTTTTTTCTTCTTCAGTAAATAAGCCTGGGTAAGCTTCTAGAGCTCCATAAAGATACAGGTTAAATGAGTCTTTAACCGAATTTAAGTTGTCACGGGTTAAATCATTTTTGTTAGCAGTTAACGGATTAAGGGAGTGAGATGTAAACTTATTGTTCAGATAATCTGTTATCCCTTTTGTAAACTTGTTAATGCCTTGCTGGATTTCTTGTGCGGATGCTGCAGCTAAACCGCAAGCTTTGTAATCCCTATAAGCCTTATTTATAGCGAACTTAGCGTCAGCCTCTTTTGCACCTCCGACATATCCGTTTACAAAGCCTTGAAATTGTCCATCTGGTTTAAAAGCTGTTGGACATTGAGCAGCTTGGTCGCAGTACGTTTGTATTGCTTGGTCGACTTGAGCCAGTTCATTTTGATTTCCTATATTCTGAAGATGTTGTCGTAGTAGACCGGCTTTACCTAGTGTTACCGTTCGGGGTGGTTGATCACCCTGCTGAGCGCCAAGACTAGCTCTTGCACTAGACCTTTGGGCTGCAGTACTCACATCGGTGGCGGGCTCTGGATTTATACGCACATCAGATATACTTGTACTTCTAAGTATTGTCGATGTAGGCTGTTGTGTCGCCACTGTCGGAAAGTTACTCATACTTGTACTCTTAGAAACGCCCATAATAAAACACAATTCTACAAAAGTTTCCTTTCGTAGTCAAAGAAAATGTCACTTGCTGTTAAGCATTTATACCTTAACGAAAAACTTGCGTAAAAACTTGCTTTTTTACGAGACGTTTCGCACAGTAGGATTCAGATTGCCCGGCTAGCTCAATCGGTAGAGCAGTTGACTCTTAATCAATTGGTTCAGGGTTCGAGTCCCTGGTCGGGTACCAATGCCGGCTTAGCTCAGTGGTAGAGCACCCGCCTTGTAAGCGGACGGTCATCAGTTCAAGTCTGATAGCCGGCTCCACGTGTATTTTCACAATTTTTTGCAGCCCTACAAAATTCAGATCCAGATTTTACTCATCCTCCAAGTGGGGGAGCTTATTTCAACTGAAAAAGACGTTAAGCAGTAAAGATTATGCCTCTGTTGTGTCAACGTGGGTAATCGTCGCAAAACTTTTGTTTCCCTTAAAAAAGGCCTAACAGCCATTCTGCAGCCGGAATTCCCTTTTCTAATAGTCTCAGGATAATCTTACGTGCAATGGAATTCGCGTTCCTTTCGGTTGAATTCCCCCATTCCCCAATCAAAATATCTTTGGAAATATTGCAAGCATTTTATCGTTTCAAAACTCCCGTAAATGAACTTGTCAAAAACAAGCAAATACTTTGTTGTATTTCCTTTGTTGTTACGTTTCATGAAAATAAAAGCAAAAAAATTATTTAAAGAACCCATCGTTTGGATTGGCGGTGTCCTCCTGTTTTGCACTGCCGCATACCCCATTTTACCCATGCCTTTCGTACGCTTTGCACTCACCCTAAGCGTCACGCTTAAAAATTTACTGCTGTTCTTTATCCCATTTCTAATTTTCAGCGGAACCGCTACCGCATTTTCTTCCTTAAAGGATAACGGCTTACGGTTTGTCCTTACGCTCATGGGCATTATCGTCTTTTCAAATTTTTTGAATTTAATGTTCTCCGGATGGGTAGGCTGCTACTTAATTCCATGGACGGCCGCGGTTGGACAGACCATCCCAATCGTGGATCCAGAACAAACGATAACGCCCATTTTTTACCTGAAGCTACCTTCGCTTTTGTCAACCACATGGGCTTTGGTGGGAGGTATCGGCATAGGCATCTGCAGCACATTGTTTCATTTAGCTAAAACGCAGACATGCCTCCGAGCACTACACCGCACGATCATGCAATTGATGCTGAAGGGGTTTATTCCTACACTCCCACTTTTCCTCATGGGATTTGTACTGAAATTGCTCCTGGAAGGACAGCTGACATATTTTGTGCAAACGAACGCAAAGTCTTGCCTGCTTATGGTTGGCTTTTTATTTTTCTACCTGTGCATTTGGTTTATGCTGGCCCAAAGATGTTCAAAATTACCTCCATTGACCCTCTTTAAAAACATTTTCCCGGCCATCATGACGGGCGCAACAACCATGTCAAGCGCCGCCGCTTTGCCTTTCTCCATTGAAGCTGCCGCTAAAAATACAAAAAATCCTACCTTGGCCAATGCGGTTATGCCTATTTCCCTCAATTTTCATATGGTGGGAGACACCATTTGTATCCCCGTCTTGGCCATGATTATTTTGAACAGTTTTTCGTGCCCCATGCCAAGTGTATTAACTTTCGTCGGCTTTGGATGTTGTTTTGTACTGAACAAATTTGCCGGCGCCGGCATTCCCGGTGGAAGCATCATGATTTCGTTACCTATTTTACAAACTTATTTGGGCTTCAACGAAGAAATGTTGGCTTTAATTACCGCATGCTATATGTTAATTGATCCGCTAACAACCTCAGGTAACGTAACCGCAAATAACTTACTCATTATTTTCATCGAAAAAGCTTGGGCTCGTATTACAAAAATACGTCACCCCAAAAGAAAACAGTAAAACAACCCTAAAAATAAACTTACCGCCGACGGATACCAAGTTTTGTGTCATCGTAAGGGTTGCTCTCTATCCGTCATGCGGCAAAATATAAGTACAAACTTACATTTATTTCTTTAAAAGCAGAATCAAAAGTGTGTCAACATTTTTTTCAAAAATTTTTAATTTTACACAAATTCAAACTGCGCTTTGCGTTCGAGAACACGCGTTCCGTTACACCATTCACAATGGGTATTGGGAACGCAATGCGGACAGGGAATTGGTACCAGACGCTGAAAAAGAATACCCTCCAAAAAACTACCTTGCGTTTCCTGCGGATAACCTAAGTTTGCAAGCCGTTTGCTGGCAATTGACAAATGACTGGCGTGCAAAGTTGCCAGAACGCAATGTCCCGTAATGGCAGCATTGACAGCTAAATTTAAAAGAGAACTGTCACGAATTTCTCCTATGCCTATGACGTCCGCACTTTGCCTTAGGAGATGCCGCAAAACCTCCTTTGAATTGAAATTTTGTCGGAGTTCAATTTGTGTAAAATTTTTATTTGGGATTTCAATGGGATTTTCTAGACTGATAACCCTTTTGTTGCGCCTACACAGTTCGGAAAGAATACTGTAATAGGTGGTCGTTTTCCCGCTTCCGATAAGACCTGTTACCAACCATAATCCTTGAGATTTATCAAAAATTCCCCGAATCAATGGAAAATTTGAGATGCCCAATTGACTGAGCGTAAAATCTTTTTGTACACTTTCGGGTAACAAACGGAGGACAAAGCTCTCTCCATGCAACGACGGTAAGCAAGAAAGGCGGCAATGAATGCGTACGCGATTACAGTAAAAAGATAGTTGACCATCTTGTGGAATGCGACGTTCCGTTGGGTCTAGGTGCGCATTTGTTTTTAGGAAACTTGCCATAGAGTCCAAGTAATCGACATCTAATTGCTTCACATGGATCAATTGCCCTTGGCATCGAAAACGGATGAGGATGCATTTTTTTTGAGGTTCAAAATGAACATCGGAACATTTTTTTAAATAGGACTCTAGAATAATATCCTGCATGAGTAGCTGCAAAGGACTTAAAATTGCCGGTTGGTTCTGCTTGCTACCCTCTAGGAGATACCGTTGTATCTGATCTTCCAATAATGAGATAGACATATACGTGGGAATAATTTGTTTACGCTCACGTTGGCTCAGAAAACTTAAAAAACTTAGGGTATGTACAGACGGTTCCTGGCAAATACCCACATGCACGCTTACGGCATCTTCGCTTAGGGGAATTATTTTATGCCGCCTAATGAGTTTTGCATCTATCTCGATCATTTGTACAGAGTAGTGTAAAGTGACTCCATTTAAAACCACAAGTCCTATTGCGTAAAGATTGTGTTCATGCGTGTTCGATGTACGGACAAATTTTCAGGCAAGTTTTAGCGACCTGGGGACGAAAACCTTGCGGCAGATTTTTTCAAATGAATTCATAATTTCGTTGATTCATTTGCATATTGATTGATTTTTAAGTGGCTTTTTTAAAATTATAGGCAATGATTTTTGAGGATGTATGGAAGTTGCTTTGGTCGCCAAAAATTTGCTTTATTTTTTACTCCTATTTATTAGCTTAACGATACACGAATGGGCACACGCATGGGTAGCTGATAAATTAGGAGATCCAAATCCGCGTGCAGCGGGGCGTGTTTCTTTAAACCCGTTAGTTCACATAGATCTTATGGGGACGATTATTTTTCCCATCATTTGTATCCTACTGTCTACAGGGTTTTTATTTGGTTGGGGGAAACCTGTGGTGATAGATGCCCATTATTTCAAAAAACCCGATTTGGGAGAATTGTTAGCAGGCAGTGCCGGAATTTTTGGAAATTTGATCCTATGTTTGGCCTGCAGTTTTGTTTTGGCCTTTATCCCTTCTTTGCACTCGCTCGCATATGCAATGTTAACCTTAAACGCTTTTTTGATCACATTTAATTGCCTACCGCTGCCTTCGTTGGATGGGTTTTGCGTCTGCAAATACTTTTTTAAATTTTCCGAAAGATGGATTCGCTTTGCAGAATGTTGGGGATTTATCATCCTATTAATTATCATAAACATTCCAATCGTTCGACATTATTTCAGTTGTATGGTACAAGGTATTTTTACATTTTTTGTGCAGTTAAGTTTAAAATTACAATTGCTGGTAAGTTAATGTTAAAATCGCTATTCGGAGTAATGCTGGGAGGATGTTTGGCAACTAGCCTTTACGGAGCGAACGTAGATTTTTCACGTCAAATTCAACGAAAATACTGGGTACCTCCAAAGAATTTTAGCGGTTATCCAAAAAACATTCCCATGACTGCTGATCGTTTGAAAAGTTGGCCTTCTCGAAAGCTCTTGAATCGGTTTCAGGGTTGTCGTTCGTCTAAAAAGGATAATGCTTACAGGTTATTTCAGATTGCTGACAGAAAAATGCGGGTGATTACCTCTCAAACACATGAAAAACTTCAAAGTCTCTACAATATTTTTAAAAGATGAGTAGGAGGGTTTACTTTGTGAACGTTTGAGGTATTCCACACGTAATAATTCCCAAAGTTTTACAAATATACACTTTTCTGCTGCCTGATTTTACACTAGGTTTGCTTAACCAAATATATCCTTTTTATAAGACTTCCACTAAACAATCACCGTGCGTGGTTTTTAACATATCATTTCCTTTTTTGCTATAAAAGAAAATACTACCCAAAGGTAACATTCTTTAGAATATATATTTTAAGAGTACTGACCAACAATCGTACGATCACTTGCCTTACTGGTCAATCGTCGTAATACATTAGTCAACCCATCGGCCTTTACCATCACAAGCATGATGACCGCCCATGGAATTCACTTCTGACCATCGAAGTAATATT
>JAISBA010000023.1 GCA_031266455.1 Puniceicoccales bacterium
TGAAAGGGATCTGAACATGCGCGTTGCCATTTTGTCTTTCTATGAACCCTTTTTCGATCAAAGAGGCCATGTCTCTCAACATTTCCGACGGTCTTGTGTCATGTATATTGATGGCAACGAATGTGGCGAAGCAGGAGCCCACGTCCCCCTGTCTTAAGGGTGACAATAGGGCAGCCAGCGCTGCCTGCTGAGCTTCTTTAGGCGTAATAGGGGCACCCGGTGGAAGCCCAAGCGTTTCTCGTATGGCCTGATGTGCAACCGGCGAAATCCCATTTTTGCCAATATTCATTAACTGTGCCTGTAAGCCTGGGGCATGCTGCAATCTATCCAACTGTTCTGCGAGGAATGCATTGTTGGTATTGGGAAGTATTTGACCTTCTGCAAGCATAGTTTTTAATCCCAATATGAACCCCTCGTTGGCCAATTGGCCTGGTGCCGTAATCAAATGCTTCGCGATTTCGGCAGCGCCTTGGGTTGTACGCGCAAACCCGTCGGTAACTGGGTTGGATTCCACCGCATTACGTATCTGGTTTGCCGCGTTAGCTATAGGATTTGCGTTTAAAAGTGAAGAAAAACGGCTCGTACATTCAACAAAAGGTCTTTTCATTGCTGCAAACAAGCTTGAAAATTCTTTTGATCGCAAGTTTGACTCTAATCTCGAAAGCTTTGAAAGAAATTCTCTGGCCCCTATGGGATTGTTTGTGGCAGCCTGAGCGAAATCCAAAACATTTCTTGGACCTTTTTGTCTGATAAATTCCAATAAAACTTGTTTTTGTGCTTCATTGGGTTTTACGTATTCCATCATTTTAGTGTAGGCTGATGTCCAACGCCTCGCCTCGGCGAAATTACTACGGGAGAGGTTTTGTAACGAACTTAAGAGTTCTTCGGATTGTAAGCGTTCAGACAATGTGGCAAGATTTGAAAGAAAGTCATAGGCTACCTTTGGATTGTTTTCCGTAGCATGGACGAAGGTAAACATTTCCTTTGGACTGCTTGTGTTAATCAATTCACGTAAAACTTGTGCTTGTTTTGGCTCTAATTCTAAGAGTTGATTCATTCGATTGATGGCTATCTCTCGGTTAATATCAATACTTAACAGTAGGTTCGAATATTCTTGTGATTGCGATCCAGGATTTAAGGTTGAAATACGTGTCAAAGAGTCCTTAATATAGGTTGGGTTTGCCATTGCCATGTAAGCAAAATTACAAATTTCTTCGGAACTTTGTGCACACATGATTAATTCACGTAAACATTGTACTTGTTCTGGCGTTGGCTGTAAGGCATGCATCATTTGAGAGAGGATACGTTGTGCCGATGCCTGTCCCTTATTATTCGCAAATTTATTCCAGGCTACCAATTGTATATCCAAAAGACACTGATTTTGCCACATTTGAAATTGATTCTTTGCTTGCTTGATCACTTCAGTGGCTTCGTTGACGGTTATGGATGTCTCATTTCCAACCAGTGGGGACAGAACATCTCTGCCAACGGATCCATAGTCCCGTTCCAGCATGGCTTGCAATTTTTGAAATGCATCTTTTTGTTGCGGAGAGGATGGTTTGGATGTAAACCGATTACCAAATTGTTCTAATGGCGTTGTTTGCGCCGATATTTGGCCATCGGAATCTAATACGAGTTGATGATCTCCGAGACCTTGCTGTCGTAATTCTTTCAACTGGCTGCGCAGTTGATTCCGCCGATGCTCATGGGGGTTAGATTAAATTTTTCAGTATGGAAGTTCGGTTCGATAACATTACTTCATTTTATTTGTCAAAATCTTTTGAGGCAAGCACATTTTTTTAAAGCAAAGGCCTTGAAAAATAAATATTCTTGAGAATTCAGCAGACGATAAAAGCAGCTTTTTAATGACTACTTTGGCAGCACTTGGCTTTAAGAAAAAATATTTACGGGGTCGTTAGGCTAGGTAAAAACCTATTCTATATTTATTTGACAGAAACGGAATGCACATTTTATCCCTAAAGTCTGTTTGCTTTTGCTAAACTTACTTTTGAAGATTCCTCGGTAATTATTTCTTGGAATGAAAACAATTGAGCCCTTCCACAACACTATCATAAGCTGGAAAAAGTTCTATGAATCCGGAAATTTGAAATATTTGCCGCACATGTTCGTTCATATGGGCAACGGCGATCTTTCCAAAATCTTTTTTGACTTGCTTCGCCATTTTGAGCAGAATGCGTAACCCGGCGCTACTAATGTATTCGAGTTGCGTACAATCAATTAAAATATTCCTTTCTTGAGCGGCGATCAGTTTTTCGCAAATAGCTTCCATTTTTGACGTATTCGAAGCATCAGAACGACCCTTAAGCGTTAAAATCATAATACCTTCCAATTTATTGAGTCCGACTTCCATCTTTTACCCCAACTTTTTATCCAATCTTTTTTATTGCACGTCCTTGATTAACAAAGTACAAGTTTTTAAGAAGATGGCAAGTGAAAAGTTAATGAAGATAGTTTTCTTGTATTTCAAGCATGTTTGCGCTTGGGGTTTTATGGGCATTCTACTGTCCATGGCGGGATGTTCACGTTATCATTTGGGTTTTCCGGTTAAGGACGCTTCGTTTAAGACAATTTACGTAGCGCCAGCGATCAACAAAGCCTTTGTGTCGCAGGCTCAGAGTACATTGACGCGTCAGGTGCGCGAAGAAATCTTACGCAATGGTTATCTAAAATTGCTGGGGAAGGATGAGGCGGACGTAGTTTTGGAAATGACGATTGTTCAATATG
The DNA here is from genome assembly GCA_031266455.1 of Puniceicoccales bacterium. Taxonomy (GTDB): domain Bacteria; phylum Verrucomicrobiota; class Verrucomicrobiia; order Opitutales; family UBA9783; genus CABUVL01. Next base: position 2,746 of record JAISBA010000023.1, read on the forward strand.
GGCGGTCCATTGGAGCCGTTTATGAATCGGATCCCGATACCGCAAAAACGCTTTCGTTGAACTTGACGGTCGTGTGTTCATTAAAAGACACAAAGAAAGGTCGTTATCTCTTTAGAGATCAATCCGTAAGTTATTCCTTAAGTATTTCTGCCAATGACTACGCCCAATGTATTGAGTATCAACGCCTGCCACAGTTAACTCGCGAAGTTGCCAAAAAGATCGTGTTGTTGATCGAGAACATAGATGCTTAAATCCTCTGCAGTTGAATGGTTACCTTCAATTTTAGCGGCAGATCCATTGGACTTGCGTAACGCTGTTGAGAAAGTAGTTCTATCGGGGATCAAACAAATTCATCTCGACATTATGGATGGTCATTTTGTTCCCAACATTAGTTTTGGGCCTCAGATTGCAGAAAATGTGCACAAAACTTACCCCGCATTGTTTTTGGATGTCCATTTAATGCTCGCGCGACCGGATGCCTTCATCGATCAATTTCTAGAAGCTGGAGCCGGTAGAATGACATTACATGCGGAACTGAGCAAAAGAATTGTAACCCGTTCATTAAAACGATTGAGGGATGCTACTTGTTTAACCGGATTGGCAATCAATCCTGAAACAAGTATGGACGTTTTATGCCCTTACCTCGAAGAGGGATCTATTGATCGCATTCTTATCATGAGCGTACATCCGGGCTTTAGCGGTCAGACATTTATTGCTTCCGTCCTGCCCAAGGTGGAAATGCTGAAAATGCGATACCCGGATATAACGCTTTGCATGGACGGCGGTATTAATTCAAAAACAGCCGCCCAAGGCTTTTCTTGCGGAGCAAGGGCTTTCGTTATGGGCGCTAGCTTCTTTCAAGTACAACCTGTCAAGAAGCCTTATGCTTGAATGTAAACTACTTTTGCCATTTTGTTAAAAAATTTTATGCGTGTAAAATAGGATAAGTTGCAAATCACTTTAGGAGCAAATGGGCTGTTGGAAGCGTCTGCAAAAGTCAATGTATCCGCTTTATTAAACTTTGCCCGATTGCGTATCGGTGGCCTTTTTGGACGGTTCGTTTTTTTGTTGGAGAGCATCTGCAAAAGCTCTTGGGTGATATTTTTTGTAGGCTTCCTGCAAGTGAGTGGGATTTAATTGCGTGTACAGTTGCGTGGTGGCGATATCGCTGTGGCCTAACATGGTTTGAATACTGCGCAAGTCGGCTCCGTGAATAAGGAGATGCGTTGCGAAAGAGTGGCGAAGCAGATGAGGCTTTACATTTTTTGCGCATTTTGTGTTTTTGGCATACCGCTTCAAATGTAGCCAAAATGTTTTGCGCGATAGGGGGCGTCCGTTTTGGCTAATGAAAACAGCATTATTTGCTTTTGATTTCTGCAACTTGGGGCGTCCGTAAACGAGATACTGTTGCAAATGCGTTTTTGCGACGGTCCCTATGGGCACCAACCGTTCTTTGCTTCCTTTTCCGTAAACTTTAATAAAATTTTCATCCAAAAATAAATTTTGCAGGACCAAATTGCACAACTCGGATACGCGTAGTCCACACGCATACATGACAGAAATCATGGCTCGATCGCGTAACCCCTGCGGATGTGACAACGCCATACTTCCTTGCAAAGTTTCAATTTCATCCACGGATAATGTGTCCGGCAACAAGCGTTTTAGCAGGGGATTCACTATGTGTTGCAGAGGATTTTTCTCTAGGGCATGCATTTTGATAAGGTATTCGAAAAATTGACGAACACTTGTAATTTTTCTGGCCCGTGAACTTGCTTTTAAGTGTAACAAATCTGCCAGCCAATCATCGATGACCCTCTTGTCAATTTGGTTAAAACTGCAGATTGTTTCGGGCAAAGCTTTTATGAACTGTTGTAAATCGTAAGTGTAGGATTGCAACGTATTTTTAGAAAGTCCTTTTTCTAAGTTTAAATACCCGACGAATGATTGCAATTTGGACTGCAATAAATATCTAACATTCGGGGTAAGCTGTGCGTTCTCCTTCACTGCGTGCAATAATGATGGTCCCACAAGTATCGTTAAAAACATTAATGGCCGTTCGAAGCATATCCAAAAGGCGTTCAACGACCCAAATGACGCTAACGGATTCCACAGGAAGCCCAACGGAACTTAAAATCATCGTGATGGCAATGAGTCCGGAGGCAGGGATGCCCGCTACGCCTACGGAAGTCAGAAGCGACATAAGGACTACGGTGAGCTGAGCAAATATATCGAATTGAATCCCCCGCGTGACTTGGTATAACTGCGCGATGAACAAAACAACAACGCATTCGTACAAAGCGGTGCCGCTCATGTTGATGGTAATGCCCAATGGAAGCGTAAATCTTGCCGTTTTTTGAGAAACTTTGGCAACATTTTCCACACGTTCGAGTGCAAATGGAAGGGCAGCTGCGGAGGAAGCTGTTGAAAAAGCCATTAAGGTGACCGGCATCATGGCTTTGTAGTGAGCCCAGGGATTTATCTTTCCAACGAATTTCAACAACAGAAATAAAAATACAAAATAATAAAGTGCAAAGCCGCAAAGGACGGTTGCAACGAACCATAATAACGGTTTGATAAGTTCAATGCCGGTATTTAGGAAGATGGGTGTGACGAGACCGAAGACGCCTATGGGGGCGAATGCTATAACGATGCGTGTGATATTTCGTATGATTTGTTGTATCCCTTCCCATAATTTCCATTGAACTTTCCTCAAATCGTCGGGTAGACGTCCGATGAAAAATCCAAATAACAAACTGAAAACAATAATCCCCAAAATTTGCGTATTGTCCGTTGCCGCCGATAAAATGTTTTGTGGAAGCAGTCGCAGAACAAAGTTTGAAAATTTAGCCGTTTCAATTTGATTGATATTCACAAAATCGCTTGGGAAGACGTTGGCTTGTCCCAAGATTTTTGCAGCCAAATCCGGGTGCATAATCCCCGGTTTTAATACATTCGTAACCCCTAGTCCCAGGATGACAGCCACGGTACATGTGAGGAAATAAAATAGAAAAGTTTTGAGTCCCAATCGCCGAAATTCTGACTGAGAACTAAAGTTCATAATACCACAAATCAGGGAGGAAGTTATGAGTGGAACGACCAGCATTTTGAGTGCATTCATGAACAGTTTCCCCGTAAGCTCACACAATCTCATGCATTGGTGTGTAAAGATGGAATCTTCTAAGTTCAGCATGCGTAAGCCGATGACTACAAAAATGCTAACCAGCAACGCACTCAAAACGCCCCAATGGCGGTAGAACTTTTTCATAGGCTTTGTTTTTAGTTGGATTCTCATATTTCCACAACGCTTTTGTGGACAATTTTTAGTGTACTTACGATAAGTTTAGCGGCTGAAGCACAACCTGTTCTCCTATTTTAAGCTTTAGCGATCGAATAAATCCATAAAACATTGTCACGGGAAAAAATATTTATTAAAAGGGGGCAATGAATATTCATGTGTTGCCAGAGCAAGTTGCAAATCAAATTGCGGCAGGAGAAGTGATTGAAAGACCTGCAAACGTGGTGAAAGAGTTGTTGGAAAACAGTTTAGATGCCGATGCAAAAACGATTGATATTCAATTTCGTAAGGGAGGGAGTTCGTACATTTGCGTGAGTGATGATGGCAGGGGGATGGACGAGCAGGATGCGCATTTGTGCTTTACACGACACGCAACCAGTAAATTAAAACGATTGGAGGATTTATACGCGTTGCATTCTTTTGGTTTTAGAGGGGAAGCTTTGCCTTCGATTGCCAGTATTTCAAAAACAACTTTGTGGACCTGCGATAACGATCATCTCGTGGGGACAGAAATAGAATTGATGGGCGGAGAAGTACGTTCAAAAAATCTTTGCACGCGTACGCGAGGAAGTACTTTTACGGTGGAACAATTATTTTTTAACATACCGGTTCGACGCAAGTTTTTGAAATCGGAGTCTACGGAGAGTGCTCATATCGTCAATAGCGTTCGATTATACGCCCTAGCTTACCCGAATGTACATTTTACACTCACCGAAGATTTTCGACAAATTTTTTCGTCCCCAACTTGCGTCTCTCTGGAGGAGCGGGTCGATGAAATTTGGCCCCGTCGTTCGTGCAAGCATTGGATCCCCCTTAAGTTTGATAAAAATGCAGTCTCCATTTCGGGATTAATTTGCCCTCCGGGCTATGGCTATGCAGGGACTCAAGAGGTGTACATCTTTTTAAACAAGAGACCCATTGCAAGTCTATGCTTGTTGGGCATTATTCGCGAATGCTATCGAACGTATTTACCTCCCAAAACCTATCCTGCAGTTTTTCTATTTATTCGTCTGCCGGAAACAGATGTGGACATTAACGTGCATCCGTCAAAACGAGAAGTACGATTTAAAAACGAACAAATTTTACGACAATACGTATTTGAAGCCTTATCGACGGCATTGCAGACACACGTAAAAACTATGGGAAATGTACCTGCAATGCCGCAGGAGAAAGCGGCGCAATGGGCAGTAGCTACCATGGATAAGCCTTTGGGGGTATGTCTGCCCTCCCAATGGGTATGCAATGAAAAAGAAGCAACGGAAAACGCGAAGGAGAGCAATCCTATTCAAAGCGTTGAAGACGGTTTACAGCGGGACAATGGAGTGCATCATTACGAGATGGAAACCACGACCGACCAAGATGATATCAAAGAATTATGGAAGGGTGAAACAATTCAACAAAATATCGTCCAAGAGCCTACCCTAGCACATCTTACATTTTTGAGCGTCTGGCAAAAACGCTATGCATTGTATGAAAACAAAACTTATTTACTTTTTTTTGACTGTAAAGCCGCATGTGCGCGTATCTGCTTCGAAAAATCGTTGTCTCAGTTACAACAACGAACACTGTATTTACAGAACCTTTTATTGCCGCATACGTTTACGTTATCTCCTTTGCAATCCGTATCATTAAAGCGTAATTTAGGGTTTTTAAACGAGCAAAAAATTTGTTCTCTCAGGCATTTGAATGAAAATCAATTTTTATTGGACGCACTACCGCAGTGTATCGACGTAAATAGAGCAAATTTGTTTGTTGAAAACCTATTGCTTGAATTGGACAATTATGGGAAATTGCAAGATCGGCTCACTTGGATCAACGACGTCGCTTGCATGTTGTCCAAGCAAGTATTTTTGTCCGAACTATCGGAAGCTAGAGTGGCTTATTTCCGTCAAGAATTAAGTCGTTGCAACAACATCGTAACGGATCCAGAAGGTAATTTAATCTGGCATATTTTATCTGTGAAAGATTTGGAGCATTTGAGTTTGCATGTGCAAAAGATGTAATAGTGTATTTTGAGTTTGTCTCCTTTAAATTTATGCGTGAGTTCGTACGTAATCTCATTGAGAGAATCGCTTGGTAGAAATGTATATCGAAAAGTAAGATACAAAAAAAAGGCCTGCCTTACGGCAAGCCAATTTTGTTGTGCTTAACAACCGATATTAGAAGTTATAACGTAATCCTGCTTCAAGCGAATGACAGAATGGCGTTTTTACACTATTGGAATTAGATTTTACCTTAGCTGTGTTAAACAATTTGTATCCTGCTTCAACAGTCCAGTTTTCGTTGATATCATATCCCAAACCGGCTGCAATTTGCCAGGCAAACACCGTTTTAGAGGTATCTACTTTGGCAGTTTTATCATGAGCAGAGAATTTTGCTACGCCCAAACCAGCTCCAACGTATAAGGCAACTTCTTCGGTCAAGGCATAGTCGTAGTAGACGTTGACCATACCTGCCAAGGCATTGAACTTATCCTTGTTACCATCCACCAATGCATTCTTGCTTTCCTTAATTTTAGCCTGACGGTAAGAGATTTCTAATCCCAAACGCCATGCGTCGTAGGAAACACCGAATTCTATGGCACCCGTGCAACCATTTTTATATTTGACCTCGTCTCTGTTTCCAGGTTTTACAAATCCACCTTTAACGGCCACATAGGGATTAAAGGAAGAAGCAACATCCGCTGCAAACAAACTTCCGGCTTCGATTGCCAAGGCACTTAATGCGATTTTGAATAATTTCTTGTTCATTTTATTTCTTATCTTTAGGTTTTTTGCTCCTTTTATAAGAAGCACTTAACATTAACCAATATTCGCAATAAAAAGTCAAGCACTTTTTTAAATTAGACTGCAATTATAGGGTTTCGTTCAATTTACTTAGGTAAAAATTCTTAAATAAGGCAAACACTTGCGATGCGTTTTGTAAATGCGCACATTGGAAAAATAGCTTTTGTAAATTTTGAATGCTGCATTGTTGAATAAGGTATCGTATTTCTGCAAGCTTGTCTCTGTGTATGCAAAATGAGCGCAGCCCTAAACTTATGCCAAATGCAACATAGGTGGGATCGCTGGCCATTTCTCCGCACAAATGAACCGCCTTATTCGCTTGCTGACCAGCTTGAACAATTTGAATAAGGAGTCGCAAAATTGAAGGATGCATGACTTCGTACAGATGAGCAACTTGTTCATTGGTACGATCTACCGCCAAAGTATATTGGGTTAAATCGTTAATGCCGATACTCAAAAAATCGCAGTGTGGCGCCAGTAGATCGACAGTGAGTGCAGCACTTGGCGTCTCAATCATGGCGCCTATTTTTAATTTATGGTTGAATGGAACATTAGTTTGTTCCAATTCCAACTTGCATTGGTCGAGAAGAGCATTGGATTCAACAAGTTCTTGTAAACTTGTGATCATGGGATAGAGAATTTGAAGTGGACCAAAGGCACTTGCTTTTAGTAGAGCACGCAATTGTTGCAGAAAAAGTTCTCTATTTTCTAAACAAAATCGAATGGCTCTAAGTCCTAAAAATGGGTTGTTTTCTTTATTGAAATAATCTATTTGCTTCGGAATTTTATCTCCACCGATGTCGATGGTTCTGATAGTGACAGGATAAGGTGAAGCTTTTTGCGTAATTTCCTTGTAAATTTCAAACTGTTCGTTTTCTGAAAGCAATGCATTTCTTTGCAGGAAAAAATTTTCGGTACGAACTAGGCCAATACCTTTAAATTTGAGTTTTTCTAACTGATTTGCGGTCATGGGGTCGTCGCACGTTAACCAAAGCTCTATTTGCGTTCCATCTTTTGTTTGCACAGGACCTGCAACGGGCTGTTGCATCACCCATTGTAAATGTTCTCGTTGCCTCTGTAACTGTCCATAGTGGGTTAAAGTACAATGCGCTGGATGGATAAAGACTTTCCCTTCATCTCCATCCAATAATAGACTATCGTCGTTTTTTATTTTTTGGCAAATCCCAGGTAAATTTACAATGGTTGGGATGCCAAAAGAACGAGCCATAATGGCCGTATGGCAAGTTTTACCCCCCGTTTCCAAGATGAGTGCTTGAATTTTTTTACCCGCAAAAGCTGTTGTGTCGGATGGATCCAATCTGTTGGTCACCAAGATACACGGTTCTGTGAGTGAGGCAGCTAGATTAGAAAAATTATGTCCCAATAAATTATGCAAAACACGTTGTGCAACATCCTTAAGATCCAAACATCTTTCTTTGAGGCGTGTATCTTCAATGGTGCTCAATTGTTTTATAACTTTCTCTACCGATGAACTGAAACAGTAAGCTATGTTGCAGCCCTGACTTTGCAAGAGGTCAATCGTGGTGTTAAAAATGGATTTGTCTTCGAGCAACAGTAAATGAGCATCGAAAATATCCGCTTCTTCTGCGCCAAGTTTTTGGGTTATTTCTGCCTGAACATTTAAAATTTGCTGCCGTGTTTTATCAATGGCGTTTCGAAACGCTTGTATTTCAGATTGAATTTGATTCGATTCTATGAGATAATACGGAACTTCTAACTCAGTTTTTATAAATACCAACGCAGATCCGTATACAATACCATTCGACGCACCCACCCCTTGCAATGCTATTTCCAATATTGCCTTATCAGACATATTTGATATACAGAGACTAAAAAATAACGTTATGAGCTTGCAACTATTTTTTTAAGAAAATTTGTGCCACACTGTTTTAGAAAAGACGTGCAAGATAATGTTGGCAGTGTTTGATATAGACGCTAGAGGGTAACAATTTTTAGCACATTTTTTGATTTTTTAACCAAATAATCAAACGTTCTACCCCTTCTTCGTTGGATATTTTAGGTAAGTATTGTAAGTCCATTTTTGCCGCCGAGATATCAAAATAGTGGTCTTTGGACAATTCTTTTGCAAGAAATCGAGTCATGGGAGGTTGTGGGGTAATGCATAAAATTTTGTAGAGGATTTCAAAGATACCTCCCATAAAGTAAGCAACTTTATAGGGGATCCTTTTGTGTACGCAGCGCACGTTAAGTCTTATAAGGAGCTGGTTAATCCATTCCCACAGACGTACAGGGTCATCTTGGGATAGAAAATACGCCTTACCTTCTATGAATCCCTGCCCCAAAGCTTCCATGGCCAAATAATGCGCTTCCGCAATGTTTTCTACGTAGGATAAATCAACCCAGTTCTTGCCGTCACCCACTTGAAACAGTAAGCCCCTTTGGGCTAATTTCAAGAGCGCAGGGATAAGATGATTATCGCCAGGTCCCCACATGAGGTGAGGTCGTAATGCAACCGTCGCAAGACCCTGTTGGCCGTTAGCCTCTAAAACGGCTTGCTCGGCAATACGTTTGGTTGCCGCGTAGGCGCACAACCCACATCGACCGTAGGGCATGCTCTCGTTCACATTGGACAAATTTTCTCCGTTAAAAATAACGCTTGGCGTACTCGTGTAAATAAGTTTTTGCACACCCCATTGTTGACAGGCTTTCAAGATATTGATCGTTCCGATAACGTTGGTTTGGTAATAACTCTTGTAGTTGCCCCAAATACCAGCCTTGGCAGCGGTGTGAAATACAACATTGCAACCTTGAACGGCGGCAGCAACAGCACTGAATTGACTTAAATCACCATAAAATAATTCAACACCCTTTGCCGCCAAATCTTCGCAAGGACTTCGACTCAAACTGCATAAATTGTGTAGGCCTTTGGCTTGCAGCACTCGAATAAGATGCCGCCCTAAAAAGCCAGATCCTCCTGTAATGAGTATTTTCACAGCTTTGACATTTACATAAAAAAGTCATCGCCTGGCAAAAAAATTTTATGCGTTTTTAACAGCGTGTACCTGTGATATCAAAATCCTAAAATGCTAAACAATCGTGAGCAATCCCGAGCATCGTTAAGGTAAATAAATGTAATTGAAATAGAACCTTGCATGTAAATTTAGACTTTATGTCCATAAGACTCAAGGAATTATCTGAATCTGGACAATCATTACGTGACCTTTGCCAACATTGGACCCTAAAGACTGCAGCGTATTTCGCTGGTATGCATCTTATTGAGTTTTTATAACTTTATCTTCTTTTCAATACAAAACCCAAGAGAATATCTCTATGAATCACGTATGCTTTAAATTCCCATCCTTCAGGCAATTCGATAGGCGGAACTACATAAACCTTTCCATTGTTCCTTACTCCAAGCATGCAATAAGCGGTTTTATTACTTACTAATCTAAGGTCTATGAATCCAGTCTTACCCCAGCATATACCTGAGCCACTGGATTAAACAACCTAAAAACCTCCAAACCCCTCCGAAAAACCAAGAAAACCCCTTGACAGAGGTAAGGCAGGAAGGATACAATAACTCAACTGTGAAGACCCAAGACCCAAGACCCAAGACCCAAGACCCAAGACCCAAGACCCAAGACCCAAGACCCAAGACCCAAGACCCAAGACCCAAGACCCAAGACCCAAGACCCAAGACCC
>JAISBA010000024.1 GCA_031266455.1 Puniceicoccales bacterium
ACTGGAGATAAACGTCGAACCGCTGTTTACATTGAAGACGGACTTGGGCGAGGTCAGTATTCTTGGCCATCGAATCGTATGAATTCATTCAACGAGGATGCTAATTTTTCAAAAATAGCTTGGGTTGCATTGGCACCGTGTATGGCACAGGAAGCCAATGGCACTACCGATTACGTACATGCTATTGTATACGTTTTACCTTCGCGTTGGTGGAATACTTCTTCGGGTGCGGATGTGGAAGGGTTTTTATTCTTAAAAATCAAAAAATCGGATCTTAGTGTCGTGACTTCTAGGCTCGAAAACGGTTTGGGTAATTCAGCAGCTAATGGTTTTGGAGATTTTGAAACGGTAACCTACAATAAGAATGTCTTTACGGCCATTTACGACATTGGAACTGCTAAAATCTACGCTTATTGGTTACATAAAACCGGTTCAGGTAACGCCAACAATACAAAATTAAATTATCATGTTGTCACTGACCAGGGTGGAGCCCTGGTCACCTACGTATGTTCTTACGGAGACGGAAAGGAGCACTACAGACATTGTATAGAACCGCGTATCACTAAGGTCGGAGATAAATACTATTTTTCAACGGGATTTGCCTATAGTCCTTCTGTGCTTACGGCGAATCCAGCCACGGGAGATACAACACATTTTGCCGTTGTGCCCTACATGGGTGAGTTTGATAATCATGGTACGCGTGGGTGTGCTTACCATACTGATTTGAACGTAATTCAATATTCGGGACGAACGATTGTATTGCAGTTGGGCATAGGTCGGTCATCGAGCTTTAGTGGCAGCGGAGGTCAATGGAATGCATCGTCCATCAGTTGGAATACGGCCTATCCTGCGCTAGTCCTTTATGCGTGGCCCGAGAATCTTACTTGGAGTAACCCTATCCCTATAACAGCCGATAATTGCATTGCTGTCTTCCCCATAACGGTACTAGCAACAAACGGATCCGAAACGTCAGCTACCACTTTGTACAAAAATACTCACATGTTTGTTGTATACAATAATCACATTATTTACGCCTACTGCTATCCAGGAAGGAAGACACATTTAATCTTAGGAACGGCGCGTTACAAATTCGATTCTAGTGGTAACATCCACCTCCTAACCAAACGGGAATTCGTGGACCAAGACGGTAACAGTTTTGGTAATCTAACAAACTGCTCCCGTATCATTTTCATGGATGTAAAAAATGGATATCTGTGGCTCGTATTCGCTTCCGTAGACAATAGAACTTTCTATTATTTCTGCATTCCCGCTCAGGATGTCATCGATCACGCTATCTGAAACGAAACATCTTGAGCTGGAAAAGATTATTCGCATCTTATCTTTATGGAATAAATCTTTAGATGATGCTTCCCATCACATCGTTTCACTTGAATCAATGCGGTATGACTTATGCCGTATTTTTCAAACGGTTGCATCGTAGGTATTTTTCATCCCACCATCTGCCTGTATTTTGTTATGTTTGGGATTAACTTCGAACGGCTCAGGTGGAATAGGAATGTTTTTAGTCTTTTGGCGAACAATAACATTGCAAGCAGGTCTAAAATAGCGTGCATTGTAAAAATAAATATGGAAGAACGCCTGCAAAAAGTACTTGCACGCATTTATGGGGTTTCTCGTCGACGTGCGGAAGAATGGGTCGTTCAAGGCGAAGTGTCCGTTAATGGAGTCGTAGCTCAGATAGGATGCAAGATAGATGGCGAACGCGATGTGGTTACCGTAGGCAGTAAAAAATTAAGCCCAAAAATTTTAAATGCACAACGCGCTCCCGAAGTGTGGATGTTTTACAAGCCTAGAGGTATTGCGTGCACGCACAAAGATCCTTTTACGCTGCGCACGTTAAACGACTTTATTCCAAAGTCTTTAAAACGTAAATGGATATTCGTAGGTCGTCTGGACAAGGAAAGCGAAGGATTACTTCTCTTAACCAACGACGGAGCTTTTGCAAATAAAGTGGTGCATCCTTCTTCGGGCATCGAAAAAACTTACCGTGTACACGTCAATCTACCTTTTGATCTATCCTTGATTCCAAGTTTAAAGCAAGGCTTGCAATGCCAGGGAGAGTATTTGTTTTGTCAAGAGGTCAAAGTGGTGAATTCAAGAAAGATAGATGTAACGCTCTCCCAGGGGAAAAAAAGAGAAATCCGCCGTCTATTGGCAGCATTCAATTACAATGTTTTAAGGCTAAAAAGGTGGAAGGTAGGCCATCTAATTTTGGATAAACAACTGACCCCTGGACAAAGTAGACGTTTATCTTCTCGCGAAATTAATTTGATTTTTGGAACAAAATAACGATGATATACAGCATGCGGTTAAAAAATGTTTGTTTACTGTTTCTGCTACTCGTCCAAAGTACTTTTTCAACGGCGGCTTTGAATCCTTCGCTCAAAACACCTAATCCAGCGCCAGAACAGCGCATAAGTCGCGTTTTTGAAGGACGATTGGAAAAGATGAATGCTTTTCTTGCCATTTTTTCAAAATGGAACTATACTCTCTATGAAAAGGGCAAACGCATCGCCTTCCTAGAATTTAAGGAAAATGTACGCGCCCCAAAAATTGCCGACTTGTTTCTGCAAAAGAATGTTATTGTTCGAGGGGTTCCCAAGTATATTAACAAAGACCCTTATTTGCTTATCGTTGTCGATGATATGTGTGAAAGTGAATAAAAATAAATGTCTCATTCCTGTAAATTACTTCAGGGCCGTGTTGTTGCCGATATTATTTTGAATGAAATAAAAAACGAGTTGCAATGCATGCATTTTTTACGTGCCCCCTGTGTTGCCTTTTTACGTGTCGGTAATAATGGGGCTTCCGTTTCCTATGTGGCTCAGAAAGAAAAAGTGGCCCATTCTGTCGGTATTAAAAGTGTTCTAAAAGTTTTTGACTCATCCCAAATCAACGAAGACCAGCTTGTTGAGGAAATTAAGAATCTTAACCTCGATACTTCGGTTGATGGTATCTTGGTACAATCTCCTTTGCCTAAAGCCATGGATTTCGTAAACGTTTGCAATGCCATTACCTCCAATAAGGATGTAGATGGGTTCGGGACGGAAAATCTAGGTCGACTCCTGCAGGGAAAAAGTGGATTTACCCCATGTACGCCGGCGGGTATTGTGGAGCTACTTAAATTCTATAATATTTCGCCTGCGGGCAAGCATGTGGTCATTGTCAATCGAAGTCTCATTGTGGGAAAGCCGTTGGCAGCCTTACTTACAAAAGATTCCCCATGGGGTAATGCAACGGTGACGCTCTGTCATTCGCATTCCAAAAACCTACCTCAGCTTACGCGGCAGGCTGACATTTTAGTGCTGGCTTGCGGAAAACCAGGCTACTTTGATTCTAATTTTGTCAGGCCTGAAACCATTCTCATTGACGTCGGAATTACGCGTGTCTCCGATGGTTCCTCCCGCGGTTACTTTCTTCAAGGGGATGCCAATTTTGAGGCCGTTTCGCCGATCGTTCAAGCTATTACTCCGGTTCCGGGTGGCGTGGGCCCATTGACGGTTGCTCTATTGATGCGTAATACATTGAAAGCGTTTAAACTTCAAAATAATTTTGCCGCATGACCCTGTTATTGTCCGTTTTATTGCCGCCGGCAAAAATTGGGTTTAGAATTTTAGCAACCCTATGCGACTTAACGCTCATATTCTTTCTAAACGTTTTCATCATTGGTAAATTGTGGTTACCCATTTATCATCCGGATGCACTTATGCAGCTACGCTTTCTCATTGAGACCTACTTAAGTCAAATTCAGGCGGGTAATTTTTCAGAATTCGTACAACAGATCAGTCGCGATGCGTTACTTGTCGATACACTCGTCAATGTTGACCGAATTCTATTTTTGGTAACATGGCTCTATTACGTAATCAACGCGCTGTACTTTCAGGGAGGTAGCCTTGGAAAGCAAATGTTCAATTTGCGTGTTTTGAAATTATCTTCATTAAAAATTCCCAGTAAATGGGATTTTATTTTAAGATCTGGGATTCAAACGTTTTTTATCTTCACCGCTTGGCCTTTTCTCATGTGCTTAAATCTTTGTTTTATGTGCCTTAATTCGCTCCGACGTGGTTTGCACGATTGGTTCTGCCAAACCTATGTGGTGCATTTTGGAACCATGGAGCAATTGCAGCAAAAATTAAAGGAAAAATCATCCATCAATCAGGAGTTTAAGCCTTAAATGTAAAAAGTGTTTTAAAACTTTTGGTACAATAAGCTTTACTTTTTTAACTAAAAACGGTCTTCTAAAAAGCTTTTACTATGGGAAACTTAAAGAAAAAACGTATTCTAAAAATGAATAAGCATAAGCGTCGGAAGCGTTCCAAGTCCACAAGACATCGGAAGCGCACGTGGTCTTTGTAAAATTTATCATCGGTGAAAACAAAACCTTACAACGAAAACACTTCCTTTTTTTCGTGGAGTACCATTGGATTTGTAAGCTTTTTTTTATGCATATTTACACTACAAATAATTATACTTGTATATTTGTGGACGCATTATCCTATTCAGGAACGCCTTATTTATTTTCTTAAATTCTGTCATGCGCATTTTGCTTCCCATGCGTTTTATGCTTTTTTGGCAATGGTTATCCTGCCGGTATTGGGTTTTCCAATGACACCTTTCTTTATTTTAGCAGGGAGTGCCTGGGGAATTCGTTGGGGACTCACATTTAGCCTCTTGGGCATCGGACTGGGCCTTGTGTTGTCCTATTTTTTCTACAGATACTGTTTAAACAAGATGCTTTTTCGCCTTCTATTTAAACGTTTTAATATGCCGGAAGTGCGTACCTATAGTTCTTTGGGTAGCATCCGATGGGTACTTATCATTCAATTGATACCAGGATTGCCCTACATGGTGCAGAATTACATTTTATCCACCGTTGATGGCATTAATTTTTGGCATTATTTGAGTATTTCATGGATAGTCCAATTTCTGTGGGCTTACGGATTCGTATGCGGAGGAAACGATTGGATTCGTGGAAGCTTGGGTATAAAAGCCATCCTGCTGCTCTGTTTTATATCTTGGGGAACCCATCGCCTTCATAAATATTTTCAACGGCAAAAGCGGTCGCATGTTGAAACCTCTCATTAAAGACGTTTTATCCGTTCAAGAGCTTTCACTCTGCATTCAACAACTCCTTACGGATGCTTTCCCTTACGTTGCGGTATGCGGCGAAGTTTCTAATTTAAGGCAATCCAATGGCATTACCTATTTTACCCTTAAGGATCGATGGAGTCAAATTGCGGTTGTATTTTTTAAAACGGATGCCCTAAAAATACAGTTTAAAGAAGGGAAAACACTCATCGTCGACGGACGTATTGACGTCTATGTGAAAACAGGACGTTATCAAATTATAGGCCGCAGCGTACGCGAAGTAGGGGATGGCTACTGGCAACAACGTTTGGAAACACTTAAGCAGGCGTTAGCTTCCGAGGGGCTTTTTGATAAAAGTAGAAAAAAGACTTTACCCACTTCACCGCAGCATATCGGTCTTATCACATCGAAAGAAGGGGCTGCCTTTAAAGATTTTATGAGCATCCTTCGCCGTAAACAGTGGAAAGGACACGTAACACTTTTCCCATCACTCGTACAGGGAGATCGTGCGGTACGCACACTCATCAAAGCCTTAGGAGCGGCGGAAAAAATACGGTCCATTGATCTTATTGCCCTGGTGCGTGGCGGCGGAAGTCTCGAAGATTTGTGGTGTTTCAACGATGAAACTCTTGTGAGAACCATCGCTAACTACAAGAAGCCGATCATCTCGGGAATCGGGCATGAAATTGATCATACGTTGTGCGATTTCGTTGCGGACCTTCGTGTTGAAACTCCTACGGCAGCTGCCGAAAAAATCGCGAATGAATACGTGCGGTGCATTCAAAAAACGGACGCCCTTGCACATCGATTCAAATCGTATGCGCACGTCCAGTTTTGTACGTTCAAGCAAAAGTTTCTTCTCGCAACGCAATGCTTATCGAGGATCGCTCCCCATAATAAAATTCAACAAGAGCATACTTTTATTAAAAACTTACAAAGACGGTTGCGGCAGAGTTTTCTCCAATACTTTAATCAAAAAAATCATCAACTTATGCTCTGTTCCCCCCAACTTGAACGCTTTCACATTCAGCGTCGAATTGCGCAAGCCGTGCAACATTTACAACAGCAGAAACAACGCTTCAATCTTTCCTTGCGGCATCATTTGTGTACCTTATTACAAAAAGTGGATTTATGGAAGGTAAGACTCAAAAATGTAAGTTTGGAATCGTATGTAAAAAAAGGGGTTCTGGTTCCGCTGGACGCTTGTGGAAATCCTAAAGCCTACACAAGTTTTAAATCGAATACGAGGTTAACCATCATGCATAAGTCTGGGAAGTATTGCATGCATGTAAAATCCAAGGATGGAACTTTGCATCCAATCCCTTGACATTTAAAAGACATATTTAAAGTTTTCATGGCAAAAAAAGTTGTAATTTAGATGTGCCTAAAATTTATTGGCACATTACATGCTGTGTTACAGTATATTATGTGTTATGATCTTAGTTGTGGTAATCCATTTGACCACCCTGACCCTGAGTTAAATACAGAACCCCCCACTTCCCCTAGTAATGATGGTTGTACTGGACAAAATAAACATCCTGTAACGAGTGCTCAATCGGCTCCCTCTGGACCTAACATAGCTGCAGCTCGTTCTTCTACTCAAAGGACGGCGGCAGCAGCATCTTCAGAAATAAACCAAATGGGCCAGGAATTCAAAAGCGGTTTTGCTGCATTTGCAGCAAAAGTCAAAAATCTTAATCTTTTTAGTGCGACCCAATGGAGTGCGGTTGGTAGGAGTTTTAAGCTACTTTGCAATAAAATAGCGCATGGTACTTTCGATGAAGTAAAATCTGCAGCTAAAAGCCTAGGGCGGGAAATTAAAGCACTCTTTAGGCAAAAATCAACACCGGAAAGTGTTAGGGAAAATGTTGGAAATATACTCCATCGAGCTGGTGAAGCGTTGGACCGTGCCGAAAATCCAGGTGATGTTGGAGACGCTTTAGTCAATATGCTTCAGAGGATTGGAGATGTGATTGCAAACGCTGGACACGATACTGCCAATGCTGCTCGGCACCATCTGGGGTAAGCTGTTAACAGGATTCACTCGTAGGCGCATTGATAAAGGAATTCCAGGAAGAAGACTTTATGAACGTGTCAATATTGTCTGAAATTTTGTTTTTACTTCAATTTTATGTGATAATTTCCTTTTCAATGACCCAGAAGTAAAAATTATCTATGTTCATCGGTAATGGCTTTTAAGAAAGCATGCCAAGCGAGGGTTGCGCATTTTAAACGAGCAGGAAATTTACGTACACCCAGTAAAGCTTCCAATTCTCCAAGATCGTCGGGAATTTGGGTAGAGGTATCGCTCAGTAGTTGAATAAACTGCTGTGTTTTATCTATGGCCTTAGGAAGGCTTAATTCGCAAAGTGTACTTGTCATAAGCGAACTTGAGGCCTTGCAAATGGCGCATCCTTCGCCCATAAAACTTACCGCTTTGACGACATCGTTCTCTATTTTTACAAAAACGGTGACTTCATCGCCGCACAAAGGATTGTTGCCATAAGCTTGATGCGTGGCATCTAACATGAATTCAAAGTGATTAGGATTTTCATTGTGAGCCAATAAAATTTCCTGATAAATATCCTGTAAGCTCATGATTTAAACACGGTTAAGGCGACGTCGATGGCTTCAGCGAGTCGATCGATGTCCTCAAAGGTATTGTATATCCCCAAAGAAACTCTCACAACCCCTCCTTTGCATCCCAATCGGTGCATTAAAGGTTGGCAACAGTGGTGCCCGGCTCTTAGGGCGATATTTTGATCGTTGACGATGGTGGCCACATCGTGAGGATGTATTTTATCGACCAGAAATGAAACAATGGCCGTTTTTGTTTTGGGATGACCGATGAGCCTAACACGTGGTATTGCGCATAGCATGCGTTCTGCGTAGACAATTACGGATTCTTCGTATTGCATTAAACTTTGCCAGTTGAATTGCTGCAAATAGGCTATGGCTTTTCCAAATCCAATGACGTCGGCCACCGGAGGTGTTCCAGCTTCAAAACGTTTGGGAATACCTGCTGCGGTAAAAGAGTCCATAAATACGGATTCCATCATCGTTCCTCCGCCATGGTAAGGCGGTAATGTTTCTAACCATTTTCTCTTGCCGTAAAAAAATCCAACGCCCATGGGGCCATACATCTTGTGACTTGAGCCCACGTAAAAGTCACAATCCATGTCTTGGACATTAATTTTTAAGTGGGCCAACGCTTGAGCTCCATCGACCAAGACGAGAGTTCCATTTGCGTGAGCGCAGGCAATGATATTTTTCAGATCAGGAGTTGTGCCAAGGACATTGGAAACTTGTGTAACGGCCAACAATTTAGTGCGAGGCGTCAGTAATGCTTGTAACGTGCTTACCTCTAGATTCCCTTCTGCGTCAACGGGCCAACCTTTAACTTGAATGCCACATTTTTTCTGCTGCATTTGCCATGGGATCAAATTTGAATGATGTTCCAATTCTGAAACCAAAACTTCGTCGCCTTGTTGAAAGTAACGTTGGCCGACAATGTCTGCTAAACAGTTAATGGATTCGGTGGCGCCACGCGTAAATATTACTTCTTCGGGATATTGGGCCCCAATAAATTTTGACAAAGACGTACGCGTATGCTCGTAAGCTTCCGTTGCACGATTGCCCCATTCGTAAAAACTACGATGCACGTTGGCATTCATGCGCTGATAAAAATCAATGAGTGCATCTATGACGCAATATGGTTTTTGGGTTGTGGCAGAATTATCCAAGTAAACAATCCTTTGTCCTTTTGCATTACAGAAAGAAAGTGCCGGAAAATTTTCCCTAATATGCTGAACATTAAATGCTTGCATGTTATCTGTACCTACTGCCTAAAAAATGAAAAACCCCTCACTGGCTGCCCGGCAAGGATTCGAACCTCGACAAAATGGACCAAAACCATTTGTGCTACCATTACACCACCGGGCAACTTAGCCTTTTACTCAATGGATAAGAGGTATTCAAGTCAAGCCCTTAAGTCGCATACTTTCCCCACAAACATTATTATTCCCTCAAGCTATCATCGGACGACAAAAATAATGCAAACTTCCAATGTAAACAATAGAGATGAAAAAGCTTTTATTTCCAAGTAAAGAATCCTTCAAGGCATTTATGAAACTTTGATTTAAAGACTTAAGTTTTTTGCACCCTAGATATGAATTATACGAAAATAAAGTAAAACGCTCAATCTCTATTGCGGTGTACTTTCTAAATAGAGTCTTTCAAAAAGAGGCCCCAGTCCTAATCCGTGAGCTTGACTGAAGGTGGTATAATAAAGCAAAACATACTTGCAATGCTAGTATTTCGCTGAAGAGAGCGTGTAGGCTACATAAATGAGACTGCTACTGCCGCGACAGATGACGCGTCCTATTGTCCAACTTCTAATACAGGTTAGTTTATAGTTCGTAATAAGCTTTGGAAAGTCCTCCGAAAAGTTAGGTACGAGTACGTATATCTAAAAAGAACTGCATAAACCATGCTTACCAGTCTGAGCTTGAAACAAACAATTTTACCACTGCCAATCTTGGCTTCTGAACTCAGCCTTCCCCTAAGATAAACAAAATACTCTGGCCGTCGAATTAAACGACCTAAAAACCTCCAAAAATCCTTATAAAACCCTTGACGGAGGTAGGGAAGGAAGGATACAATAACTTAACTGTGAAGACCCAAGACCCAAGACCCAAGACCCAAGACCCAAGACCCAAGACCCAAGACCCAAGACCCAAGACCCAAGACCCAAGACCCAAGACCCAAGACCCAAGACCCAAGACCC
>JAISBA010000002.1 GCA_031266455.1 Puniceicoccales bacterium
ACCCGCATCATCTCCATGGATGCCAAAAATGGTCACCTCTGGATCACCTTTGTCAAAGGTATTTCAACTTGGTGCCACTTCCATGCTTTCGTTGATGATATCATCAAACATTCCGCTTCCTAGGAGGCTTAAAGAAATATCCCTAATGCGATGTCTGTAATTTCAGTCATTTACAAGTGAGGCGAGAAATTTATTGGCTGCAAAAGTTTAGATGCATTCTACAAAATTATGCATAAACCCAGTTGAAAACTCATTGGTGTAAATAGGTGAAGTCAATAAACGATGAAGATTTGCTTGCAAAAGACAAAAAATTGTCTTTGTGTGTGAAATAGCATTAAAAATTATTAACCTTTAACCCCTATATCCAAGGTTCTCATTAGAATACGGAGCAAATAATATGATAGAATTAGACTACGCAAACATGATTGAAGCGGGTGTGCATTTTGGACACCAAAAGAAGCGCTGGAATCCAAAATTTAAGACTTATTTATACAAGCATTTGCACAGCATTTCGATCATTGATCTGGAACGTACGCGTGCTTGCATGGAAACGGCTGCAAAGTTTTTAACGGAGTGCGTAAAAAAAGGAGCCCATATTTTGTTCGTTGGGACCAAAAAACAGGCGCAAGAAATTGTTCGCGAAGTTGCTCAGTCCGTCGAAATGCCTTTCTGTGCAAATCGTTGGTTGGGGGGATGTTTAACTAATTTTGAGACGATCAAAACGAGTTTGGCCAAATACCAACGTTTTTTGCAAATGGAAGAATCGGGCGAACTTAATAAATTACCCAAAAAAGAAGGTGCCGTTATACGTCGTGAAATGGTTCGCATGCAGCGTAGTTTCGAAGGTATTCGTAATTTAACCCACCGTCCAGATATTTTGGTCATCGTGGATGCAAGGCACGAAGCCATTGCCATTCGAGAAGCAAAGCGCCTACAAATTCCCGTTGTAGGTATTGTGGATACAAATTCTGATCCAACACTTATCAATTTTCCAATTCCAGCCAACGATGATTCGTCCAAATCTATACGTCTTATTTTGGAGTACTTGCAGGAGGCGGTCGCTCAAGGACTTGAGTTGCGCAAACTCGAAAAGATGAGCCGTAAAGATGTTCCTGCCAATATGGCTACCCACACAAAGCCATTGGGTAAAAAAGATGCTTCGAAAGCTGTGTCAAAAGCGACACGCAGCGAAGATGAACTTACACAAAAGTAAAATGATGGACATTACAGCACAAATGGTAGGCGCCCTCCGATCAAAAACAGGGGCAGGGCTTGTTGATTGCAAAAAGGCTTTGGTTGAAAATAAAGGTTCTATGGAAGAAGCAATCGTCTGGCTAAAGAAAAAAGGTATGTTGAGCGCAGCTCAAAAAGCAGGCCGAACGGCCCAGGAAGGCATAATTGGATCTTACATTCACCTGGGAGGTAAATTGGGTGTCCTGATGGAAGTTAATTGTGAAACCGATTTTGTAGCGCGCAACGAGGAATTTAAGCAAATGATATCCGACATCTGCATGCACATTGCGGCAACTGCTCCCATTTACTTGAGACGCGAGGATATCCCCCAAGCCATTATAGACAAAGAAGTTGAAATTGCAAAGGCTCAATGCGAAGGCAAACCTGCTCAGGCCATCCAAAAAATTGTTGAAGGAAAAATGAATAAATGGTTTGGCGAAAACTGCCTATTGGAACAAACCTTTGTCAAAAATCCCGAACAAACTATTCAAGAACTTTTAAACGAAAAAATCGCAAAAATCGGAGAAAATATCCAGATTAAAAGATTTATACGCTATCAAGTTGGGGAATAAAACTCGCATCCAACAAAAAAGATATTGAGCCCTCGCAGCTAAGATGCACTATACTTTTCTTTGGGTTGTAAAAATTTGTAGATATCCACAATGCTTGGAGTATTTTTCACTTTCCTTAGCAATGTTCAAAGCGGGGACTAGAGGTACATGTATGTGATTTTTCTGGAGGTGGGGGATGGTCTCTAGGAAAAACAGTGATGGGGATAATTTAAACTTGCCAAGAGGAAGTCCAGAGGGTTTTTGTTGTAAAGAGTAAAGGCGGTTTTAGTAAGGTAGTTCGCAGCTAGCGAGTATCCACTGGTGGTTTGATCCTTGCGTATAAACCTCAATACGGTTCTCTACAAAAGCATAACAGATGTTATTACACTTATAAAGTACGTAATTATCACCAATCGCACCAATAGTTGAATCGTGTAGAGATCCACGGCCATTTCCGTCATACATATGGATTGGAAAATTTGGATCCAATAGTAGGCGTCCTGGAATGATATCACGCATGTGGGTACCATTTGTGTTGACAACCGCACAACCATTTTCAATCTGCGAACCCGGTAGAAAATAAAAATAGGTACCTAATACCTATTTTTATTTTTGTGGAGATTACCTGAATTTTGAGGGTTTCAAAGAAGATCAAAACAATCTACATTGTATAAAGTTGTCATTGTATCTGACCATAAAATGTACGTACCGTCCTCGTATAAAAAGACAGGGGCGTGAGTTAAAAGATGGTAACCTACGAGTGGGAGTGATCTGTCTTGATCGTTATAAAGCACAAGACTTTGGCAGAGAGACGTATGAAACCATAATGATCTTTGCCCAGATTTACTCATGAAACGCTTCTCCTCACACCATTCATCATTAATTTTTTTAACTGCTGTACCATTGATTGTACAGAATTCTCTTTTGTCATCTTCATAAACCGGCATTCCATTATAGAAATATCCTACTGGATTCTGGTGCACAGAAAGTTCGATGGAGTTAGGGTCATCGTTAAAAATCACACTGGATATTAATTCTTGTTTGGTTGACATCCTGTCCGGCCATACAAGGTACAGGTTCCGCGCTGGGTGAAAATAGACGGGGTTATGAGTTTCACGGTGGTACCCTGCATGCGAAAGTTGTCTGTCTTGATCGTCGTAAAGTGCAGGGTTTTCAGGTGACTTTTTTATATCAGCCCACAATGTTATTTTACTAGAGTTGCCCTTGAGACACTTCTCTTCACACCATATATCATTAATTTTTCTAACTTTGTTGCCAGATGATGTGTAGAATCCTTTATGGGAAAAGAATCCTTTCACACCTTCGTAAACTGGAGTCCCGTTAGAGAGAAGTCCTACTTTTTGCCCTGGGGGTGTCGCGTACAGCGATACGCCCTGTGTTATTCCAGCCATGCAAAGGCTGGTATTAATTAATTTTCTTACAAAATGTTGTTTCATAATGGCCATTTGTTATTACGCTATATTTATCAATGTCAATAGAAAAATTTATAAATCTTCCGTATCCGATCAAAATCGTGGGAATATTAATATATCTTTGCAAAATTCTATAAACGACGAGATCTACAACGGAATGCCGTCAAGCAATTATTTCATTTCCTTCCGACAATAACTTGCCTTCAAAAGGCCTTGAATCCAAAAAAGTTGAAGTAGAGCAAAACTTTATACTTCTGGATTTCCCTCCCGCGTATGGATTTCAAAAATGCGAAATCTACAGCCAACGGAGCTATGGAAGTATTTTGGGAGTAAAATGAACCATCCCCAGAGATTGTCATCGCAATCGGAGTTCGAAAGAAGATCTCCGCAGGCTAAAGTTTGCAGGCGTGTTTCAAAAGCCTTCAAGAACCAACGATTCCGATCGGTCTTTAAAAATCTGCTGAAGTTAACTCGTCTCGCAGGCCGTGGTCGGGATGACTGGATTCGAACCAGCGACATTTACGTCCCGAACGTAACGCTCTACCAAGCTGAGCTACATCCCGCGCGAAACACGGTATATGGGAAAATTAAATTAGGAAGGCAGCAAGCTTTTTAATGAAAAAAAATGACAGAGAGCAGTGGCCGTTGCATCCGACTCATCCGGAGGTAAAATGCGCGGCAATTGCAATAGTTGACAAACCATTTTGGCCACTTGCTCTTTCGTTGCTTGTCCCATGCCCGTAATGGATTTTTTAATTCTGCGCGGCGTATATTCTTTGGTTTCGACGTTGGACAAAGCAACGGCCGCCAAACAAGCACCTCGGCAAGATCCCAAAATCTGAGCCACTTTGGAATTTTGCACGTAAATTGTTTGTTCCATCGAAACGGCGCACACGGGGTAAGACTGCAGTAGGTATTGCGTTGCTTTAAATAATTCGCCCAAACAAACCACAAAATCAAGCCGAGGACTTAATTTCAAGGTTGAAGACGTGTGTAAATTGATTTTCTGGTGATCGCCAATTTCTATGACGGCAAAGCCACTACTTCTCAAACTTGGATCGATACCCAAAATGAAACCTTGAAAAGCGTCAAAATCCGCACGGATATCTTTTGGGTGAGAAGCTTTTTTGGAAAGTCCTAAAATTTTATTTGTCCACAAATGACGCCGCCGAACACTCATTATTTAAGCGCGGGGATACGCAATCTCATGCCAATTTTCAAACCATTGGGAGAAGATAAGACATCTTGATTGGCATCAAAAATGACTTTCCATTTGACGGCACTTCCGTACATTTTTAGGCTAATTTTTGACAACGTATCTTCACTTTGAACAATGTAAGTTCGTTCGATGTGGCTGTTGGGTATTTCCTCATTGGTCTGAACTACCATCGTATGTGCCGTTGGAATCTCGGTCTTCGTAACTTTATTTCTTAACTGCACCAATTTGCTTTTGAGTTGATTATTTTCGGCGCGTACTTGCTTAAGGACTTCGATTAAATTTAAATATTCCGGAGATTCGTTGTAATGATCGCTCAATGGCAAGGTGCGCGCAAATTCCTTCTTTGCGGTTTCAATCATTTGTAAAACCATGTGAGCCACTTTGCTATCCGGATCTTGTACAAGATGCTGGCGAAAATGGTAGATGGCGAAAATGGGATCATGCCTTACACTCAGGCAGAGTTGACCCAATTCAAAGTGGGTGCTGGAGCCCTCTCCATTTCTCTTCTCAAGGAGATTTTGAAACACCTTGAAAGCTTCTTCGGGGCGATTTTCGTTTAAAAATTGTTGACCTTGTTGAAAAAGAGGTTCTTCTGTTTCTACAACGACTTGCTTGGTATTTTGACATCCCGTCAACCCTACCCACAGTAGACCGAAAAACCATTGACTTATCTTCATGTACTAAAAAAGCCCCACTTTACATTTCATCGCATAACTTGGATTAAACTGCAAGCTAAAATGTTACATACGCTCCAACAATTGAAAATTGGAATTATTTTACAATAGTTGCCTCACAAAGGAACATGGGTGACCTGAAGACGAATTTTTTGTTTGCATTTTTAGGTGTGTCTATAATCAATTTTACAATAAAATGTTCCGTCATCGAGGCATAGAATGGGTAGGCTACACGCCTTTCGGCGCTTTAGGGAATGTTATCACTGTATAAGGGTGGGGCACATGGTAGAATTTCTTTATAAATGGTTTGGCGTAAAATTTCTCTGCACCGCATGGTTTTGCACAAGATGAAGACAATAGGCATTGTGGGAGCCACAGGGTTGGTAGGGCAGGCATTATTGGAAGAATTGTTAAAAATACCCGCATGTCGCTCTAAAAACTTTGTACTATTTTCATCGGATAAAACGGCAGGCTATCTTTGTGACCTTAAGGGTTCTCGGTCTAAAATTGAAAGTCTGGCGGACGATTGGTTAAAGAAAGTAGATTTTTGGTTCTTTGCCACACCTAAACATGTTGCCGCCCATTGGATTCCAATCATTTTAAGCAATAGCGGTGCAAATTGTATAGACGGAAGCAGCGCATTTCGCTTATGCGAAGAAATTCCACTCATCATTCCAGAAATCAACATGTATCAATTGACCCCAACCAAGCGATTGGTTGCAAGTCCTAATTGTACGACAACCATTGCACTGATGGCGCTGTGGCCTTTGCATAAGATTTTCCACCTAAAGCGCTTCTGGGTGCACAGTTATCAATCAGCTTCGGGCATGGGGAACGACGGCATGCGCGAACTTGAGGAACAAATAAAATCTTGGAGCGAAGGAAAAAGTTGTGCAAACATACGTAATTTTTACAAACCTTTGGCTTTTAATGCGATTCCCCAGATTGGCAATTTAGATGCCGATGGCGTTTCGGGAGAAGAGCGCAAGTTAGTGTTGGAATCTAGGAAAATTTTGGGCGATGAGACCCTAAAAATTTTTGCCAATTGTGTACGTGTTCCGGTCCTGCGGTGTCATTCTATGGAGATTAATGCTGAATTTGACGAAACCCTTGATTTGGATGTGGCGAAAATGGCCTTAAAGTCGGCCGAAGGTTTGCGTTGGTACGAAGAAGACTATCCAACGGCACTGGAGTGCTCCAAACAGGGCGCGTGTGGTGTCGGGCGCTTACGTTACGACAACGCCCTGGATAACGGTATGGCCCTGTGGGTTGTGGGAGATCAATTGTTGAAGGGAGCTGCGCTTAACATGGTACAGATTTTTCAACACTGGATGACTTTATAAATACACATACCTCCAGAGCATTCATTGGACCGGTCATTTTTCCGGAAAAATCATCCGCAATCTAAGGATCCATTCAATATGGAGGGTTTGTAATGATTTTGCGCGATCAATGTGCGTTTCCCAATGGGTTGCTTAGGTTGGATCCGTTGTATGGGTACGTATTCAATAAATGGAAAAAACTTGCAAATTATAAGCCTACGTGTCATGGATCAACGACATGCGAAAATTTCGATGGGTGATTCTATTTTTTATTGGTTTTTGGGGATGCGTGAAAGTGAATGCAGCAGCACCTCTGGATATAGGTCATGCTTGTGCTTTGGGACTTACGCAGGGTATAACGGAGTTTTTGCCCGTTTCATCCACAGGGCACATGATTTTGGTCAATGAACTGTTTTTGAAAAGCGGTACCGATTATCTGGGAAAAGTTTTGAATAGCACGCAACTTGCGCTCAATCACTACATGGTTTGCATTCAATTGGGAACCCTAGGGGTTTTACTTTTATTTTATAGGCGTGAAATAAGGAAAATGCTTGCGGGCCTCATGGGGAAAAACAACGAAGGGTTACGTTTAGCATTTCATGTGGCTATTGCATTTGTGCCGGTAGGATTATTAGGGTTTATAGGAGGGGATTGGATTCAAATGCATTTGTACAACCGATCTTGCGTATTGGCAGCCGTATTTGTTGGCGGTATTTTTATTTTTTTCGTCGAAAATTATCGCAAGCGTCAGCAAGTTCGATGGACGTTGGATAATATGCCCATAAGGGTTGCCCTGGGTATCGGATTGTTTCAATTGATGGCTTTGTGGCCCGGGTTTAGTCGTTCACTGGCGACCATTGTCGGCGGCGTTGTGTTGGGCATGTCACTGGTGCAATCCATCCATTTCAGCTTTTTGCTAGGTTTGCTAACTTCAACGGTTGCAACGGGATATAAGTTTTTAAAGAGTGGCTCCGAAATGTTGCAACAGCTGGATGTTGTTTCCATGTTGACGGGTATCGTGGTTGCCTTCGTTGTTGGAATGGTAACCATTCATGCGTTTTTTGGATATTTGAAGAAAAAGGGGTTAGGGATATTTGGATATTATCGTCTAGGCCTAACGGTGATTTTTACTATTTTTGCAAAATGACTGGACAAGCGCAATAAAAATTGTCAATAGTAGTAAAAGTTTTGTTTGAAGTACGAATTTTTGTACGGACAGCAATCTTTTAATCTTTGAATGTCAAATGAACAAAAAAAAAGCTGCTGCCAAAGGGATTCAACCATCTTTTGCCTATCTTATTGAAAAAAAACGTGAACGTGAAGAGTTCACCGATAGTGAAGTACGTTACATTGTAGAATCAATTTTGTCCAATACGATACCTAGCTATCAGTTGTCTGCGCTTATTATGGCAATTTATTTTCAAGGATTATCGGCGCAGGAAACGGCCGTTTTGGCCGAAGAAGTCATGTTGTCCGGAGAAGTTATCGATTTGACGGATATTGGAAAACCTAAAATTTCATTGTATGCAACGGGCGGTGTGGGTGATAAAACCGCTATTGTGCTTACAGCTTTAGTTGCAGCGTGCGGTGTGGTGGTTCCTTCGGTGGTGGGAGAGGATGAGAATTTTATTTTTGGAAATCTTAAAAAATTAAGTGCTATTCCGGGATTTAAAACCAATTTGTCCGTTAAGGAATTTGTTCAGCAATTGAAAAATATAGACTGCTGCTATTGTGCGCAGCCGCAACAAATTACACCGGTGGATACCATTTTGCATCAAATGCGGCAAGCGACGGCAACGGTAGCAAGTATTCCATTAATTACGGAAAGTATTTTGAGCAAGCGGCTGGCGGTTGGATCTGAAAATTTAGTCGTGGATGTTAAATGGGGGAATGGATCGTTCATAAAAGATATAGAAGATGCAAAGCAGTTGGCAAGAACCATTACGCGCGTGGCACGTTCTCTTCAACGTCGCTGTGTAGCTTTGGTAACGGATATGAATCAACCTTTAGGCGATACCATTGGAACTGCCCTGGAGATTCAAGAAGTCATTGAATTGTTGCGAGGGCGTGGCAGTGACGATTTAAAAGAATTAATTTTAAAGTTAGGCATGGAAATGGTCCGACTCGCAGGCGTATCCGGATCTACATTGTCGGCTAAACAAACGGTTTTACGACACCTCAATGACGGTTCTGCCTTTGAACGTTTTAGGGAAATGGTTAAGGCACAAGGTGGAGATATAACCTACATTGACCATCCGGATAAATTCCCCAAAACCAAATACATGCGTAAATTACCTGCTCCTAAAAGGGGATATATTCACGGAATTAATGCGGGTATGTTGGCCAAAGGTGTGGATATTCTGTCCCAACCGGATGATGTCAGCAAAGTGGATACGGCGGTAGGGATTACCCAATTGAAAAAAATTGGATCGCAGGTCAAACAAGGGGATCCACTGATGATGATTCACTATAACGATCACTCTCGATTGGATACCGCTTTGGAATACTTGCGTTCGGCTTGCAAATTGGCTCCCAAACGTCCTATATTGTCCGAATTAGTGGTTGAACGTGTTGCCTAAGAAAACAAAGTATTGGTCCGCTTTACGATCACGCGAGACGTTGTCACTCATCGCGACATTGCGAGGGATTGGGCAAGTGCAGGCGGACGAAGTTTCTTTTAAAAAACCCATTGCTTTGGCGGAAGCTGTGGATCGCTATTTAAAACAAAAGCTACCCTCCGAAGAACGTATAAATTGTGTTGAACGGATGCGAAATCATTGGAAAACGTGGTTTGCGAATACGCTATGGGTAGAGTGTTGGCCAGAAAAATTGGATCAACGTAACATATTGTGGCTGCGGGTTCCCAATCCGATTTTGAAACAGCAATTGCAGTTTTTGGAAAACACCTGGAAGCTACAGTTAAATCAACGATTGGGGAAAGTGTGCGTGAAAGCAATTCGTTGGTGGGTAAGTGAAATAGACGCCTAAGTCCCATACCGTGTGCGCACGATAAGGATCTTTTCGGAACTTTTTATATTTCAAAAAAATCTTACCCACGAAGCGGATACGCAGAATAGGGTTCGCTAAAACGATTTTGCCCCTTTAAAGGCGGCCCTGGAGGTTAAATTGAACTAAAAATGATACTTTATAATCATAACCCATCAATTTTTCCTTCACTGGGTCATTTATCTTTGCAAATTTAAAATCACATTTTAAATTTGCAAGGATGATCGCCAGAAATGTATTACCACAGCTACTGAAAGCTTTAGATTGATTTGGGCCATCGAAATCAAAAGTTGGGTAATTCCTAAAAAAAGTAAAGGATTTCATATGGCCATCGAGGATGTACAACCCACAAGAGCTTTTGTTGTCCATGGCGGCAGAGGACAATATCCGATGGATGAAAATCTCCATGCCATCGGGTTTCCCGAAATGGTCCAAGAATTAAATAATAAGCTTTTGTTTAACACTTAGGTAAATTTATAACCTTTAAGGCCTTTTTATTTTTTATACATCCGTGGATTAAATTTAGTTGCTTCCCAAGACAAATTTTTCGACTTTGCTTTTGCCTCATAGATATAGCAGGTAAATGTTCTGATTCCGATAACGGCCATCATCGAAAACGACCCCACAAATGGAGCATTTATTCTCATGCACAACTATTTTTCAGTTTTTTATTTACTTTTTATATTTCTTTTTTTAAAATTAAAACGGATGGGGGTTTAAATTAACGCTGAAATCTCCCGAAAACAATTTTATAATGGCTTGAATTATGTGTGCTGCTCATGTTGGAGGTGCTGGTGGGCCTCCTGTTGTTAATCCTGAGACTGGTCAGCCTATTGGAGGTGTTGCACCTACAGATGATGCGGGCGCCTTACACCCCGCAAAGAACACTAAAGTACCTCATGTAGGTGCTGCGCCTAACCCAATGACAACTCCAGGGGGTGGAGCTGCAACGACATTAAAAGGTGAAAAGCAAGTCGCCCATCCACACATTAAAGATGAGGCGGTACTGGAAAATCTTGAAGCCATGAAGGCCCCCTCTAAGTCCCCTAACAAAGAAGCAAACGAAGCTTTATTTGCAGATTTGCAGCAGCGAGGTTTCATAGATGAAAAGGGGAATATTGATTTTACAAAGCTTGGGCTTTCCGAAAAACAAATCCAAAAGTCGGAGCTCAAGGGGTTTGTTTCTGTGGACAAGGATGGAAATTTCCACTATACGATGAATGGAAAATGCGGACAAAACGCCGTTAAAGCGCTTGAGGGACTTAGGAACGCCATAGAGGGTTTTCAAGACAGAAATAGAGATACACATGGATCTTACATTTCGATTTTGATTAATCCGGGGAATGTTGCTACGCCAAGTCCAGAGGATTTAGATGTACTGAGCCGAGGAGGACAAATTCAGTACCGGCCGGGTGTTCCCCATACTATTCAACACGCAAACGGCGACAAATATGAGGTGCACGATACCGTAAAGCTTACATTGGATCCGGGAAAAAATGGGACAGAAGGTAGCGACGGATTAACTGTTGAGGTATTTGACAGTGATGGTGAGTGTATAGGCCATACTCCGAAGACTCCACTGGATGTCGTCTTCAAAGGAAAGGAACTCGATGGGCAACGAGCGTTAGGGGCTGATGGTCAGGGTATATTGCCAAATTACCAAGAACTTTTGGGAAATTCTAACACCCAGGCTGGACATAGGCTTTGGTCGGCCGCCATGAATTATTTAAATACAGAGAACAATGTGGCTGTGGGCACATTTAGTATAGGCAGAGATGATATACATGCCGATAAAGCCCAAGCAGTCGAACGACAGACAAAATTGGAAAACGTTTACAAAGACTTAAATGATTACTTGTCTAAACCCAGAGGTGTTGATACGGATGGTTTGGATCGATTTATAGCAAGACTAAACACTTTAAAGCCCGAAGCGAGTACCCCTGAAGGAGATTTACTCAATTATTTAGGTCAATTAAAAGAAGCCATTGCCGATCCCACCAGAGGGATGCCTCCTGTACCTGAAAAAATACCTCCAGACTTGACTCCGGCTCTGTCAAATCTTCACGACGGTCTGAATGCATTACGGAGTACAATAGCAGCAACAGGCAAAACTGCAGGAGGGGTTTATCAAGGCATTAAGACTGCTAACGATGACTCTAGTACCCTCATAGGGAAAAATTGTCCTAAGGATGCGGTCACTGCTGCCTTAGGGGGATTACAGCAATATGTAGTGAATGAATTATCACAACGCATAAAAGATGATGCGAGTGATACATTATCGAAGGTAGATATCATAGGTCAATTCGGTAAAGCTTTGACGCAGGTAGAGCTTAATGCGGACTCTGCTAAAAGACAACAAATAGGCCAGGAGCTGCTGGATAAGCTGGTTGCCCCCGATAGTCCATGGCATCGTATGGCCGTGAGCAAGGATTCTGCTCAGATCGCAGAATTAAAGAAGCAAATTGAAGCATTTGAGAATAACTTCCCAGATGTTCCAGTTTCAGTCGACATAAAGGCTGCTATTGCAGGCCCCACTGCCGTTACCCTTGATGCCTTCTACAAAGACTTAAAGGCTTATTTGGGTGCCTATAAAGATGTTACGGCTGAAGGGGTAAAGGCTCGGGCAGATCGCCTACGAGCTTTAAAACCCAGAGCAGATTCTCCTGAAGCAAAGTTACTCGATTATTTAGGTCTCTTACAACAAGCCATTGCCAATCCCTCCCAGGACCTTACTATACCAGCGGGTATGCATGAGGTGTTTGATGTTCTATCAAATCTTCGCAACGGTCTGAAGACACTAAAAAACGCAATGGAAGCGGGGGGAACAGCAGAAGCAAGACATAATGCCATTCAGGCTGAGAATACAAATGCTCATAGCCCAATAGGACAATTTTGTCCTACGGCTGCGGTTACTCTTGTCTTAGATAGATTACAAGGAGAGGCCGTTACTGCAATGGCAGCAGAAATCGATGGTACTGCAGACGTTGCTACTTTGACAAGTGCAGACAAAATAAATGAATTCGGCCGCCGGTTGGCTGCATTAGGCCTTACAGCGAAAGCTGCCGGAAGAAATCCAGTCGGTGTGGCGCTGCTGGCTAAATTGACTGCCGATCCAGGTGGTCCATGGAGAAATATGGCCAAAGGAACCGATGGTCAGCGAAGAGAGCTCGACGCACAAAAGAACGCATTTCAAAATCACTTCGCGAATGTCATTCCTGATTTGGTGCCAGCTGCTCCAGCTGATAAGGATGCTGTGAAAAGAGGGGCAGATTTTATGAAGAATGATTGTATGCAAGTCAAAGCGATATCTCTGACTGAGACTGGTAGCGGCAAGCTAGCCGCTAAAGCTCAGCTTGAAAGACTACTGCAAGCTTATGATGACGTACTTAAGTATATCGATACTCTAGCGGTTAATATTAAGGACCACCAAAGAAAGCAAGCAATAGCGGCGATAAAGGCTGTCCTAGAGAGGGATCTTTCCAGCATTGATGGGATAAGTGCCATGCAAAAGACCAAGCTACTCAAGGAGTGGAACGCAGCAGATGTTAATGTATGCAGGAATATATTGGGACAATGTATTAATGCTTGCTCTTAAACCACCTTCACTCTCCCGCAAAACACATTGTCCATACATGTAAGAGGAGACGTATGGTTAGTGTTGTAATTTTTAGATTGACCTGGGTGGATATTTTTCAAATCCTTGTGGGCATATGCAACCTACCTATTCACCTTCCAAGGTAAAGCGAATACGAATGTGTGGCTTTTTTGCAAGAAAGGCCACGAAAGGAGGACGTAAAGTCCTGGCGGCAAGACGCAGAAAAGGGCGTAGAAAGCTTTGCGCTTAGCGTGAACAGAAGGCATAGACTCACGCGGACACGCGATTTTCAATACACCTATCGCCGAGGCGTGCGGATGCACATAAACGGTATGTTGATTTCTTTTACCCTAAGTCCATTTCCCCGAGAACCGCGCCTAGGCATTGTGGTCTCTCGAAAAATTGGGAATGCGGTGGTGAGAAATCGATTTAAACGTCGCGTAAGAGCTTGCTTTGATCGGGTGCGCAGTAGCTTTCGTCTCGTCTTTGACCTCATTGTTATGGCACGTACACCGGCGGCAGCTTTACTTACCGTAGATGCGATCGAACAAAGCGTGTGGGACGTTTTTCTACAACGGCCGCGTTTCGAAGCACCGCAATCGTAAATTTGCTTTAAAAATGCGGTTCATCTACAAAACCATTTCAATCCTGTGCGTCGGGCTGGCGTGGACCCTAATTCGTTTCTACCAAATATGCATTTCGCCCCTTCTAGCCTGTCACTTTTTTGGCCTAGGGTGTCGTTGCCGTTTCTATCCAACTTGTTCAGAATACGCTTTACAAAGTCTAAAAAAATATGCTTTTCTAAAAGCGTGTTACTTGATTGGACGTCGTCTTCTGCGTTGTCATCCCTTTTCTTCGCACAGCGGTTTTGATCCGGTCCCGTAACCCTCATTCTTATGGACAGAAAAAATTTTGTATTGGGAATCCTTTGCCTGGCATTGGCATTTGGTTTAATAATTCGGCAAGACCGACAGGTGCACCGATCGGTCCCTTCGGAACAGACCACAACGGCATCCAGCGCTGCATTACCCCAAGCTTTGCCGCGTATGGACACGGTGCAACCCGAATTGTCTCAAGCCGTTACCAAACCCATCAACGAGCGTATTATTACGTTGGAAAACGACTTTGTACGGGTCCACTTTACAAATTGCGGCGGTGCTATCCGTACGGTTGCCCTAAAAAAATACCCGGCGGAGCTTAATCGGTCGGAACCGTACATTTTTAATCAAAATGCAGATTTACCCGCATTAGGCTTGGGATGGAAGGTCAACGACCCCCTATGCGTCAGAGATTATCAGATTTCCAAATGCACAGAGGATTTCATACAGTTCGTAACGCAATTGGACGACGGAACCGAAATTGTCCGCGGATATCGTCTGCCGGCCAGCAACGCCGATAATCCCTATTTGATCCTACACGAAACCTTGATTAAAGGTTCCCGAGAACGCAGACAAGTTTGCTTTCACCTGGGGGTATTTCCGGCAACTTCCGGCGATAAATACCAGGAATACTTAAACTTTGGCGCCTTTGATGGAAAAAAATCAGAATTCATCAAGGTCGGAGATTTTGAGGCCAGCAACGGATTTTTTGGATTGGGGCGAAAGGCTGGACGCGATTTTGTTCAGGTGCACAAGTCATTCAATTGGGGCTCCATAAAAAATCAATTTTTTACGGCCATTTTAACCCCCCAAATCCCCGCTCTTGGATATTATGCCGCTCCGGGAAAAATTTTACTCAACGAACATCTGGAAGCCTGCATCTCAGGCCAGTTATTTTTTGACTTACGGGAAGATAACCACCCATTGTCCATGAAATACTACGTGGGGCCGAAAGACTTTTTACTGCTCAACAAAATGGGAAATGAGCAGGACCAAGTGATGCAATTTGGCTTTTTTGGCGGTATCAGCAAGCTTCTCCTCATAGCCATGCGAGGCATACATACCTACGTTCCCAATTGGGGTTGGACGATTATCTTACTTACATTGATCATAAAATTATTGATGTGGCCATTGACCCAAGCCCAGTTCCATTCTTCCAAAAGAATGGCCAGCATCCAGCAACCCTTGCGCGAAATCCGGGAAAAATTTAAGTCGAATCCGCAGAAATTGCAGGCGGAAACGATGAAATTATTTAAGGCCAATCACGTTAATCCCGCCATGGGATGCTTACCCCTACTCGTCCAATTACCCATATTCTTGGGTTTGTATTTTATGCTGCGAACTTCTTCGGAAATGCGATTTCAAGCATTTTTATGGATAAAGGATTTGTCGGTTCCGGATACGGTTGCCCATTGGGGTATTTTCCCCGTCAATATCCTCCCCCTTTTAATGGGCATTACCATGGTTGTGCAGATGCGATTAATGCCAACGCCCGCCGTGGATAGTATGCAGCAAAAAATGTTGATGTGGATGCCGCTTTTGTTCTTGGTGTTCTGCTACAGTTTCCCGGCCGCCTTGGTACTGTATTGGACGATACAAAACGTATTTACCATTTTACAACAAGAGCTCACCAATCGCTGCAATAAAACGAAAAAACAAACCGTCACTCCTTTAACCCAATAACTCGGTAATCATGTCAGGGCACAGCAAGTGGTCTACCATTAAACGGCATAAGGCGGCCATCGACGCTAAACGCGGTAAAATGTTTAGCCTCATTGGCAAAGAAATTACGCTGGCAGCCAAAATAAGCGGCGGCAATCCGGAATTCAATCCGCAACTGCGTACGCTCATATTAAAAGCAAAAACGGCCAATATGCCGGGCGAAAACATTCAGAAAGCCATTCAAAAGGGAACGGGCGAAATCCCCGGTATTCAAATTGAAGAATTAATCTACGAAGGGTACGGCCCCGGCGGTATCGGATTTATCGTGGAAGTGACCACCGATAACAAAAATCGTACCGTATCGGATATCCGAAGCGCTTTTACAAAGTGTGGAGGCAGCTTGGCGGGTACGGGGGCATTGGCTTTCAATTTCCAACGCAGAGGTCAATTCTTGATAGCGAGCGATAAGATTGGTGAAGATGCGCTGCTGGAACTTACCCTCAATGCGGGTGCCGAGGATGTCATAAACGAAGGCGATCACTTTGAAGTCATCTGCCAGGTCAACGATTTTTATGCCCTGGTGAAAGTTTTCGAAGATGCTCAATTGGAAACAGCTTCCGCCGAATTGGTTTATTTGCCCGTAAATTCTATTGAAATCCACGACCGCGAATGGGGCGAAAAGATTCTCAAATTGGTTGAAAAATTGGAAGATCTTGAGGATGTAAAAAATGTATTCTCCAATTATGACCTGGATGCGTCTTTGGAACTTGAGGAATAGCATACAATTTTTAAGGAAACCGTCCACTTCAAACGCATTACCCACTCTATGAATAAGATCGTCTACGACGAAGGTGATCATTTTTGCGTGTACGCCAAAGGAGCAGAGGAATCTTCAACACAGGTACACCAGGCTTGGCAAGCACAGCGCCAGGAGCGGGTGTCTTTAATTTATCTTCTGGATACGGAAATAAGCGGCTTGTGCATATTGGCAAAGACGGCGGATGCAAAGCGGGAGCTGAAAAATACCTACGGCTCCAATTTGTTTACTTTCGAGTTCGTGCTTTGGGCCTACGTCGAGAACGCCTTATCCGAGCAATGGGATTGCGATTTGTCCATTGGGTGGGACGCCTGCAGGCATCAAGCTTTTCCTTCCAAATTGAAGGGGAAAAAGGCTTACACGCAATTTAAAGTCGAACAAAGATACGGTCATTACCATCGAATCAGGGCTACGACGCATTACTTGAGGCCACAGCAAATACAATTACACGCGCATTATGGGCATTTGGAAGTTTTAGGAGATACCCGTTTCCCCCCAAAAAATCACTACGTGTATTTGTCATCCCTCAAGCCTGATTTCAAAAAATCTTCCGATGAAAAACCATTATCTTCGGGATTACATATTCATCTACAGCATGTTTGCTTTGATTTTCATGGGCAGCACTACAGCTTTTTGCAACCTTTGCCCGAAGATTGGCTAGTCTTGGAAAAATATTTCACACGTTATTTGCGATAGACGAATGCAATAGGAGCAAAACGCTTTTAAGCGAGTTTGTTCTTTAATTTTTCGAAAAATCATCTTTACTATCTATAAGATGCTATTTAAACAGTGGAGGTCTTGTGTTATTTTTGCCTGCATCATCGGATTGCCTGCCTGCGTTTTAAATGCGGGTAAACGCCCTACCAACAAGTCTCTCAGTTATCGTGACACCTATAAAACGGAGGATATTGAAAATGTACTCAGGCATTACAATTTTCGATGCGTCTACGAAGATGGCAAATATTTTCGCTGCTTTAATTGTACGCACCACATTGCTTTTATCCTGGAGAGTAAGGAAATGATCTTTGATGGCACCAAACTATTTTTGACGCGTCCCGTTGTTAAAAATCCAAGGCAAAATCGCTTTTTTGTCGCTGCCGTGGATGTTGAGAAAATTTTAAAACCGCTCTTGGAGCCCGAGAAGATAAAAAAATATTTGCCCAACGGCGGATGCATCGTAATTGATGCCGGACACGGTGGCACCGCAGAAGGGGCTAAAAACAGCAGATTGAAATTGGTAGAAAAGCGGTTGACGTTGAATACGGCCCGCGCTTTGCAGTCGGCTTTAAGCAAAGCGGGGTATAAGGTTTTTTTAACAAGAGATAGCGATGTAGATTTAAGTCTCGAACAGAGAGGGCAGTTGGCGAATAAGTTAAAAGCTCAGCTATTTGTTTCCTTACATTATAATGCGGCAGAATCTATGCAGGCGCGAGGCATTGAAACGTTTACTTATACGTTTGCCTCCCATCCATCTACGGATCGCACAAAGGCATTAGCTTCGGATGAGTCGACGGAGGTTAACAATAGATTTGATATTCAAAATACGTATTTGGCTTACTGTATTCAGAAAAGTGTGACTCTACGCTTGGGCAGTATCGATCGTGGTGTACGTCGAGCCCGGTTCGGTGTTTTGAGGCATGTCCACTGTCCGGCCATTTTAATCGAATGTGGGTTTCTGAGCAACGACGATGAAGCGAGTAAAATTGCCACAAAAACTTATCAAGAAAAACTCGTGAACAGCATTATTAAAGGGATACAACGTTACGTACACAATACGATAATGCGTACGGTCGTTGTGCCACCTACTCAGATTTTAAAAGATTTTCAAAGCAAGAAATCAAGCTTACCCAAACGTCCTTTGTTGAAGTCGCAAGGCACTTCCAATAAACAGACTTTCCGTAATCCTTCAGCAGAGGTTAAACCATTTTGCGGCGCATCGTATAGATTTGCGAGAAAAATATATCTTGCAAATTTTCTATTTTATGAAAAAACTCGACTTAAATCAATGGGATTGATAGGTTGATTGCAAGGAACGACGATCAATGAATGTCAAAGAGCAGGCCGAATTTGAAGCCTTACTGAAGGGGATTCACACAAACCCCCATCACTTTTTAGGAATACATCGTCAAGGTGATCAATGGATCGTTCGTGGATTTTTTCGCGATGCAAAGAAATGTTTTTTGCGTGATCTGGCGCAAAATAAGTTAGTTGAAATGTTAAAAGTTTCCGACGAAGGATTGTTTACAACATTCGTTTCTGGGATTATTTGGTACCAATTTGAAGTTGTTTACGAAGACCGTACGGCCTACATAAAGGACCCTTATTGTTTTAAGCCCACTTTAACCGATGAAGATTTGTATTTGTTTAACCAGGGAACCCATCATCATGTATACCTCAAATTAGGCGCTCATTGCATACTGCATGAGGGGGTAGAAGGTTGCGCATTCGCCGTTTGGGCACCCAATGCAAAGCGTGTGTCGGTTGTGGGGGACTTTAACCAATGGGATGGCCGACATTACCCCATGCGTTGTTTAAAGTATTCGGGAATCTGGGAAATTTTTATTCCCGATTTGCAGCCGGGAATGAAATATAAGTATGAAATTTATGATGCCAACCAACAATTGCAGTTAAAAACGGATCCCTACGGTTTATTTTTTGAGGAAGCACCCCACAATGCTTCTATCATCGTGCGGGAGGATACTTTTAAATGGGAGGATGAGCCATGGCTCATGAAGCGTGCTCAAACCTATGGCCAGGAAATACCTATTACGGTATACGAGGTGCATTTGGGGTCATGGAAACATACCGTGAACGAGCGTGGAGAAAAGAGGCCTCTGACGTATCGAGAATTGGCAGAGAATTTGGTACCGTATGTAAAAGATCTTGGTTTCACACATGTAGAATTTTTGCCCATTGCCGAGCATCCTTTTTTAGGTTCTTGGGGATATCAGGTAACCGGATTTTTTGCCCCTACTTCCCGTTACGGTTCACCGGAAGATTTTATGTATCTGATCGACACGTTTCATAAAAATGAGATAGGCGTTATCGTGGACTGGGTCCCTGGACATTTTCCCAAAGATGCATTTGCGTTGGCCAAATTTGATGGGACAGCATTGTACGAACACGCAGATCCGCGTCAAGGCGAGCATCCCGATTGGGGTACACTTATCTTTAATTACGGTCGGCATGAAGTTCGCAATTTTTTACTCTGCAGTGCACTCGCTTGGTTGGAACGATTTCATGTGGATGGACTCCGGGTGGATGCCGTTGCTTCCATGCTATATCTAGATTATTCGCGGAAAGAGGATGCATGGATTCCAAATTGTTACGGCGGAAAAGAGAATACGGAAGCCATTGATTTTTTACGTTACGTCAATGATACTGTTCATCAGTATTATCCAGGTGTTTTAACCATTGCTGAAGAATCGACGTCATCGGGTCGAGTTTCGCATCCAACGAACGCATCCGGTTTAGGTTTTGATTTTAAGTGGAATATGGGTTGGATGCACGATGTCTTAAATTATTGTAAAAAAGATCCCATTTATAGAAAGTATCATCACAATGAAATGAGTTTTGGAATGTTGTACCAATATTCTGAAAATTTTATGATGGTATTTTCTCACGATGAGGTTGTACACGGTAAAGGATCGATGGTGAATAAGATGGGCTCTTACTTCTTTGACGATAAAGTGAGTACTTTAAGAGCTCTCTACGCCTACATGTGGGGTTGGCCAGGCAAAAAAACCTTGTTTATGGGTGACGAGATTGGACAGGTGATCGAATGGGACTATTGCAAGGAACTTGATTGGTGTTTGCTGCGGTATCCCAATCACCAAGGGCTTCAGCAACTTGTAAAAGATTTAAACGTTGCCTATAAGCGGTATTCATTTTGGTCTCAGCGGGACCAACAAAGGAGTGGGTTTGAATGGCTTGATCCTGACGATTCCCCAAATAGCGTATTTTCTTTTATACGTCGTGACATAACTTCGAATCAGACATTACTTTTTATTTCAAATTTTACACCCGTAGAACGTCCGCATTACCACTTGGGAGTGCCTTTTTCAGGTACTTGGAAAGAAATATTAAATACGGATGCGAACTGTTATAATGGCAAAAATAGAGGTAATTTGGGTACCTTGGTAACTCAAGATATAGAGCAGAATGACTATCCTTATTCCTTAAACGTATACTTGCCACCTTTATCGACGCTTATTTTTTCCCACGCGATTTCATAAAGTGGTTTTTGGAGCGCTATTGGAATAAATGAGGAAAAAATAACAAGCGCATACAATTTTTAGCAAATAATTTATCCTTCTCCATAAACAATAGATAGCTTGGTAAATGTTAACGTGAAGCAGGGGTATCGCTTAAAAAGTTAATCGTTATGCTTTGGTGTGTAGGGGGAGTAATTTCCGGTTCTACAAGCATAGAAGAGCTTGTTTCTACGGTAAGTTTCGCAGGAGAAAAGTAATCTTTAGCACACAATTGAACGGCGTAAGTATCGGGTGGCAATTGAATTTCGTAAGGATAGGGGAATTGGATATTGTAAGGGTAATGTTTTTTGAGGTGCTTTAATTGTCCCAGTCGATGATAAGATTTTCCCAGGAGGGTATTGACCAAATCAATTTGTCCCGTTTGCAGGGCATGACGAATACGTGTGCTGCAAATACGTTTACCTTCATAGGTACAAGGCTGCATTACGTTAAGGTGCACATGGCTCTCCTTTTGGCAGAATGTTTCCAACGTTGCAACGCTGCCTTTGCGTTGGTGGCCAAAGTGAAAATCTTCTCCGACGTATACCATATGTAGATTGGGAAATATACGTTTCAAAAAGGAAAAAAAGCGATCCGGTTGGAATTGTGACCACGCCGACGTGAAATGTTTTACAAAGATGTGATCCACTTCTAATTCTTGCAGCAATTGGTAACGCTGCTGGATGGGGTAAATCATTTTTGGAGCCTGAGGCAATCCAAGTACTTTTTGCGGATGCGGATGAAAACTTAATACCCCCGACCACGCATGGGTATTGCGAGCATTTTCCACAGCTTTGCCAATAAGCATTCGATGGCCCAAATGCACACCATCAAAAATGCCAATGGCCAAATGCAACGCTTTCATGGGTTTGAGTAGGCAGCGCAAAAGTTTTGGTAAGGTAAAACATAGGTTTGAAAATCTTCGAAGGATTTATCTTCTAGCGTTTTGAGATCAATGGCTTGATCGATGGAAAAGGATCCGTTTTGTACGCGTCTTAACCCTGTTAAATGGGCGCCACATCCTATTTTTCTTCCCAAATCGAATGCCAAAGATCGCACGTAGGTACCCTTTGAGCACCGTAGTTGGAAACGAAGGATCGTTTCTACATACGAGACACAGTGAAATTGAAATATTGTAATTGAGTGCGGGTTACGTGCCACTTCTTTGCCTTTACGAGCTAATTTATAGAGCGGTGTACCATTCAATTTTTTGGCCGAAAACATAGGCGGTATTTGATACTGATCACCCAGAAAGCTGTCCATAACTTTTACAACGTGTGATAATTGAATACCTTCCGTGGAAGAACGCCTTATAATTTCGCCTTCGAGATCATAGGTATTCGTTTCTATACCCAATTGGATAGTCCCTTCGTAAGTCTTATGCAGACACATTAAGAATTGAAAGAGTCGGGTTGCCTTCCCCAGTAAAATGATTAAAAGTCCGGTAGCCAATGGATCCAGAGTTCCGGCATGACCAATTTTTGCGACATGAAATTGTCTACGTAGGCACCGAATGACGTCAAACGAGGTCCAGTGGTACGGTTTATCGATGCATAAAATACCGTCCAATGGATTTAAACAATTGGATTTGGGTGTCATTGTGCAATGAGATTCGCCAAGGACTGGATCAATTGATTCAGATTAAATGTCCGAAGATCGCATTGAAATCCTGCGGCGCAAATGTGTCCAAATCCTCCGAATTGTCGAGCGACCTGATTGACGGCAAGGTGAGGTGACTTTGAGCGCAAACTCCCTTTAACGAAGGTTTCGTTGTATTCGATGAAGGCGGCAATTTTTACACCCTGAATCGTCATGGCGTGAGCAATGAACCCTTCCGTATCGCTGTGCTGCGTGTTGGTTTTGCCGTAATCATCCTGCGTTAACTCGATGCAGGCAATTTGTTCGTTGCAATGTAATCGAATTTTCGATAAAAATAGACTGAGCAAGCGCGTTTGTGGCAGTGTCCTTTGGTTGAAGAGAGATTGGACAATTTCGTAAGGCTGTAAATGGGTACATTGCAGTAAATATTCGGCACACGCAAATGTGTTTGCGCTTACGTTGCTGTGAGAAAAATTTCCGGTATCGGTGATCAACCCTGCATACAAAGCTTGGGCAGCAATCAGGTCAAAATTCCAGCCCACTTCTCTGAATAAAGTAATTAGAATTTCACACGTAGATGAAAAATTTTCCTGCACATAATTATGTTTGGCAAAATTTGGATTGTTGGGATGGTGGTCAATGTTGAGAAAATAGGTAAGATTTTTAAACGGTGCCGGCAGTCGCGTTAAATCGGCACAATCTAGGGCTATTAGAGCACCCGCATTATCCTTCAGATCCTCCAAATAAATGCAAGAGGTATCCTTTATTAAAATTTGCAAATTAAAAGGGATATCGTGCGTTAAAACGCAAAAAGCTTCGATCTTTAGGCTGTTGAGATAACGCGTGAATGCAATTTGTGAACCTATGGCATCTCCATCGGGCCGGACATGCGTACAAACGTAATAGGGCATAGAAGATTGCAGTTCATCCGCAAGGGTAGCTAAAAAAGGCATGCAGCAATTTATGCGTATTGTGGGTGAAAAAACAACGTTGTTTTTGATAAAAATCTGAAAACATCCTATGTGTTCCAGGAATTCCATGAGATTATTTCAATTGTTTTATCAAAGAACAACGGTTGTCTATTTTTCCAGAAGTATGCAAGCCGATTGGCATGTAAACTGCTTGGTAAAAGAGAAATTTTATGAGTTGGAGTATAAATGTGGATCCTTTAGTTTTTGAAGGTGATGACGTAGATTATGACACTATGATCAGACAATTACCGCAAGGACTAGAGCCTACGCGATATCTGGCTAGTGGACGTGATATATCTGCATTCAATACAATCCGAGAATTCGGAGCAACTTT
Organism: Puniceicoccales bacterium; assembly: GCA_031266455.1. Classification (GTDB taxonomy): domain Bacteria; phylum Verrucomicrobiota; class Verrucomicrobiia; order Opitutales; family UBA9783; genus CABUVL01. The sequence goes on from JAISBA010000002.1 coordinate 23,548, forward strand.
TTACCAATTGTTTAATGATATTTACAAGCCTATGTTGAGGAATTTGGTAACAGAATTCAATGCCATTCTGAACTTAGGGAAAAGTTCACCAACTCCTTATGAGTTTAACTCTACGACTCTCTCACTGGATGCAAATTTAATTTTGGAAGAAAACGATCTCAGTATCAACTGTAAAGAAGGCCAGTATGCGTATCAATATTACGTTGAATGTACTGTCCGCAAATTAAATGACCTCAACAACTACATTAAGTACGCAAACGAGTCTTTGTTGTCTAGGCTCGAATTCATGAAAAACAATAATGCCACGATGTTAGAGGCGCAGGTTGTCATTGATCAATTAAAAATGTGCGATGCGATCGTTTTTGAACGGATAAGAGATTTTAGCGGTTATCACGTACTCAAAACAGACTCGAGAAGGGGAGAATACGCAGAATATTGGGAGGAAGAATTTGCACAATATTTTATTTCTGGTACGCCGTACACTTCTCCCTCCAAGATCGGAACACTTTCTTCCTATTCTAATCTAGCGGCCCTACGACAATTAAAAGTTACGTCTCCCGTATTCAATATTACGCCTTCTCTGGAAAGCTGGGTGTCGGGTGAAAAACAGTTAACTTCCTTTAATGAACTAACGTTGCTCGACAAGTTAAAGTACATATGCATCTATTATAAACTTAATTTGGGTACGGATGGTGAAAGCCGGTTTGTTTTCCCCGACGATGCAGAGATCGGGTACCCATGTGCACCGAATGAGGTCATCGACGATACAAAAGAGATTGCCATCGACGATACAAAAGAATTGGGAGCCCTCGAATTATTTTACATCGGCTATCTCATCGATCGTGACGGTCCCGTCAATGCTTTATCTTCATTTTTGGCGGTAAAAACTCAGGCTTTGAGGGCAAATATTACCACTACGATGAACAGAATTATTGCTTTAAAAAACTATCTGTCCTTCATGCGAAAAGCTTTGGAATTATTAAATGTCAGTCAAGCTAAAGGTGGGGGTAATCGATTGCCCGATGCGGCTTATTGGGCAATTACCTATGTGGGTGGGGGCGTGATACGTAATTTAATGGAGTTAAAAGACGCACATGGAAATTATTTGAAAGATTCTCAGGGCAATGAAATTAGAGATCCTTTCATCGTTATTCAAGACAAAGGTACCGAGACCAGTGATAAATATCACCTAACAACAACCAATCGATATTTATTGGTTAAAGCCACCGAAGAAGGCTTCAATGCTCTGTTAGGCGATAGCATTACGGGCACCGGCAATAGTGCAAATTCTAATGGGATGGATTATACTTTTGATAGAACATTTTTGCATACTGCAACTTGGTCCGGATGGTCCGGATGGTCTGAATGGAATGGAATGGATGGACTTATTAGAGCTAATCATCTGACCCTACCGGCGGGGTTTTCTGCTACTATAGATGGGACACTCTATACGGGTACCCTTCCAACCACGTGTCTGCCAACTGCTTTACAAGGCGCTCAATACTCAATTTACGATAAATTTTCGTACGTATCTGCAGTTAATACAAATTCTAAAACCATAACTATAGATACGTACGATTCGGATAGGAATATTTATCTTCTACAACTTAATGACCAGGAACAAGCCAAGCAGTATTTGCCTAAAGAAATAAAATGGTATCCCATGGACGCCAAACCTTTGGGCTACATAGAAGGTAGTATGTACTGGAGAAATAAAGATAAAGAAGGTAACCAGTGGCCACATCTTGTAGATGCGTGGACTTCAACAATAAATACAATCGTTGAAAATCTCGAAAGCTGTATTGAGGGGATTAATAACGAAATTTCTACATTGCGAAGTAAAGTAGACACGCTCGATTCTGCCAGTTCAACGTTTAGAAAACGTGTTAGCGGAATTTATCGCTCAATTATAGGAAATATAGAATAACATTTTACACAAAAAAGGAAAAAATATGATAGATAAATCCGTTGCGGAAAAAATGAAAGAAGAAATGGTAGCCTTTATGGGCCCAAAAGCTGAAAACGTGGATCCAGAAATGATCCAATTAAGCGTAGAATTGGGAGATAAATTGGCTAAAGGTGAAATACGTTTGGCAGATGCTCTCAGTATTCCCAAAGAGAAATTGAACATTATGTATGCCATTGCTTATGATCTATACGATAATAATAAATATGAAAAAGCGGTAAACATATTTAATATGTTGTGTCTTTATGATCCACTCAATACAGATTATTGGCAAGGTTTGGGGGCGACGCAAAAGCTGTTGAAAAAATACGAGCTTGCCGCTCTAGCGTATTCTACATTGATACAATTGAGAAACACGCAAATGGCGTATTATCTGGATCTTGCAGAATGTTTGCTGCAAATGGAGCGAATCGAAGATGCGAAAAAGTGCCTGCAAGGAATTCTTTCCATAGGAGAATCCAACGAGCTTAAAAACCACGGTACCAATTGCGAAGCGTATGTTCAAAGAGCAAAAGCTTTATTGGCTCTATTAGAAAAGAAATCAAAATAACCCTTAACATTATATTTTTATGCCAATTGATTTCCCCACCCTACTCTCCCCTCTCACTACACCGCCATCTGGAGATCCATCATTAAATCCTGGAGATGGGCCCACACACTCAACGAATCCTTTTTCTGACGACACCACGGGCACCTTCACTCCAACTATCGTGGATGTTTTGAATGGGTTACGTGCTGCCCAGAATAAAACTCCGTTGACAAATCCGCAGCAAGGTTTGGAAGAAATTTTGACTCGCTGTCCGCAAACCAGTCAAAAAATTATAGACGATATTCAGCGAATAAAGGATTCTGGGGTTTTTGCGGATGGTCATCTAGATATTACAAAATTGGATGACGATGGACTGGCATTGCTTTGCATGTTATTTACGCAGAAATCTAAATCGGAGCTAATAAAGTCACTCCAACAAGCTGTAGCAAATAAAACGGCCGAGAGATCTCAGGCTCAGGATGACTACTTGCAAGAGAAACAGAAAGTCGTCGATGATGCAATTAAATTGGCAAAAGAGATAGAAGAGCAAAATAAAAAATCTCTTTGGAAAGCTATCTTTGGCATAGTCGCCGCCGTTGTTGCGGTGGTGGTTGCCGTAGCTGTAACGATAGGGACTTTTGGAGCAGCAGGGCCTGTGGCGGGGTTGGCAATAGCAGCATGTGTTTGTTCGTGTATAGGGGCCACCGCTGGATTGGCTGCAGCATCCTGTACGCTGGCGGCTTGCTGTGTGGATGATCCGGAGGTAAAGGCAGCACTAGGTAAGGCGGCCATGGGACTCGGTATTGCAGCGGCAGTTTTTGGAATTGCCGGAGCTGTCTGTGGAGGTTTTGCCGGTACCGGTCAAAGCCTGGATGCTGTGGTACAGATGGTCAAACGAGGTGGGCAGATAGCAGGTGTCTTAACAACGATAGCTCAAGGATCCCTTGCAATTGCGGAAGGTGTTGGAAACATGGAGCTAGCGGAATCGATGAAGGAACTTGCAGAGAAGAAAATAAAAATGGAACAATTGGACGCCGATGTTGAATTCTTAGAAGCCTTGATCAAAATGTTGGGAAAGTCTGCAGAGGAATTTCTAGAATTATTCTTAAATACAGAAGAAGTGGTTGCTGGCGAATTGAACCGCGGGGCCGATGCTGACTCAGAAATTGCAGGTAAAATAGCTTAATGTAAGATAACACCATGGGCTTCATGCACATGAAGCCCATGGCCTGTTGCAACTCGCATAACTGCCCTTGCGCTACCCGTTTTTGTCATTCAAATACGGGCCTCTTTTGCATTCTTTGAATCCAAAAAATCCTGCAAAATAATACTGGCTGCGCGTGAGTCAACCACACCGGAACACTTTTGTTGTTTTTCTTTCTTGATCGATATTTTTTTCAAGCCAACGAGGCATTGAGCCGCGTATGTAGAAAGACGTTCGTCGACAAAATGAATCGGTAGGTTAAAATGCTGACGCAACAATACCGAAAAGCGCTCGACTTTCTTGACGCGCATACCCGCTTGACCATTCATGTGTAAGGGCAAACCTACAACAAAGGCATCGCATCCTTTTTCATCCACGACACGCCTTAATTGCGCAAGTATCTGATTTAAGGATACGCAGTTCCTAATAGCCTGAAGGGGAACCGCTACCCCTAAATCCGATGTGCCCCAGCTCAATCCTATGCGTTTGGATCCGTAGTCAATACCTACAAAAGCGGTCATGCTGCCGTCGAAATCTTTAAATCCACCCTATCTTGCCCGTGCTATTAACCTTCATCCACATTCACACCGCAACACTTTTTAAACTTTTTTCCACTGCCGCATGGGCAAAGATCATTGCGTCCAACTTTGGGTAGTATTCGCTTCATAGGTTTTGGAAGATCCACATCATCCTTGCGTATTTCTAGATCTTGAGTGCCGCTTAAATGAATATTTCGGTGGATCGTTTGCAAAGTTTTTTGCAAATTTTCAGCGCGCGTGGATGCCCGAAATAATTGAAAACAAATCGCCTGTCGAATATTGGTCACCATTAATTCAAAGTAGTGATAGGCTTCGTTTTTATACTCAATGAGTGGATCTTTTTGGCCATATCCCCGTAAATTGACGCTTTGGCGCAAATCTTCCATTTCCGTCAACTGATCTTGCCAATTTTTATCGATGGCACTTACCAAAACCCAGCGTTCCAATTGTCTGGAGGAGACTTCCCCTTCGATTTCCTGCTTTGCGGCGTAATTATTTTTCAGCGTATCGATAATGTTTTGCCGCAACGCTGCTTTCGTTTTGTCAACGCACATCTCTTCGGTGAGGAAAATCGGAAATTGCAAATTAAGCCAGCTGAGAAAGTTGCGTAAAATCTCCGTACGTTTGATCGGTTCTTCTTCAAAAACGCCCAGGCGTTGGTCAATTTCGTCTTCGACCAATTCCCAAATGAGCAATAAAGGTTGTTCGGAAGAAAGTGCCTCGTTGCGCAATCCATAGATAATCTCTCGTTGACGATTCAGGACATCATCGTACTGCAGCAAACGTTTGCGGATGGCGTAATTGTGCTGTTCAACCTTCTTTTGGGCAGATTGAATGGAGCGATTTAGGAACGGATGGGTTAATTCCTCATCCTCGCTCATCGATTTTTCTAAAAATGCTCCAATGGGGCCTGCATTGGCGAATAACCGCATCAAATCATCCTCCAGAGAAACAAAAAATTTAGAACGCCCCGGATCTCCCTGACGCGAACAACGCCCCCGCAGCTGTCGATCGATACGCCTGGACTCATGCCGCTCTGTCCCCAAAACGAACAAGCCACCCAAAGCACTTACACCTTCTCCCAATTTAATATCCGTACCGCGTCCAGCCATATTGGTGGCAATGGTAACCGCATTGCGTTGTCCGGCGTATTCAATAATTTCTGCCTCCTGCTGGTGATATTTTGCATTCAAGACGTTATGAGGAATGTGCAAATGTTTGAGCATTTTACTCAAAACTTCAGAAGCTTCCACGGAAGCAGTCCCCACCAATAGGGGCTGACCTCTGCCGTAAGCTTCCTCAATATCCTTGAGGGCAGCTCGATACTTAGCGCGCCGCGTTTTATAGATAACATCATTGTCGTCGTGACGAATGCACGGTCGATGTGTCGGTATCGACATGACTTTTAATTTGTAAATATCAAAAAATTCCTGCGCTTCCGTTTCGGCAGTCCCGGTCATTCCTGCCAACTTTTCGTACATTCGAAAATAATTTTGCAGGGTAACCGTTGCATAGGTTTTGGACTCTTTTTCCAGGTGCACTCCCTCCTTAGCCTCAATGGCTTGATGCAACCCTTCACTCCAACGGCGCCCTGGCATGGCACGTCCCGTATTCTCATCAATAATGACCACCTTGCCATCCATCACAACGTATTGATCATCTTTTTCGTACAGCGTATAGGCCCGTAACAACTGACTTAAACAGTGAATGACTTCACTTCGCTTCGAAAAAACATTTTCCGCCTCTTGCCTTAATCCTTGTTTTTGTACATCCGTTGTGTCTTTACGGGCATCGATTTCGCTAAAAATGGCAGGCAAATCGGGTAATGTAAAGGCATGAGGATCATTGGGTTGCAATGTATTACGTCCTTTTTCGGTTAAATCTGCCTGCTGATTTCTTTCGTCAATCGTATAGTACAAGTTTTCCTTTAATTTATAAGCACGATCACGATTGAAATCGGCAGCCATTTGCGTTTCAAATTTATCAAACGCCCTTCGAATTTTCCCACTTTCCAACAAATGCAACAATTGTCGGTTTTTTGGACTTCCCCCTTTGACTTGGTAAAGCTTTTCCAAAGCCAATTCAAAATCAGGGTCTTTATCCGAAGCTTCCAATTTTGGTTTGGCTTCTTCCACTAAATCCGAACACAGATCATTTTGCAGACGAAATAAGCGCTGGACCCCCGGTTTTAATTTTAAAAAGGCTTCTTCGCTGGACTCTTCATCGGAAATTCCAGAAATGATGAGAGGGGTACGCGCCTCATCGATGAGGATGGAATCCACTTCGTCAACAATGCAGAAATAGTGTTTCCGCTGCACCTGATCTTCGGCCCGAAATGCCATACCATTATCCCGAAGATAATCGAAACCAAATTCGGATGCCGTCCCATAAGTGATGTCTTTTCGGTACGCTTCCGAACGTTCCTCGGGCGCCATATCGTGTTGAATGCACCCTACGCCGATTCCCAAGTATTCGAATAAAATGCCCATCCATTCGGAATCACGCTTAGCCAGGTAATCATTGACGGTAACCAGCTGGCAATTTTTCCCCGTTAGGGCATTTAGGTAAAGCGGTAGCGTGGCCACCAAGGTTTTACCTTCACCGGTAGCCATTTCTGCAATATAACCTCGATGCAGGGCGATGCCCCCGATGAGTTGAACATCGTAATGTATCATGTTCCACGTTAAGTCATGACCGCATACCGTAGCCGGTTTCCCCATCAGTCGACGGGCCGCATTTTTGACGATTGCAAAGGTTTCCGGCAATAATTGATCTAGACTTTCCCCATTTTTGTAACGTGCTTTAAACTGTTCTGTGGCAGATTTTAGGACTTCTTCCGGTAATTGTTGATATTGTTCTTCGAGCGTATTAATCTTTTTTACAATGGGATCGCATTCCTTCCAAAATTTGCGATAATGCCTTCCTGCAAAATGCTTAAAAAGTTGATTTAACATACGCTCTAATTTAAAATGCATAATCTACAAGTATTTTGGGGAAAATCCATCTTTTTTAAGAATTTTATGCACGCGTCTGCAGAAATAGTTGAAAATTCTTAAAACGACTTGTTTTGAAAAAATTCTATAGTAGTATACGTCCATAAATCGGTTATGATCGTCAAAATGGCTTTAGGAAATAAAAAAATCCCCTACTTTTTGCACTCTAATGGATGAGGGTGTTTGAAAAATGGAAAATTTAAAATGTTTATTCATCCACGAATTCGTTGCGTACTTTCCCGCTTAAATTGCGATTTTTACAGCTGAAATTTATGTTACAGTTTATCCGATTATTCTTTTCCCCTATTTTAAGCTATTTTATTTTTATGACGGGCAGTAGCTTACTTTTAACCGTCTTAACGCTTGTATTTCACGATCGCAATATCTCCGTTTATTGGACTGCCGGGCTGACGTGCACTTACTATGCGGGTTACGTTATAAGTGCCATCCATGTAGAGAAATTCATTGTTCGGGTTGGATTTATTCGAGCGCACACAACGTTTGCAGCTTTGGCAACCTTATCTACCCTATTGCACGTATTTTGGTTCAATCCGTTTTTGTGGCTTCTGTGGCGTTTTACCTACGGTGTAGGCTTAGCGGGCCTATGTTTGGTAACGCAAAATTGGTTTCTACACTCCGATAGCAGTACAGGACATCTGCGAGGTCGTATGCTGGCCATTTATATGATTACGATGTACGCATCCCAATCGTTTGGACAATACCTTTTGCGCTTTGTGGAAATACGCACGCTGATGTCATTTTGTATCGTTGCCTTCTGCACTTCACTCTGCGTCATCCCCGTCAGCATGACCAAGACAACTGCGCCTGCCTGTGAACACTATGCTATTTTTGGCCTCAAAAAAGTCTTTGAAATTTCACCTTCCGGGACCTTTGGAGCCCTTTGTTCAGGTGTGTTGTTGGGGTGTGTTTACGGCATGTATCCCGACGTATTAAAATCCTGGCAACACCCTTTAAATGAAATTTCAACTTTTATGACGATGGTTATTGTCGGCGGTATGTTGTTGCAGTATCCCATCGGCAAACTGGCGGATTACTACGAACGCAGGCATGTCTTGATGACGCTTGTTGTCGCCTGTTTAGCCTGCACCCTGCTGGCGCTCATCGCACATCAATTTGACTGTCGCAATGTTTTCTTTCTATTGACACCTTTATGGGGAGGACTCACGTTTACAATTTACCCGATTAGTCTCAATTTAACGTGCGATTTGGTTAAATCCAACAATCTTTTGTCGACCACAGGAGGCCTCATGGTTGCGTACAGCGTGGGAGCCAGTGTCGGTCCTTTCTTAGGAGCTGGCTTTATGCATTTGTTGGGACCGCAAGGGTTTTACGTTCTATTCATATTGATTCTCATTGCGTTGGGATGCTTTGTATTTTATCGCACACACCAGCGCGTTGGATTGCCGGTACAGCATCAAAAAGCATTTACTTCTCTTCCGGCAGGTGCAGCCCTAACCATTTCGCGCATCTTTGCACGTATTAAATATAGAAAGCATACTGGGAAGGCGTTGGGTGAACAAAAAAATACTTAGCAATGCGGTTATTTTTGGTTGCCCGTAACATCTTTTCGCGTTGTCGCCCACGCTTTTCTTGCATGAGTGCGAATGCCATTCAATTTAAGTGTACCGTTCAACGGTTACACGCGTTACCCCCATCAATGCCAAAGTCGTTACGACGCATAGGAAATAAAATACGCATTGGTAGGAATAAATGGATTTCAAGTAGCTGAAAAATAAGGGCCCTAAGGAACTTCCGAGGCAAACAAAGGCACTGACAAAACCGTTGAGAGTACCAATATTTTTTGTTCCAAAGACGTAAGGCCACGTCATGTACATGAGCGAGTGGTTCATTCCCCAAGAAAAGCCGCAAGCCATGATGAACGCATACTGAGATAATTGGTGGGACAAAGATAGTATGGTAAGACTACACAACAGGTTACTGAGGCAGAAGCATATAAATAATGGTTTGGGCCCCCATTTATCGAAAAAATCACTCGCTATGAAACTTATAATAATGCTCAAGGTAGAAATTCCCATAATGCTTTTCAAAATACTTTCGGGATTGACGTTGAGTGATTTACAGATGGGAACCAGATGGAAAGCCAATCCTGTGTTCTGTAGGGCCTGCAGGAATAAAATGGTGCTAAAAATCCAGAATGTATACGTTTTTAAAAAGTTAAAATTTCTGTTGTTTGAAGGACGTGGGTGCTGCTTGCGAAAGGGGATATGTTTTTTCTTTATAAAAAGGCAAAAAGGTAGCAGGAAAAGAATGAAGTAGCTCCCCTGAAGTATCCACAATACCTGCCAGGCGTAGCGTTGGTTAAGTTTGTAAACGATCCATGGAATTGCAGAGGCAATAATCGCCAGGATCAAGCAAGCTGTTGAAGTGGCCCACTTGCGTTGTTTATCAAACCAAATGGCAACCATAGAGCGATCTAAAACTTCAAACCCACGGATGCAGGTACGTATGCCGGAAAATCCCATCCATAATATCCAAGGGCAGGAGATGCCTAAAAAAATTGCGATTTCCCTGCAATGGCCGAGAATTATAAATAATATTCCGAAGGCAAGCACCAAAAGGCCACTGAACAAACATCCCGATAGGCCGTCGAATAATTTGCCTATGCAAGGTAACAGTAAGCTGGCCGTTAAATTGGCTAACGTGTAGGAGGCGCTGATGGTATTTTGGGAGACTTGTAAATCTTTTCCAAGTTGTTCTAGGAATGGACTAAAAGCGGAAGTTCTTCCAAAAGCGCTTAAGGCTTCCATGAGGGTAACGATAACCAATAAAACCCATCCGTAGTATGATTTACCCGGCATAATTCGAAAAATAAGCGTTTTTGCATCGGTGACAATGGCAAAGCAATGTCTTATTACAAAGCGCAAAGAAAGTGTACAAAAAATTTTGACACTATAACGCTTATTACCTCTAATGAAAGTATACATTAAGTTTAGTATTCCGTTACGCATCTAAGATACATGAATCCAGTTCCGTCGTATAAAAAATCTAACGCAAAGTTTCCCTATAAAAAAAATTTTTCCAATTTGCCTCGTAAAAATAAGCAAATTCGGGCGCGTGAAGTGAGGGTAATTGGTAGCGATGGCAAACAAGTGGGTATCTTATCTTCGCAAGAGGCACTTGCTTTGGCGCAACGTTGTGGTTTAGATTTGGTTGAAATTTCTCCCAAGGCACAGCCTCCCGTATGTAAAATATTGGACTTTGGCAAGTACATGTACGAGGAGAGCAAAAAAAATAAATCCCAAAAAACAACGGCAACCAAACTAAAGGAAGTTAAGTTGGGTGTCAGTATAGAATTAAATGACTACCAAACAAAATTAAGGCAGGCGGAAAATTTTTTATTTAAAGGCAATAAAGTTAAGCTGTACATCAACCTCCGAGGACGCCAAATGGGGAATCCTCAACTGGGGATTGAAGTGGTAGAGCGTATGGTGGAAGATTTAAAGCAAATAGGTGCTGCCGATGCTGCCGTGGTTCGCAGCGGCCGCAATATTTTTGTTCTAATGACACCTTTACCGGCGACCAAACGCACTTTAATCTACAATCGAAAAGACGACCTTGCGGAGACCCATTAGCTTACGTTAATTTTCTTTTGCCACAAACAGTAGGCGTCCACAGTTTTCACAGCATTGGGGATGTGCGTTCTGCGTGGCTTTTGCAACGGTATCACCGGAAACACTTAAGTGGCAACCGGAACACTGATGGCCTTTGATAATGGGGACAATAATGGGAAATGCCTTTCCGCAGCGGCGCAAAACGGTGTAAGCTTCGTAAAATGGGCCCCGCAAGTGGGTTTCGAAATGGCTTACGTTGGTGCATTGCTCTGCGTAAGTTATTTGCAAGCTTTGCTTTTCGGACAATAGCTGCTTTCCCCGAAGTTGCAACCCTTCAAGATCGCATTGTGTGGCGACAACCCACTGCGTGTAAGCTTTTTTTTCGGCTTCGAGATAATCTAAATCCGCAAGCATTTGGTTTTCCAGGTCTTCAATTTTACGTTTTAAGTCAGTATTGGCATTTTCCAACGCCTGATATTCCTCCATTTTTTTGATGGAAAGTTGTCTTGTTTTTTGTTTTGTGAGCGTTGTTTCCAAAGATTGAAGTTGCGATGCGTTGCCATGGTATTGCACTTCCTGTCGTTGCATGGATTGTTGTTTTTGCGTTAATTGTGTTTCCAATTGAGAAGCTTTTGTTTGTATACGCTCAATCTCCAAATGGACGTTTTCAATTTGTTTTTTGGTATCCAACGCCACTTGATCCAGAGATTGTAATTCTAATAACTGTTGTAAAAGTAAGTTCACCTAATCATCTAAAGTTAAGCGGGGAAAGTTGTAAAAGAAAATCGACGTATTTTGCCGTAAAAAATTATGGATTGGCTTGGAACTTGCTTACGTTAGACTGTGGATATGAATTTGTACGATGAATATAAAGAACCTGGTGAATCCGCAATGGAGGAGCTAAAAAAGTTGGATGAACGGTTAAAGGTTTTGCAAAAAAAGTTCGCAAGTTCTAAGACGGACAATGTCCAAGATAGCCTGTTTACATCTGACAATTTGAAAAGTGCAATAGGTTTATTAAAAACCATTAATCCCAGCGAAAAAAACATGGTTCGATCATTGGAAACCTTAGTTCCTTTGGCAGAAAAACCGAATGAAGTATTAGGTCATTTAAATTCTAAGAAAAACGCAGCAACGCACGGTCCAGAAGTCGTTTCTACGCCTTTCACGAAACAATTGAAGTGTAAGTTGCCTCAAAATAGGTTAATTTAGCTATGCCACTTAGCCCGTTAAATCCCGTTTATCCGTATCCTTTGCCTGTTCTTCGCAATCCTATCACAGGTGCTCCCATGGCTCCGTCGACAGATTTGTCGGAGATTCGTGACGCCTACAAAACCTTATTTAAGGATCAGTATACGCCTATAGCAAATAATCTCTTGAGAGAATTATCCTTTATTGTAACAACAACAGCAACAACAACAGGATCTCGAACAACACTACCATTCGCAATGGATGACACATTAGCTGTAACCATGCCTTCGGCTTCGGCATGGCCCACTACAGGCTTAGGCGATGCGGTTAGCAAAGAAGGCAACAGGGCATACATGTATTATTTGAAGGATGTTGTGAACGATTTAAGGTTTTTTTGTGGGTATGTGGAGGCTGCAGGGGATACTTTACAAGAACTCAGTGCTTTAAATGGGAACGCCAATGACCAAGCACACGTATTGTTGGATAAATTGCAATGCTACGATCAATTATGTAGGGAAACAGTTAAAGAATTTAGTGAACATTTCAAATACAACTTTAGTAGCGATACCTGGGAAGAAGTATACGATGCTATAAATCCCACTACTTACGCGGTAAACCCTCAGGTAAAAGATCCGACTACTACTACTCCCATTCCCTATGCTACCTTGACGAATTTGAGAGAAATGCGCGTGGCTTGTACCGATCCTACGGGCGTAAATACCAAACCCATCAATACGTTCAATGAACTGAGTAAGCTGGATAAATTAAAGTATATTAAATGGTATTATAATCTCATATTAAAAACTAGCAATCCCCAACCGCAAACGGTTTTCCCGGATGATTTGCAGACCGGTTATCCGTGTTTACCCGATAAAGTCAGTACGAGTGGTACCGAAGATACGAAGGCATTGGGAGCACTGGAGTTATTTTACATAGGCTATCTCATCAGTCGCGACGGACCTATTAATGCCTTATCTTCATTTTTTGAAATTAAGACGCAAGCTCTACGACAAAACATATCGCTCATGATGGGCAATATAGAGGCAATGAACCAATTTTTAACATTCCTTAATCGAGGACTCGATTTGCTGAATTCAAGTCAGGCTGAGAAGGAAAAAGCGCATCGTATTCCGGACGCCGCTGCCCTTGCTTTGCGTTTCTTTTGCGAAGGTACGTTGCGCGGATTGAAAGAGCTAACCATCGGTAATAAAAAGGAACACTATTTGGTGTTATCCTGTAATGAAAAAAGGACAGACGATGGCTATTCCGTAACGAAAAGTGGTAACTATTTGCTCGTAAAAGCAGATATGACTGGACTGGATTCGTTTTTGGGCACGAAAATCTTAAAGAATGATGAATGGCCTGTTCATGACGGTGATAAGAAAGATCATCCTCATATATTTTATGACGGAACCGCTGGGAATTCAGGAGGGACAACATCCGATGGATTTCTTTATGTGACGGAGCGAATTATACGAGGAGAGAATACAGATAGACTGAAGCTGGAAGAGTCTTACAAGCTACCAGGACAACATGGTTGCGACATTTATAGGCAGTTTGAATACGCCAATAGTTCGTATTCGGGTGATAATGCGAATAAACCTGAGGTACTTGGTGAAACAGTTTTTGTGGAGGGAGAGAATGTTAGGGTAAATGAACGTGTTGTTTATCATCCGACAAGTACGAACGACATTTTACTGGCCCAGTTCACTGACCCCGATGGACCTGACGTAAAAAGTTGGCTACCTAAAGCAATTAAGGTGGACTCTGTTTTGTTTGGGAGCGTTTTACATGGCGATGATGGCAGATGGTTCCTTAAAGATGAGGCTACCAACACTACGGTCAGTTCTTGGACAACGGCATTTACCAATAAAACGCAATACATTAATACGGCCATTGAGAGCATAAACAATGAGGTAGCCATAATGCGAACCAAAATAGATACGTTTGATTCCGCAGCTACTACATTCCGCAATAATGCGAGCGACACCTACAAGAATATTTTAAGTCGTATAGGATAAAATTTCTAGGGTTGTGTTGCGAAGGCCTATAAAGCCTCTTTTCGGGAAGCTATGGGTATCCACACGAGCATATTAAGAACGATAATATAATTGTTTGCGATCGCATAACTGTTGTTAATTAAAGCTAATAGGCTGTACAAATAGGGACCTAGGGCGCTGCACAGATTGGTCCATCCGATGAGTGCTGCGAAACCCAACGGCATTTGCTTTTTCGGCAATAATAATGCGGGTAAACTGTAGGACAGCACGTGGTTAAAACTCCACCCCAGTGCGAATAGTATGACAATGGAGCAACGTCCCGATAAGGATGAGAGGCATGCAATGCTTGTGCTGAGTAAAATGAGTATCACCGAAAGTATATGGATGACCGTAAACTTAATTGTACGCGTCATCCACGAACTTATGGGGTTAAACACAAGTTCCAAGATGGCGATGGGCAAGAATAACTTATAAATCTCCGACAAAGGAATATTTTTTTCGATGGCAAAGTCGGACCAATGGAATGCAATCGCAGTCGCTTGAAGATTGTGCAGCGCAATGATTGCAAGCCCCCATTTGAACTGACTTGGAAAATTTTTTAGTCCCCAGGCACACTTGTATACAGATTTTACGCCGTAGGATAGCATCGAAGGCAGTTTTTGAGGCACGCACAAAGCAATGAGCAGGAGGCAAATGACTTCGCCCCCCCATACCCAGTGCCATTGATAAAATGCGTTGTGATACGCCAGCAGGTAAGTGATACCCCCAACGCATAAGACAAGAAAAGTCGTATGCAAAGAGGCCATCCAGGAACATGTCTTTGCATCGCACAAGGTAGCCGTAAACGTCCTGATACACAGAGGCAGTCGCCCTTGGCCACACAGGCGAATCCCCGTAAAAATGCCGCAGAGTATCAAAAATGTTAGCGGTACGGGGAAAGGTCGTACCGTGAGGGCGATGAGACATAAAAAACAGCCCGCAAGCAGGCAGTAAGTATGTTGAAAAATCTTACGCAAAGAAAGCTGCTTATCCCTCGTACATATCACGTAAGGGACAAGGAAACTCGCCAGTAATGTCCCTATCGAATAGGTTAACGATAGCTGCATATCGTTTAAATGGGTCTTTGCCTGTAAATACGGTTTAAAACAAGAAATAAGCGGTGTGCGTCCCAGAATAGAAGGACACAGAAGTAAAGTGCTAATGCATGAAAACTTTAGCAAACTAAACTTTGCATAAAGGTGATTTTGGCCCTCGTCCATGATCCTCATTAACGATTCAAAACGGTGGCGAGTCAAGAGTTATAGTTTTTACTCATCGCCCAACTGTCACATTCACAAACTGCATGCGGTCACTTAAATGGTATATATATAGAAGCATTTATAAAGCAAGCCTATTTGGTATCAATATTGCTAATAGTGCAAGCATGAAACCATTGCATTACATGATTGCGGCCAATGTCGCATATTTTTGTTTAAAAAGTGCCTGTTGGGGAAACGAAAGCGATTATCGGATCGTCGACGATTGCCCATCCGGTGATCACATAAAATTGCTCTATCAAATGAAAACCATTGATGGAATGTTTGATTGGGATACACAACATCGATATTATGTCCTAACACCTTCTGGGAAACCTATCTATCGGTCCATACAGGATTTGGCAAGCGAATGTATACGAGGACTCCCTTGCGTCACACAACATACGTATCCTGAGCATCGGTCTTTGGTCGTTAATACGTTTTTGCGAAAGTACATTTCATCTTGTTATCGCGGTGACCATGTGGGCGTTTTTCTCGATTTTCTTTCCAATCAACAATCGCTCACTTCTTTAGTCCCCTTCTCCGACAAGATAATTCCTGTAGAGGGTACCCTTGAACAAGATTTTAACCATAAGTCGTTTGCGCAAATTTTTGGAGAATGTATGCGAACGCCTTCCATGGGTACGATGATGCGTGACCCCGAATACTGTCAACAACGTATACAAAAAAGAGAAAGTTGTGATGTGATGGAATTGGATCGGTCCGTGATTGCAAGAGTACTCAATCAACCGAGTAGCGATAAAACGGTGCTATTTGTAGGATTTGATCAAACTTTACCTACAGAAGGTGGAAATATTTATGCATCTACTCTCGACTATGAACGGTCGTTATTTTTAAGTACCTGGGGAGACCGACCTTCAAACGATCATAATCAAATAAAAACTTGTTTTTGCCAAATGCCGAATTTGTTGGAAATTTTTCCGGATATGTGCAGCGCATTTGACTACATCATCGTGGGTGGCCAAACGCGCGAATACGTTTATCCAGAAGCTTGGGCAGCATTTGGCCGTATGCTGAAGCTTGGCGGTCGACTAGTATATCCAGCTTATGGTTCATTATCCTGCCATGACCAACTCTTTAGTTTGTTTTTAAACCAAACGCTGATGGAAAGCGTCGCCGAAGAAGGTTTTAGTTTCGCATTGCACCAGTGTGATCAAGTGTCCGAGCCCATTCATCAAACAATCAAAAAATTGGCAAGCTTTAATTGTGAACCCACTTATGGTAGTTTTTGTTACGTGCAAGGTGGAACATTATTTTGGCATAAAAAGATTATATCCACGCGTAAGTAAGTCAAAAAAACTTTTACTGCATACTTAAACATAGGAACATCCATGCCAATACATAACGTATATCGCCGCGTGGAGCATTCGGTTCCGGTCCTTTATGAATTGCCCGAAAAAGCTTGCAAAAAAGTTGCCAGGCGAGATTTTAATTGACTGCGGGATACAATCTGATCAATCAATCCGTGTTGCAACAAGAATTCAGCCGTTTGGAAGCCTTCGGGCAGTTCCTGCTGCGTTGTATCCTTGATGACACGAGGGCCCGCAAATCCAATCAGTGCGCCTGGCTCCGCAAGAATTAAATCCCCCAAGGAGGCAAAACTCGCCATGACGCCCGCCATCGTCGGATTTGTCAAAACAGAGATAAACGGTAGGTGCGCCTGCGATAACTTGGCCAAAGCCGCACTCGTTTTTGCCATCTGCATAAGACTTAAAATACCTTCATACATGCGTGCACCTCCCGACGCAGCGATGATGATGACAGGACATTTTTTCTCCACACCCCTTTCGATGCAACGCGTAATTTTTTCACCCACCACTGATCCCATACTGCCACCTAAAAAACGAAAATCCATAACCGCCATGGAAATAAGACAACCTTCCAATTGCCCCATGCCGCAAATCACCGCATCCCTAAGTCCCGTTTTTTTCTGATATTGTGCAATTTTCCCGGGATACGATTCGAGCCCTTCAAATTTGAGTGGATCGGATGCATGCAATTGCACATCTTTTTCTTCGAAACTCCCGGCGTCGGTGAGCAGACGAATGCGTTCCGGAGCCGATAATGGAAAGTGATAACCACTTTTGGGTACAACCATCCAATTTTCTTGAAGGGTTTTGTTGTAAACAATTTCTCCCGTGACCGGACATTTCGTCCAAACATCTTTCGGAATATCGTTTTTTCGAACGGTGACCGTAGAATATTTTGGCTTACCAAATAAAGACATAGTTTATTCCTTTCTTCCTATTATCCGTGTGCCAACGCAAATATACTTATGCGTTGCGCACCTCCTTTTTGCAAGGTTTTTGCACAGGCATTCAAAGTAGCACCCGTCGTAAATACGTCATCTACCAAAACGTAATGCACGTCAGGGTTGCACGCATCTCGCTTTTTGAGTGAAAACACATTGCATACATTGGATTTTCTCTCTTCTCGCGTTAGGTACGTTTGCGATCGCGTGTAACGTCGCCGCACCAACATATTTTTGACCTCCCCTTGGCAGTGTTGAGAAAGTAAATTCGAAATCCATTCGCTTTGATTAAATCCTCGCTGCCAATGACGAAAATAATGCAGAGGTACGGGGATGAATGTACTTCCTTTGAAAACGTTTAATTTGGATGTAAATTGATTAAAAAGTGCTCGCAAATTATGTTTTAAAAACAGCCCATTTTTGTATTTCAGCAGGTGAATCAATGCCCTTCCGATCCCTTTATAGGGGAATAAGGTAATACCGCATTGGAAACTTGGATTCATTTCCAAACAGTCGGCACAAATTAAGTTTTCTGCAACTTCAGGTAACATAGGACGACCACAACGTTGGCAACAGCCGCCGTCGGACAGAACGAATTCTTTTGCACACGCATTGCAGATAAATCCATCACGTATGGACGGCATAGGCCGGTGGCAATGCATGCAAAAGCGAGGGAAAAAGAAATCTAAAAAACTCATCCACAGAACATGCATTATTTCCTTAATTAAGTTGAATGGGGATGGCTAGCTTTTCAAGTCGTTTTTGTTCTGACTCCATTTGCAGATCCCCTTGCCAACGTCGTAAATCAAACACGGTTACGTACAGCATAAGTCCCAAAAATAAGATAACGAAGACCGTTTGTATGGTACTGATAAGCCTTCCCGGCAGCGCTTTACCGCGTATTTTTTCAATGCATGCAAATAGGATATGTCCACCATCAAGCACAGGTATTGGAAATAAATTCAAAATAGCCAGATTTATGTTGAGTAGAACAATAAACCAAAGAAGTCGTCGAAAATCATCGGTTGAAAATCGATGCAATAGGCGCATGATCCCGGGAGCTCCCATTAAATGTTGTACTTTAATATCCGAGTTTTTATTAACGAGCCTGGAAAATGTTTCCAAAGTCGATTGGATGGATTGTGAAAATTGTTTCCACGGCGTAGGATGCGTGAGGATCATTTTTTGTTGAAACAAAATGCCCAAGCGATAGGTGTATTGCATGTCATGCAGTTGCAAATTGAGATCCGTTGCGGGCAAGGAAACCAACTGACTTTTACCATTGTGGACGAGTTCGAACATTAAATTTTTTCCACGAAAAGATTCCAGCAGAGCGTATAAATCGTTGAGGTTATTAACCCGAATACCGTTGCAGGAACGGACGATGGCGTCTTCGGTGAACGGAATAAAAAACTCTCCCTGAGATGTAAGAATTTTTATGCAGGTATCCCTATCTTGTTCATCGACATAAAATTCCAGTAATTTGTTTTTTTCTCCCATTTGTAGCCACGATTTTTGCTGAGGCACTTTAAGAGGTTCGCAGGCGAGCTTCAATAACTCTCCATTGCGTTGGAGGCTTAAAGCAACCGATTCGGGCTTTTTTTCATTGAGATAAGTGCGCAAGCCTAAAAACGAATGTAATGGTTGGTCATCAATGGCAACAATTTTATCCCCCAGCTGCAGTCCAATCTTTTCTGCCGAAGACCCGGATTCTATGCGCTCAATCGTTAAATCTTGTTTGGGTGCAATGATCCCACTGAAACGAACAAAGTCGTTTGTGAGAAGATTTGTTTGTACTTTTAGAGGACGCAAAACAGTGCTATGAGTTTGCCGGTTTCTTTCAAACGTAATTCTTGATTGGGCATGGCCTTGCTTGCTGCGGTGCGTTCCAAGAATAATGTACTTTTCTATATCCGAAAAGCATTGAATGGGTTGATCGTCGATGGCAAGAATTTTGTCTCCCACCTGTAATCCAGCCTGCAAGGCAGGAGAAGGTTGCGTGACACCGAATTCATCGGACCACTTGGGTACAATATAACCGATTTCAGTACTTTTATCCTGTTCCGGAACGGATAAACCTACGATCCATAACATGGTTGCGATGACAAAGGCAAATAAAATATTGAAGACGGCTCCCATGACGGCTACGAGAAATTTGTCCGTGAAGCTTAACGTCTTTGTAGGGATTGTCGATGAACCTTCCAGGATGGGAATTTCGCCCATCTGCGGAAGTGCAACGTAACCTCCAAGCGGGAACAGCGATATACAGTACTCCGTTTCTCCTCTTTTCCAAGAAAAGATTTTGGGGCCAAAGCCAATTGAAAACGTGGGAACATACAGTTTCCTTTTTTTGGCGATCAAGAAGTGTCCGAATTCGTGAATAAAAATGGATCCGCCAAAAAAGGCGAGCATCCAAAAAATAGCCCACAAATTTAACAACCATGCACCCCATTCCATAACCTTGCTTTATGGAACCATGAATAAAATTTTTTGCAATTCAAATTTTTGGCAGACTAAAGCAATGATACTTTTAAAGGAGGGTAGCACATCCGGTACACGGAAACGCTTCTGCGGTACAAGTCGTTATCCAAAAACATTTGAATGCAACAGGGCCTGGGTACAAATTACGTTCAATACAAAAACGTCCTTCATGCCGATTTACCGCAGAGTCGTTCGCAGACGTGGATCATTGAAACACAGCAGTATGTCTGCCAATAAATTACCCAGAATGAGCATGCAACTTCCAATGACCACCGCTCCCATCACGACGTATTGATCTTTAGCCATGAATGCTTCAAATAACAGCTGTCCCAAGCCGGGGTAGTTAAAAACGTTTTCAACGAGTAATGCTCCTGACAATAGGCCAGCAAGCGCAAATCCAAAGTGTGAAATGAGCGGATTAAACGTGTTTCTTAAGACGTGCTTAAAAAGGAGTGTCCGGGAAGATACGCCTTTTGCTTGGGCAACACGCACATATTCGGCATGCAAATTGTCCAAATAGCAATTGCGTGTGATGCGAAAAATGTGGGCAAAAATGCTTAAGCTGAGAATGAAAGACGGAAGCAATAGATGCTGTAACGTATCTACGATTTGCTGCGATAACGAAAGGAAATCGTGCTCAATGGATGTTTTGCCCATGATGGGGAATAATCCTGTTTTTGCCGCAAAGAAAATACCCAATAAAGCCAAAAAGAATTCCGGCAAAGAGAGAAATAGGTAGGCTAAGAACCGCAGGGCTTTATCCCATAGGCCATGCGCGTAAATGGCTGCCAAAATGGCGCATGGGATGGCGCTCGTCCAACCTAATACGAGGGCCAATAGGGTTAACCGTATTGTAGCTCCCACACGCTGTTGAAAGAGTTCTAATACGGGTAAATTATAAATCCATGATTCTCCAAAATCTAGACGACATAAGCATTTTACCCAGCAAAAATACTGGACATACCACGGTTTATCCAACCCAAATTTGTTTTTTAAACTGAGTACGTATTTTGAAGCAATGGAAGGATCCGCTTCCACTTGCGTTAAAAAGTCCCCGGGACAACAATACATCAATAAGAATGTAAAGCATGTAATGCCGAAAATAAGTCCCACAGAACTTATCAGTCTACGTCCTATAAAATACTTCATGGGTCGCACCAGATTTCTTCAATATTCCAAATAATATTACCTCTTGGAGGAATGCGAAGATTTTTCCATTTATTTTTTATTCCCGTAAAGTGATTGGCTGAACACAAAGGCATCCAGGGGACTTGTTCGTTCATAATTTCTTGAATGCGATCCCAGTAAGGTTTGCGGACGGCTACATCTAAACTTTGAGCCTGCAAATTTAGCAGTCCATCTACCTCTTTTTCCCATTTCGTTTGAGCTTGCGTTTGCTTAGGCCACCAATAGTGGAAATTACCACCGCTGTGCAGGGCTTCTAAAAAATCATTGGGATCGTTTTGCCCGAATCGAAAGCCAACGATGGCGCTATCGTAGGTATAATGGTGATTAATTATTTCCAATAAAGCTTTGAAATCGAGATTAATGACATTTACGTCAATACCTAGGTCAGCCATATTATTTTTGAACGTTGTAATGAGGGTATTGGTCCCCGATGTTGACCACAGGATATCGAAACAAACGCGCTGTTGGTCGGTATCCCTCAAATCACCTTGCTCATCCCACGTAAATCCGGCTTCTTTGAGCCTTTGTTTCGCCTTATCCGGACTGTAGTCGTAAGGATGCAGTTCGGGATTATACCAACGGCTATCAAGGCGGTGTATAAAACTATGCCACACTTCACCCTGCCCCAAGTAATTTGCTTCCACCATTCCTTGCCTATCCAGTCCATACAAAATAGCCTGCCTAAAGCGAACATCGCTGAACCATTTTAATTTGTATGGCTCAACAAAATGTTTACCCTTTGCGGTGACTCCGGATTGCAAATTGAACCAAAAAAACGTAAATTTGATATCGGGGCCTCGATCGTAGATCGTGTAGTCATACCGGCTTGCTTCATTTTTTATCCACTGCAAATCCATAGAACCGATGGGAGCTGCATCCGTTTTCCCAGATCCAAACAAAATAGTTCTTACGGTTGTATTGGATACGTATTGCGTGATATAGGCATCCACGTAGGGTAAGCGTTGACCGAGGTTGTCCACTTTCCAATAGTAGGGATTGGGAACCAAAATAAGTCTTTCTCCCGGCTGGAAATATTTGATGCAGAAAGGACCCATGCCGACGATATCTTGTGGATTGTCAACGGCTGTTTGGAGGTTCCATTGATTTAATAGGGTATTGTTTCTGACGCTTTCCTCAAGTTTATGTTTGGGTAATATGAAAACACTGGACAGGTCTTCCAAAAAGGAAGCCCAAACAATGGGTGTTTCAAATTCGATGGTTTTGTGGTCTATTTTTTTGTATGCCAATTGTTTTTGCTGATAAATAAATTTGTTGACGAAAGTACTTGGAAATTTCCATTCACCATGTTCCCGATCATCTTGTATTTTTGCAAATAACAAATCAAAGGTAAACAGCACATCTTCGATGGAGAACGGATGTCCGTCGCTCCATTGGAGTCCTTGCCGTAGAGTGAATCTATAAATTCTATTGTCCTGAATGGTAAAATATTTGGCCAAACCGGGGATTAAACATTGATGTTCGTAATCGTATTCCAACAAACTGGCAAAAAGTAATTTTTGAGCATTGTTGGAAGGCCCATCTATTTTGGTGAGTGGATTAAACGTTTTGGGTTCCTGTTCAAAGGAAGTAACGAATACGCCTCCATATTTTCCAGGAGGTTGCAGCATGCGGCAATAATCAATCGGAATTGTGGATAAAGGCAGGCGACACTTTGCCACCGGAGAAGGCTTGAATTTTCTCAATTGAAGACTAACAACTACAATGCAGACGCCCGCAAGGGTAACCCACAATATTTTCACCTTTTTTAGGAAAAACGAACTTATTTTATAATCAAGCTTTTTGTTGTAAAACACATTTTTAACCCGCTGTTTCGCGACTTCATCGGAATACAATACTTCGTTTTACAATACGTCGTCGAGGTTTTACGCCCCCCGTAAACTTGTTGGCCATAATGCTTGACCTAGGGCCGTGTAAAATTTACAAATTTGTTCTCAAAACTTATTGGCTGTCGAATGGTTATGAAAAAAGGAGGCGCGCATGCGTATTTCATTTGGGCAATCGGGTCCTTATTCTATTTATACGAATATTTTGTACGCGTTGTACCGAGTGTCATGGAAGGTGATTTGGAGCTTGCGTTTGGCGCCAATGCAACGCAAATAGCGACGGCGGTAGGTATGTATTTGATGGCTTATTCGCCCATGCAGCTGGTCGTGGGCCCATTATTTGACGTTTTTGGGACGCGCAAATTGTTGGTACCGGCCAGTCTTATTTTAACGTTGAGCTGCTTATTACCTTTGGTCCCAAGTGACCATCTGGTTTACTTTGGACTCGGTAGATTCCTAATGGGTTTTTCTTCGGCCTTTGGGTTTGTCGGCGTGATGTATTTGTGTACCCTTTGGTTCCCCGCCAAACGCTTGGCAATGTTGTCAGGACTCACAACAGCTTTAGGTATGCTGGGAGCTATTACGGCCCAAACGTGTCTATCGTCTCTTAATGAGCAATTGGGTTGGCATTCAACGTGGTATTTATCGGTAGCTTTTGGTATTTTTGTAACATGCTTGCTAATGTTTTGCATTCCCAAACATCCAGATTGGTTGCCCAAGCCTAGGGGTAAACACATTTGGATTTCCTGTAAAAATAATTTGATACAAGTATTTAAAAGCAAACAAACCTGGCTGATTGGATTTTTAGCCAGTGCATTATTCATGCCATTGGCCGTGTTTGCCGATTTTTGGGCCATACCTTATTTTGTGAATGTTTCTCATTTTACCAGCAGACAAGCCGTACAGTTAACGGCATTATTATATTTGGGATGGACATTGGGATCCCCTTTTGTGGGATGGCTTTCCGATAGATTTCAAACGCGAAAAATTCCTCTGTTCGTCAGCGGCCTACTGAGTAGTTTTGTCTTTACCTGGATTATTTGCATTCCCGGGGCACAGTTTTTTACAATTGCGTTTCTATTGTTTATTTTGGGACTTTGTTCCAGCGGCGAGGTGGTCAGTTTTATCGCTTGTGTAGAACTGAATACAAAGCAAGCAAGCGGTAGTTCGATTGCCGTGATCAATATGATCGTTATGTGGTTATGCGGCTTTGTACAAACGCTTACGGGATATCTGATCGATTTATTTAAGCCTTGTTACGATTTGCAGCAAACGTATCAGCTATCCCTATGCGTTATAGCTTTGTCCTTAATTTTAGGAACCCTTCTCTTTGGTCTGTTTGCCAAAGAGAAGAGTCGAATGCAATAGGTACCGCATTCAATGCGATATGCTGTGGGATACGGGTACGACAAAAGCAAAGATAGACTTGTTTAGGTTCACAAAAGCACATACATCCTACCGACAACCCGGTAAGATAAAATTTTATTCTAAGCCCAATTTATTAAAATCGGAATTCCGTTTGGGAATTCGGCAAAGTTTGATGAACACGATACCGTTCGCAGGTCCTTTTGCTTAAGGCCGTTAAATTGAGTTCGTTAAAAACACGTATGAGTTCGGTGGGATTAGGTTGTATTTGCTGTGCGTTAAAAATATCCACATTATCAATTAAATCTTCCGCATAATCCAATTGGGCCAACTGTTGATTTCTTGCAAGAAGATTTTTTGCTTCCATCAGACGGTCGCGAAATCGTTCGGGTTTTATGCAGTCGATGTTAGTAAGTATCGCGTTGATAGACGTATACTGCCGTAACCAACGAATGGCAGTTTTCGACCCTACGCCGCAAACACCTTCGAAGTTATCGGCAGCGTCCCCCATAAGTGCCAAGTAATCAACCACCTGGTTAGGCCAGATTCCCATTCTTTCGTATACACCCTTTGTATCCAGTAATTTCCAGCCTTGTTGCGTAGGTATAAGTTGATGTACACGTTCGTTAACGCACTGCATTAAGTCTTTGTCAGCACTTACAATAACCGCTTTACCATGATTTTGAGAAATCTTTTGAGACAATGTCCCCAATAGATCATCTGCTTCCACGCCCATTTTTTCAAGCACATGTCCGCCCAAATGTGGAATAAGCTGTTTTATGAAGGGCAATTGCTGCTTAAATGCTTCTGGGGTGGCCATTCGATTTGCCTTGTAAACGGGCAAAAGTTGTGTACGTCGAATCGATCGACTGCAGTCAAAAAAAATCCATAAATGAGTGTATTGAATCCACTGTTCAAGCAACCATAGCGTATTGATGAACCCGTAAATTGCGTTTACAGGCAGCGTACTTGCGTTTGATAAATGTTTAACACCGTAGAAACATCTGAAAGCCAAATTGGTTCCATCAATCAATAGATGATCGGTTGCATACACTCGCATAAAACTGAGTATGGCAAAAGAAAAAGTAAAGGTTTAAAATTTTTATGTTGTTTTTTTGTATCAATATTTGTATTATAAGGACTAGCTATGCAAATGAAATACGTAATCTTTCCCTGGTTAATAGGGGTATGCTTTTCTAATATGTGTCCTGGAACTTCGCATCCATCTTATGCAAGAGCAATGCCCGTTCAGCCTTTTCAACCTACTGAAACTTCTCTTGCAGATAATCTTGCAGATAGTTTTCGTTCCACCTCGGCGCCACTCGTTCAACAACGATCGGGAAGACGCAACATAAGTCCATTGATGGATGGCGAAATGTGTCAAATATTGGCTTATTTAAACAACAAGGCTTACGATAATTCAAAGCGACTTGCGGAAGGTTTGTATATATTCCGAAATGCTACTTCTCCCGCCAGTTCATGGCTTAGCCAAGTCGGTGTTGTTTCAAAAGAACCGTTTATTGGAATACACGGTGTTGATGAAAATCAAGAAAAAGATTATCCTGGATTTCTAGCTTACCGCGTTCAAGAAAAGCCGGGAGAAGGGAAACATATTGACCTATTTGTTACACTTCGTGGATCTCAAGGAGAAGACTTTCAAGCATTAGGTGGATATGGAGGTGCCAGTTAGCTTACCAATTTTGATGCTGCTAAGTTAATTGACTTGGGGGCTGAATTTGGAATTCCAGATAAATATTTTACACCCGGAGATGCAAGGAAACTCAGTTTGCATCAAGGCTATGCAAGAAAGTTCATATCTTTTAAGCCAAATTTGAGGCATCGCTTGATGGAATTGTTGCATGAAGATTTAAAGATAGTTCCATTCGATATATTGGCAGAGGGTTTTTCGGACAAAGACAGAAATTTAAGAGGTCTCGCTCTCAAGTCGCATGTGGATCATGTACGTAAATGTACATACCAAATATATTGCACGGGGCATAGCCAAGGAGGAGGTGTTGCGCAGGTTACTGTAGCCTATTTGACAACCCTCCTGGGTGAATACCTGTATGGGCCGAATTTTGACAATAAAGAATTCAACTCGGTTTACGGTGTTTTTATATCTCCAGCGCGTGCTTGGGGTAATAAAAGTACGCGCGCCGTTTACGAAAATGTTGTTGGGGTAAATAATATGATAGGGTATAGTAGTGTCATGGACATTGTAACATGCATGCCGTTAGGGCACAACATTGAAAAAGACAAAGCTAATGCTACGATGCTCAGTGTTGGGAAACACATTCTAAGGGGACTTGCTCCCTTTTTTACCCCTCCCTATAATGAGTTGGTAAAACTGATTTGTAACAGCGAGAATAGCTACGAAACGTTAACACATTGGTGCTTTGAGGATCCTGTCCGCGTTTTTACGGAGTATTGCAAATCAAATATCGCAACCATCAACCTATTTGTAGGAGATGTAAAGGCGGGAAAATTGGTAGTAGATAACGAAGCACCGTATGTAAAATCTCTATTGGAGGTGCGAAAAAAATTCAAAGATTTTTTTAACAATAAAAGACAAGCAGAAGAGTTAAGGACGCTCATCAAAGAGGTACAAGAAGCATATTTTTTCGCCCACAAAGATGGTTTTTTATTTGTCAGGACAAAGCGTAATTTTCATGCTCTTAAGGCAATAGCAAAACTAAAAAAGGTCATCGAAATATGCATGGGCCCAGAACATTTTATCGCTTCACAGCACTTGGGGGCGTACGCCTACAATCATGTTTTGGCGGATGATGGGCTGATTAAAACGAATTTGGGTCCATTTTTTAATGCTCAGCTATTATCCTTTGATTTGCAACGAGGTGCCGAAGATGCCGACATCTATTTCGCAAAGAAAGAAAGTATGACCAAGTAGTGAAGTGAACCCTAAAAGCAGGTTTCTTTGACAAGAGTTATACTAACAAACATTGGCTTAGGAATTAAACTAAAATACTCAAATGTAATCGTCATACGATAGGTTTTGTGTATTGGTTTACAAACGTACGAGTTATATAAGAGATGGAGTATCTTCATTCGCGTCTTTGGCAATTGATTTTTACACATTAATAAATATCCGTACTGCAAAAAACTTAGGTAGGTACACAAACCATCATTGAGTGTTCTGTAAAGCTTACAAGATATGATTTCCCTTTTGAAAATCAACTAGAGGTTATGGATGCAAGTACACTATTTTTGGCATTAAAAATGCTCTTTAAGCTAATTATATGAGATACACTATCTTGCATTTGTTAATATTTGTAAACTTTTTATGCACGTGCTTGGGAACTATAAATCCATTTAAAGAGAGTAATGTTGAATATTTTTCAGAACCGGAAGTTCCTATCGACCCTGTTTTTGGTGAGAAAACATCGGTATGGAAAGATTCAGATCAAAATGTTTTTTCACCTAGTTTGTATGAGGAACGTACAAATAAAAAATCTGCCATAATTGTTGATAAGACTAACGAACGTAAGAGTAACTTTCTTTCCAAATCGGAACCACTTATTCAACAAAAATTGGGGAAGAGTATTGTAAGCTCATTGGCAGACAAAGGGATATGTCAAATATTAGCTTACTTAAATGCTAAAGCTTACGGCAACACAAAACGGTTGTCGGAAGATCAGTTCGTATTTGGTGGGGATTTGTACGGGATAAAAGGGGAAGATACTTCTCCGGCTAGCCAATGGTTAATAGAAAAAGGAATTATTGCACAAGAACCATTTGTTGGACTGCATGGTGCAGGTAAAAATAAGGAATTAGATTATCCTGGTTTTGTATCCTACCGCATCCATGAAAAGTCGGATGGATGGAAACATGTGGAAATATTTGTTACATTTCGAGGATCTCAAGGAGAAGATTTTCAGGCATTAGGTGGGCTTGTAGGTGCCAGTTGGTTGACCAATTTAGATGCCGATAAATTACAATTAAGTGGAGTCGAATTAGGGATTTCTGATAAATATTTTACCCCTAATGGTGATAAACAACTTAAGGGACATCAAGGCTACGCGCAAAAATTTATGTCTTTTAAGTCAAGTTTTAGTAATCACTTGGTGAAGTTGTTTAAGAACGATTTGAATCTGGTTGATTACAATGCGTTGTTAGATCATTTTTCAGATAAAGATAAAAGTTTAAAAGGTGTCGCACTTAAGTCGCGCGTAGATAGTGAACGTAAATGTACATTTCAAGTATATTGTACGGGACACAGTCAAGGAGGTGGAGTTGCGCAGATTTCTATAGCATTTTTAACGATATATATAGGTGAGTATTTGTATGGCCCTAATTTTGACAATAAAGACTTTAACCTGGTTTACGGTATTTTTATGTCTCCTGCACGTGCCTGGGGTGATGAACGTACACGTCTTGTTTATGAAAGCGTTGTTGGAGTAAATAATATGGTAGGGTATAGCACCGTTATGGATCTTGTAACGTGTCTTCCGTTAGGCCACAATATTGAAAAGGATAAAGGTAAGGTCGTATTTCTTAGTATTGGAAAACATATTTTAAGTGGAATTGCTGGACTGTTAGGGAACCCTTATTCTGATTTAATAAAATTAATTTGTAAAAGTGAAAATAGCTACGAAACATTAATCCATTGGGCTTTTGAGGATCCCGTAGGTATTTTCTCAAAGTACTGTAGGTTGAATATTGAAAAGATTGATGCTTTTGTAAAAGATGTAAAGGCTAAGAAAATTGTTGTAAATGATGAAACAAAATACGTAAAATCTCTGTTGGAAGAGAAAAAGAATTTCGAAAATTTCATCGGTAATCCAAAAAATGTAAGCAGTTTGAATACGCTTATCAAAGAGACCCAAGAGGAGTATTTTTACGCCCATAGAGAAGGTGGTTTGTTTGTCACGATAAGGCGTGATTATCATGCTTTGAGAGCCGTAAAACGACTGATTGAGGCTGTTAAAATGTGTGGCAGTCCTGTAGATTTCATTGCTTCGCAGCACTTTGGTGTGTATACCTGCAACCGTTCTTTGGAAAAAAATGAGGTAATTACAACAAACCTAGGTCAATATTTTAATCCTGAGATTTTGTCTTTTGATTTACAGCAATGTGCCGAACGTGCTGATGCTTACTATGAAAAGAAAAACCGTCTAGTTAAATAACTAGACAAATCCGTAAAAGCAGATTTCTTTGACAAGAGTTATACCAACAAATATTGGCTTAGGAATTAAACTAAAATACTCAAATGTAATCGTTCTATGATAGATTCTGTGTATTGGTTTACAAACGTACGAGTTATATAAGAGATGGAGTATCTTCATTCACGTCTTTGGTAATGGGTGTTTACACATTAATAAATATCCGTACTTCAAAAAACTTACATAGGTCATTTTTTCATCTTGTGCAAATCGCCATCTTGATTTGAAAATTTTGTTTCGTTTTACCTTGCTTGGATGGGCCATTTTTCATATATCAAGAAAATATGCAGGAAGTGCAAGAACGCTTGTTGACGGTTGTGAATCAAATCAAAGAAAAATATCCTTTGTATGGGAGACGAGCTTATTTTTTTATTTACGAAGTCGTAGGATTTACGGGCAAAAAATTACAATTATCCGATAAACAACATATTACGGCTGAAAATTTTTTAAAAGGTTTTCGTGATTTAACCAAAGAATCTTTTGGACCTATGGCAATGGATGTTTTGAAGTCGTGGAATGTACAAAATTGTGAAGACATTGGACGTATCGTAAGTCATTTCGTTGAATTTAACGTATTACGTAAGGAATCATCCGATTCTTTTGACGATTTTACCCGTTACCAATTTGATTTCAATCAGGTATTTTAGTATGCTAAATATCCATGCTTACACCTTTGGTCCTTACGAAAATTGCGTGTACGTGATGTATGCCAACGTAAAAAAAGTAGCCGTTATCATAGATGCCGCTTCCGGTAGTTTTGATGGATTAAAAAAATGCCTGGCAGACCATGAAATTCATCTATTTTTGACGCATGGGCATTGGGATCACATGTGCGAAGCGGCTAAGTTTCAACGCGAGCTAAAAGCGGTTGTATACGCTCATAAAGCGGACCAGGACTGGTTTACAACGGAACAATCTAAATATGCACCTCCCGGCATTTTTTTTGAAACAATTGCTCCTGATGTCTGGGTAGAGCATGGGCAAATGATTCAATGTAGTGACTTGGTTATTAAAGTATTGCACACACCCGGGCATACGCTTGGGCAAATTGCGTTGTACATGGAATCTCTAGGCAGCGTATTTGTGGGAGATACTTTGTTTCGTCGCACCGTAGGTAGGACTGATTTGCCGGGTGGAAATTTTGATCAATTGAAAGACTCCGTTCGGCGCATTTTGTACACTTTACCCGAAGATACGGTTGTTTATCCGGGTCACGGTGAAAAGACGAGCATAGGCGCTGAGCAAAAGCATAACCCTATCGTTCCTTTGGGTGAAAATTCTCTTTAGATAGCACTTTTGTCTTTTCTACTAGAGAAAAGTAGGCATGCGTATGACACTTATGGATATACGCAAGAAGTAAGCGATGCAGCATTTAGGTTTACCTGCATTAAAATTTGAAGATTCACGGTGAAAATTTTTGCAAATAAACGTTGAGAGTACTTGCCATTTACTGTTTAACAGATGAGTCTTAGGCGTATGCAAATTTTTGTTCCGGGAGAGAAACAAGAAGAAACTCGGGTGGCGGTAACCCCCGACACGGTGGAAAAGTTCAAAAAATTAGGCATTGAGGTTTGTGTCGAAGAGGGTATAGGTGAGGCAAGTTTTTACTCGGATGAAGCTTACCGTTTGGCAGGTGCATGCGTTGTTCTCAATGAGCACCGCCTCGGACAATTAGAACACACCGATTGCATTTTGCACGTTTTGCCTTTGGATGAAACCTGCTTACTGCACGTTAAGGAGAATGCCTGGCATATCAGCTTTTTTGATGCTTTTCACTACGCATCTCTGCTGGATTCGTTTAAACAACGTAAACTCAACGTCGTTAGTTTGGAACGTATCCCAAGAATCTCTTTGGCGCAAAAAATGGATGCATTGAGTTCACAGTCAAGTTTAGCGGGATACGTGGCGGTTATTCAAGGAGCAAGTCATTTGATGCGCACGTTACCCATGATGGTTACACCGGCAGGAACTTTACAGGCCGTACGCGTTTTTGTCATCGGCGCAGGGGTTGCCGGGTTGCAGGCGATTGCAACGGCTAAGCGTTTGGGGGCTCGCGTGGAAGCTTTTGATACGCGCCCTGAAGTGGAGGAGCAAGTCCATTCTTTGGGGGCAAAATTTTTGAAAATCGATCTGGGTAAAACGGAAAGTACCTCCCAAGGATACGCAAAAGCTTTAACGGAAGAACAGTTGAACCATCAGCGTCAGTGGATGGCGCGTACGTGTTCGCATGCGGATATGGTAATCACAACGGCGAAGGTTTTTGGACGTAAGGCACCCCTTATTTTAACGCAATCCATCATCGATCAAATGCATGCCGGCAGCGTGATCGTTGATTTAGCGGTCGAAACGGGAGGCAATACGGAAGGATTGATTCCGGGCAAAAATATCATGTCCAAAAAAGGTGTCTTTATTTTAGGCGAGGGGTATTGGGAACGTAAGGTGGCAACGGCCGCAAGCCAAATGCTTGCCGCCAATCTTTACGCTTTTGTGGAACATTTTTGGTCATCGGAAACAAAGTTTTTAAAAAGTGATACGGAAGATGATATTTTAAAAAGTTGCATGTGCATAAAAGCGGGAGAAGTACGTTTTTAAAGCATGGGAAAACCGCAGCCGAGTTTATTTGCATCAACCGAAAATACCCTTTATAAGCCGTTGGCTGAACGTATGCGACCGGTATGCTTGCAGGATTTAGTTGGACAAGGACATTTAGTCTCCAAAGAAAGTGCTTTCCTGCGATGGATAGAACAGGGAGGGATCGGTAATGTGCTCTTGTATGGCCCACCCGGTTGTGGTAAAACCTCACTAGCCCAATTGATGGTCCATCAATTGCGGCGTAACCTGATTACGATCAACGCAGTACTGTCCAATTTGGGAGAGCTCAGAGAATGTCTAAGGCAGGCGGAACAAAGTCAGGGAAATTCACTTTTGTTCATCGATGAAATTCATCGTTTTAACCGTTCCCAACAGGATGCCCTGTTACCTTTTTGTGAAACGGGACGTGTGCAGCTGATCGGTGCAACCACACGCCATCCCGCTTTTTATTTAATTCCGCCACTTTTAAGTCGCAGTTATTTGTTTGAATTGAAGGCATTGGAATCGAAGGATATTGCCCGAGTACTTAAAAACGCTTTAAAAGATTCGAAAAATGGATTAGGTGCATTAAACATTGAAGCGGAGGAAGAAGCGATCGAATCTGTGGCCAATGCTACGCAGGGAGACTTGCGTCGTGCACTTAATTTATTGGAATATCTCTGTCTAGGCTTACCCATAGGATCTTGTTTACAAGCTTCGTGGGTTCAAAAAGAATTGAAACAGTGGAAAAATACTTATGATGCGCGCGAGTCCGATCATTATGATTGTATTTCTGCATTCATCAAAAGCGTACGCGGTAGTGATCCGGATGCGGCTCTGTATTGGTTGGCACGCATGTTAAAAGGTGGAGAAGATCCTTTGTACGTGGCACGTCGCTTAATGATTTTGGCTTCCGAAGATGTGGGATTGGCGGATTCTCGGGGGTTAAATTTGGCAAGTTCCGTTTACTTGGCTTGCGAAAAAATTGGAATGCCTGAATGCGCCATTCCCTTGTCGCACGTTACACTTTTTTTGGCATTGGCTCCCAAAAGCAACAGCGCCTACATGGCTTGGCAGGCAGCTTGCGACTTCGTTGCCAACGGTCGTTTGCAGACAGTCCCCGATTATTTGCGCGCAAAGGTATCCAAAACTTCGGAACCCTACTTGTATTCTCACGATTTTGAAGCGAACGTTTCCGGACAAAAATATTGGGATGAAGCTCAGCAGTTTTATCACTTGAAACCGATAGGCGCAGAGCAGAATTTTTTGCCGCTATACAAGCATCGACGTCAATTGAAAGAAAAGTAAAGAAGGATATTTTATACGCCTTAGGGGGGAATTGTGTTTAGGATTTTACGTTGGGTTTCGTTGATTCGTAGCGAAAAATGAT
The DNA here is from genome assembly GCA_031266455.1 of Puniceicoccales bacterium. GTDB lineage: Bacteria > Verrucomicrobiota > Verrucomicrobiia > Opitutales > UBA9783 > CABUVL01. The sequence goes on from JAISBA010000002.1 coordinate 57,149, forward strand.
TGCAGAGGGTACTTTAAATGTACTTCATATAAGCTATGAAAAGAACGGGGATTGCGCCCACCAGGGATGAAAATTACGCGGAATGGTACCAGCAAGTCGTTCGTGCTGCCGATTTGGCCGAAAATTCTCCCGTACGCGGATGCATGGTGATTAAACCCTGGGGATACCGTATTTGGGAAACGTTACAATCGAAGTTGGATAGCCGTTTTAGATCGACAGGGCATCAAAATGCCTATTTCCCTCTATTGATTCCCGTAAGTTTTTTGGAACGTGAATCGGAACACGTGGCAGGCTTTGCCAAAGAATGTGCGGTTGTGACTCACTCCAGGTTAAAATTAAACGATCAGCATCGCCTGGAACCTTGCTCTCCGCTGGAAGAGCCATACATCGTAAGACCTACTTCGGAAACGATTATAGGCGAATCATTTTCTCGATGGATTCAATCGTATCGCGATTTACCCTTGCTGATTAATCAGTGGGCCAACGTGGTGCGCTGGGAAATGCGTACGAGACTATTTTTACGCACATCCGAATTCCTGTGGCAGGAAGGGCACACGGCCCACGCAACGGCCGAAGAAGCGCAAGAGGAAACGTTGAGAATGCTTGAAATTTACAAAGATGTTGCCGAAAACGAATTGGCTATTCCCGTAATCGTAGGTGAAAAAACGGCCAGCGAGCGGTTCCCGGGCGCAGTGTCAACTTATACTTTGGAAGCCATGATGCAAGATCGTAGAGCTTTGCAACTGGGAACGTCGCACTTCCTTGGGCAGAATTTCGCAAAGGCAATGCATATTTCTTTTGTGGATGAAGATGGCCAAAAAAAGTATGTTTGGACAACTTCCTGGGGTGTTACAACGCGTTTGATTGGAGCTCTCATCATGACGCATTCGGATGATGATGGTTTGATATTGCCTCCTCGCTTAGCCAATTTGCACGCAATTATCCTGCCTATCATTCACGAAGAAAGTAAACGTTGTCCGGTTGAAGACTATTGCTTGAATTTACAGCAAACGCTTCAGGCAAACGCTGACATCGAAGTGCAGGCGGACACACGGGACTTACGTGGCGGTGAAAAGCGCTGGCAGTGGATAAAAAAAGGTGTGTGCTGTTTGATTGAGATCGGGTCCAAGGAAGTTGAATCCAATACAGTTACTTTTGTCATGAGAGATGCCGTTGACCAAAGGGAAACAATTTCGAAAGATAATTTTATACAACAATTGACCGATCGTTTGGAATCTTTGCAGCAGCGTCTGTTCAAGCAAGCCTTATGTGCACGCGATGCGGCCACCGTACAGATTGCCGACGAAAAGGCATTTTATGAATTTTTTGAACGTGGGGGCGGATTTGTTTTGGGCTATTGGTCTGAAGACTCATCCATTGAGTCTCGCATAAAGAACGAATTGAAAGTTACCGTCCGTTGTTTGCCATCAAAATATGCTGAAAAAAGAGGGCATTGTTTGTTCACGGGTAAAACTAACTGTCCTCTGGCCGTATTTGCAAAAGCATACTAAGATTCAGGAAATGAGTGAGTTACTGTCCATAAAAACAAGAGAAATTTGTACCTATATCGATCATTTGCTATCCGTTACTTCCATTAAAGATTTTCCGAATGCTTACAATGGATTGCAGGTAGACAATGAAGGCGAGGTAACACGTTTGGGAGGTGCCGTGGACGCAAGCCCCGAGAGCTTACGCTTAACCATTCAAAATCAAGTTGATTTTTTGTGCGTACATCACGGGTTATACGGATTTGGGAACAGGCCCCTCGTTGGCAATTACGGCCAGTTCTATAAAACCTGCTTTGACCATCATGTTGCCATTTACAGCGTTCACTTGCCTTTGGACATGCATCCCATCTTTGGGCACAATGCGAGCCTATCGCGCCTGCTGCATTTAACCAACATAGATACGTTTGCATACTTTGAAGGGCAACCCGTAGGCATTGTGGCAAGGACAGAAAAATCAAGGCAGCAATTGAAGCAGGATTTAAAAAATTTATTTCCGCATTCCTTGCATAGCCTAGAATTCGGTCCGCCCTTACCCCAAAGAATAGGGATTGTAAGCGGTAGTGGAGGCCAAGGCCTCTTGGAGGAAATGCAAAAATATTCCATTGATACACTGATTACCGGAGAGGTCCGTTACGCCGCATTCACTTTTGCACAGTTTTACAATTTAAATATCTACGCATGCGGCCACTACGCAACGGAAGTTTTTGGCATCAAAAATCTTCTTGCGGCCGTATCAAAGCAATTCAATTTACCGTATGCCTTCATTGATGTTGCGAGCGATCTTTAAACAAATAAGTTCGCTTCATTAATGTATAATTGTATGTGCTTGAAATTCATATAAAATGATATCATTGGAATCACACACAAAAATCGTTTTAGGCCAAAGCAAATATCATTTTTACGAAAGCCTCTGTTTGGAAATGTAAGTTTTGCATGCCGGTAGGTAGCGTTGCATATCATACGGGAAAATCATTTTTACAAACAAAATCTCCAGTCGTTATATTCGAAAACGGTGGATAAAACCTTTCGTAAAAACGAAAAACCGTTATCTTTTCCTCAAAATCACGAAAACTTGTGTTAGCAATGATGCTTTTTCAACATTAATGCATTGAATTCCGTTTTATTTCATTGTTAAAAAACTTTTTTTGTCTATAATATCATTTATAATCATAGGCCATAAAAATACTCTATGGATGAACAAACAAGTTACAGCTTTTTTGAATCTTTACTGCCGGATTCCAAACAATGGTATAGTGCTAAGGAGGCAGCGGCTATTTTCGGGAAGAGTGATCAATACATACGCGACTGTTTTGATAATCAAAAAATTTTAGGACATGCCTTTAATGGAAAGGCAAAAAAAGGAAAAGAAAAAAGAAAATCTTATCAGATTTCCAGAAGAAGTTTGGTGCTTTTTTTAATGGAAACCGCCAATTACGATGCGCAAGATTTTCTAGCTCGCATAAGAAAAGCACAAAGAGGATTATAGCTGTAAGCTTGACTTAAAATAAAAGATGTAGGCAATATTTAGCGCATATGTATTATTCGTTGCATAACTTGTCTTATCATTACAATGGTCTGGAACCATTCATAGAGGAACAAACGGTAAAATTACATCACGATGCCCATCATTTGGGCTATATCAAAAAGTTAAATGCTGCATTGGAAAGTGTCCAGTACAAGGAAATACCTTTGCCCGATCTATTAAGAAATTTGCGAGAAGTCCCCGCGTCGATACGTCAAGTGGTACGGGATAACGCGGGTGGTTTTTACAATCATAATTTGTATTGGGAGGCGTTGGTAGCCAAAGAGCAGAGTATACCCGAAAAATTAGGCAAAGCCCTCAATGAGCGTTTTGAAAATTTTAAGAACGAGTTCATTGAATGTAGTCTATCTTGGGTTGGAAGCGGTTGGACGTGGTTATATCTGAATGCGCAAAAGAATTTACAAATAGGCGTAACGATTAATCACGACAATCCTCTTATGGAATACTGCCCATTGCAAGGAACTCCACTCCTAACGCTCGACTTATGGGAACATGCGTATTACCTACAATACAAGAATGATAAAAAGACTTACTTTAATGCTTTTTTTAACCACATTTCCTGGACCTACGTTGAACAGTTATATTTACAGGCCAAGCAGAAGTAATTTTATAACATAGCAGCGGATCCGTAATTTCTTAAATAGGAAGCGTGTGGTAGTTTTTGCATAAAAGGCATAAAATTCAGCGGGCATTTAAAAATATTTTAAAAACGTTTGGCTTGTACAAATGTACCGTACGAACGACGTAGAGGCAACTGACCCATTTTAAAATAATCCGGTTCGCAAGCGTTTGAATCGTGTAACTATGGACCCCCTCTTTAGGCAAATGAGTGGTGGCCACGTATATCGTGAGGGAATAGGATTGATGTTGTCTATTTTCGTGGAGAATCTTTCTATAAGCTTGCATTTTATTTAGAAACACCCTACCTTTTCGACATTGCCATGGATAAAGAAGTAATCGATTTAATTCTGGAACAAAATCCTCAACTGAGATCCAAACGTCAAGCTTTTGAAGCACTCAAACCGGGAGCTTACTGTTGGCATCACAGCTGGGGGGTGGGTTGCATAAAATGTTATGATGCAGTCCGTAATCGCATGATGATTGATTTTGAAAATCAAGATGAAAGTCGTGCCATGGATCCTATTTTTTGCATCCAAAAATTGAATTTTGTCGATGAAAATCATGTGCTGGTAGAAACGCGAAAACAGCCGGAAGAAATTCGTACACTCGCAACAAAATGTCCGTGCGACTTGGTCATTCGGGTATTGAAAACTTGTCAGAATTTTTCCGCCTCAAAGTTAGAATTGAAATGGTTGCTCATGCATGTCTTGTCGCCCATCTTTACGGAAAGCCAATTTAAAAAGTGGTGGGGACAAGTTCAAAAGGCAATGATAAAGGATCCGCGTATTGCAGTTCCCAAGAAAAATGACAATTTATATCAACTGCGAGAGGAGCCTATTTTACCAGAACAAGAAATTTTGGAGGAATTTTATTTAACGCGCAGACCCTTGGAAAAGATTGCTTTGGGTGCAAAATTATACCAATTGGCGGACAGTATAGATGTCATTCGTAACGATTTACCTCAAATTTTGGGTGATTTGACGAAAGCAATTCAACACGCCAGGCAGTTAACGCAGGCAGAACGTTTGGAAGGATGTTGGGTGAGAAATGATTTAGCACGCTATTTGCGAGAAAATGTCGAAGATTTGCAACCCACGTCGCAATCTATTATTTTAGAGACAGAAAATTTATCCGAGTTGGCGGCCGCTTTGCCGTACGTCTATTATCCTCGTTTTTTAGATTTGCTGACGCGTACGTATACACGACCTGAAGAGTGGAAACATATTATTCTACAGCTACTGAGATACAGTAGCGGTCGTTTGATGGCAGAATGCATTAACTTTTTATTGGAAAGGGAATGTGAGCCTTTGCTGAAGGAAACTTTGGCAAAATGGCTACAGGAACAGTCTCTAAAAAGCCCAGTACTTATTTGGATCATCAAACACCGCTCAATGCCTCGTTACCACAACTTATTATCAGGTCTACTTACCCCACGTTTGCTGGGTGCGATATTTCAGGCTACCGACTGCGATGCATTGAATATCAATCCGGGACGTCGTATACCGTTAGCCGAAGCCGTCAACGAAGATCACGAGTTAATTGCCGCACTATTGCAAGGGACTCAGGTAAATTTGGCGAGAGATTTGGCTCACAATTTACTCCTGAATCAAGGGTTTGACACTTTGAAGAAACGCTCCCTGATGGCTCGTTTTATTCGTGTTTTCCCAGAATTGCAAAGCTTAACCGAAACGAAGGAAAGCGTAATGCGGGAAGAGCGTTTGTTGGTATCGCAAGAAAGTTTAGATGCAATTCGCAAAGAGTATGAATTGTTAATTACGGAAAAAATTCCCTCCAATAAAGCGGCCATTGCAGCCGCTCGCGAACTGGGAGATTTGCGCGAAAATTCTGAATACAAGATGGCGCGCCAAGATCAAGAGGTGCTGTTGGCACGTAAATTGCAAATCGAAAAAGATTTGTCCCGAGCGCAGGTGATTAGTTTCGACGACATAGGCCTAGACAAAGTGGGCATCGGTACGGTTGTTACCTTGTCAGATTCAAAAGGTAAAGATATAAAATATACAATCTTGGGTGCCTGGGATGGCGATCCAAAGAAAAATATATTGTCTTATCAGACACCGAGAGCCGTTCAATTGCTGGGTAAGTCGATTGGCGATGCGGTAGAATTCCCTGCCGAACAAAAATTATATATTCGTGATATTGCACGTTGGACTAAGTAGTTCGCCCCTATGCAGTTTCCTTCATTTGAGACACAGGTACCTTTGCAGAATGTTCCCGAAGGCAATGTATCTCTAAAGGGAGTATTGAAGCGCATCCTGTTTTCAAATCAGGAGAATGGGTATACGGTAGGATTGCTTTATTTAAATGAAAAAAAAGAAACTATTACCATTACGGGAAGTTTTCCATCGATTCAATGTGGGGAAACCTTGGTGGTTAAAGGTTCGTGGGTAGAACATTCTCAGTATGGAAAACAATTTCAATGCATTCAATTTGAATCACAGCTGCCTTCGGATGTTCACGGCATTCGTCAGTATTTGAGCAGTGGTCTGATTCACGGTATTGGTAAAATCTATGCGGGTAAAATTGTTGATTTTTTTGGGACGCAAACGTTCGAAGTCTTAGGGGGTGCTTGGGTACGTTTAATGGATATTCCAGGTATTGGAGCCAAGCGTGCTCAGAGTATAAAAAAAGCTTGGGATGAACAGAAAATCATTCGGGGTACTATGATTTTTTTACAGACCTACGGATTTACCAATATGCAGTGTTTACGTTTATTTCAACACTATGGAGCCGATACGCAGGCCGTTGTTAAAAAAAATCCGTACGTCATTGCTCAAACGATCGAAGGCATAGGATTTAAATCGGCCGATAAAATTGCTTTAAATTTTGGGCTCGCCAACGATGCCGCGTTTCGTCTGGATGCAGGTATCGATTATATTTTTTCGGAAGCCGAGGGCGATGGCAACACGGGATGCAGGAAAGAATGCTTAGTTCGAAAGGCGTCGACGTTATTGGATGTGCCTACGGGTAAAGTGGAAGAAAGACTTGAGGCGTTGTTGTCTGAAAATGTTTTATCGGAATATCCTGCCGCTCAACTGTTGCAAAGACCCCGCATGGCCATCGCAGAAGCCATCATTGCGAAGCACATTCGCCGCCTATGGAAGTCCAAAGCATCTTTACCCGATATTCAATTGGATAAGGCTTTGCAGTGGTCTGAAGAGCGTCTTGGTATCGCATGGTCAGCAACGCAAAAGGACGCGCTACGCTCGATTCTAAAATCCAAACTTTCCATTTTAACGGGAGGACCGGGAACGGGGAAAACGACACTATTGCGAGCGCTTGTAGAGGTTTTGAACGCAAAACATGTACGCCTATGTTTAGCGGCCCCTACGGGTCGTGCTGCACAACGGATGACCGAAACAACGGGCCATGAAGCAAAGACGGTGCATCGTACTTTAAAATATGAACCTTCCATAGGACGTTTTTCCTACGACGAAAATAATTTGATGCCCATCGATTACCTTATTTTAGATGAAGCCAGCATGTTGGATGTCCCTTTGACGCAGGCTTTACTGCGTGCATTGCCCGATACAGCACACGTCTTATTGGTGGGCGATATTTATCAATTACCTTCCGTAGGTCCCGGCAACGTATTGAACGACTTTTTGCAAAGTCCTTATTTTCATGTCGAATTTTTAAAAGAAATCTTTCGTCAGGGAGATAAAAGTTCCATTGTTTCGACAGCCCATGCCGTCTTAGCGGGCAACCGTGTACTGGAATCACCCATCCATTTACCCGATAGCGCGTTAGATTTAGAGAACGATTTCCATTTTATAGGCGTGGATACTCCCCATAATGCCCTCAATGTCTTAGAAAAGTTGTGCTGGGAGCAACTGCCTAAATATGCTTATGTGGATCCCATAAAAGACATTCAAGTACTGGTCCCTATGCATCGAGGACAGTTGGGTATTGAGAATATCAATGCAATTTTTCAACAGAAACTGGGGATGCATCGGCCTACTTTAAAAGTAGGTGGACAAACGTTTGCGCTTGGTGATAAAGTAATTCAATTGAAAAACAATTATGAAAAGAACATTTTCAACGGCGATTTGGGGATCATTAAGGATGTAAACTCGGAAGATGAAAATTTGCTCGTCCAATTTAACGGTGAAACCCAGGTGATGGAACGTATGGATTGCTTAGATTTAAAGTTAGCGTACGCCATTAGCATTCATAAATCGCAGGGGAGCGAGTTTCCTATCGTGGTCATTCCCCTCTTGACGCAGCATTTTGTGATGCTCAAGCGTAACTTATTGTATACAGCCTTAACACGAGGTCGTAAAAAAGTGTTTATTGTCGGAGATCCTAAAGCCTACAGCATTGCCGTGAGGATGCAAGATAGCACCCTGCGACAAACAACGTTAAAAGAGCGTTTACAAACCCAAGATTCGTCCGAAAAATATTCCGAATAATGTTTGTATATCTAAATTGGAAAGGAATTTAACCTTAAGAAGGAAGACCCCATTTTTTCGGTGCGCGATTAGAATTACTTTGAGTGTAGAGGATTGCTCATTACATAGACCTCTGCAAAGGTTTTTGGATAGCTTCATGATATGTTCGAGATTATAGCTTTTCGAGAGGCAAGAGAACATCTGCAAACAAAATTTGATTGAGGGTAGGATTAGCATGGATTGACCTATAAGGAGAGTGATGTTATCTGGAATTCAATTGGCCTGGCGTTATGCATTCCACTCACACGTTGATCTGCAAAATTACATTATAGGAGTACAGTGGTAATGTACGGTTGGATAGGTTGTAAACGGAACAATGTAGTTTTCTCCCTAGATTCTCTAAGCGAAAGCCTAGTCCCTCACTTAGGAAATATGCATGTTGCTACAAACGATCCTGTCATGGATGCACGTTATGAGCAAGGACAATGGAGACATTTGCAAAGGTGTTTTCCAGTTACGCGATAGCTGGCGCTTATTGTTTTCCAATAGATTCATGGATAGATGTAAGGAATGAGACATGGACAAGGAAATGCATGCCTTAAATCGAGGTGCTGTACGCGCTATTGATCACCTGTATATTTTAGAGGCAAAGAGCAAGAGTATGAAATGTCTTCAATATCCAAATGGTGACTTTATATGTTTCTTGGAACCACGTAATGCGAAAATGGATTTCAATGTTCGTATCATTGACTCTATATGACTTTTGATGGAACTCTATGGCCCTACCTTCCTTCGAACCTAATGACATTTTATGACATTTATGCCCGAAAATAGCCGATAAGAAGAGATGTAGATGGGGCGTAACAAGGCCAATACAATAATTCTTTACAAGCTATTACAATGCCACGACGGGCGTCTATCCATAAATTTACCCCATGACTCTCGTACGCTTTGAATGCTCGTCCTTCTAGGCAATTCAATAGGCAGGCCGCATCAAACCCTTGCTTGCCAGGCCAGTCCTGCAGTAAACAATTTTACCATCACCAATCTGAGCCTATGAACCCAGCTTCTAAGATAAACAAAATACTCTGGCCGTCGAATTAAACAACCTAAAACTCTCCGAAAAACCTTATAAACCCCTTGACAGAGGTAGAGAAGGAAGGATACAATAACTTAACTGTGAAGACCCAAGACCCAAGACCCAAGACCCAAGACCCAAGACCCAAGACCCAAGACCCAAGACCCAAGACCCAAGACCCAAGACCCAAGACC
>JAISBA010000020.1 GCA_031266455.1 Puniceicoccales bacterium
AATATTACTTCGATGGTCAGAAGTGAATTCCATGGGCGGTCATCATGCTTGTGATGGTAAAGGCCGATGGGTTGACTAATGTATTACGACGATTGACCAGTAAGGCAAGTGATCGTACGGTTGTTGACAATATTCCTAAAATGCGCATTCTAAAAAAGGAAGTGATATGTTAAAAAATACACATTTAGTGATTCCAAATTCTTTAAACATTATTTCCATTTGCTCTTTGATGAAATATATGTAGAAAATTAAAATTCATCTACTAATGGATTCGTTGTCTCTGCATTGCGAGTTAGATTTTGTACCGGTGAGATGTACAAGGTATTATCTTCAAATTCCGTAACGTATCCTTCTCTAATAAGCCAAGATAGATTGGATTTAAATTCTCTAATAGACCTGGGGTCTACAACGGCTTCCCAGGCACTATCCGTAACATTAAAAAATACTCTGGGTAATTCAAAGATTGTAATTTCACCCTTATACTTTTCAATCACCTCGATTAGTTTACTTACACTTTCTGAAAATTGTGTTGTTGTATTGCGTATTTTCCGCTTTATTGCACAGACATAAGAAATACCATTGCTCCCTTTCTTATAAATGTGAAATCCCGCGTAATGAAGTCGACCTCTAAAGAAATTTGCCGTTTTAATGGGCAACTTTTTTTCGTCGTTTAAAAGTTTTTCGATCATTTTTCTCAGTTCAAAATCAACAATTTGACCGACGTCGGAAACGGCAAGTTTTACACGAGCAATTTTTTGTATTAAGTTCAAATCGGAATTTTCGAGTAAATATTTTTTAGTGGCTTCTTTGGATGCGAAACAAACTTCCGGATTTGCCAATAGTCGAAAACATTTACCTCGGGTCATACCGGTTAACCATGCTTCCACAACTTCTGCCGTATGTTCATTCTTTATCTGAGAAAGGAACGAATCGTACGCACAATGCCCCTTTAAATTGTCTTCATAATGCTCCCTTAACAAATCGGCATACAGGTGATAATTGGGAGGTCCCAGTAAGGCCCCCGTTATGCCACATCGATTGACCGATTGGAAGTTTCCTTTAGGTTTTTCCAGTTCTACGTATTCTTCCTTAAAGTACCGTGTCCAATTTTGATGTACAATGTAATCCAAGGCTCCCTCCATGGAAAGGAAAGGAATCTTTTTTGACACCGTATAAAATCCTTGAAAACTAGAATTCTGTTGGCCGCTAAGGGTGATGAAAAACCTATCTTCTTTTTCGAGAAATAAGCGAATTAATGGAAATAGTTGGTAGGTTTTATAAGAACTTTTTAACGTATTTATAAGGACTTCTAAGGCAACTTCTTGGGGACGCAAATTAATGTCAACAACTTGTTCCAATGCTTTTGCGGATGTACTTACATGCTTTGCTACTGCGGTTTGTTTTTCCCTAATTGCGGCTTTTTTTGCCTTTGTACCGTTAGTGGATGTAATGGTTTTGCAACTCTTTTCTGTCCACACAGGCCCTAATTGAAGTGCCTGGAATTGTTCAAGGATATCTTCTTCAGCGTTCAATGTAAATAACTATTTGACTTTACTTACGAGGCATGCTTCTTCTAGTGACGTTAACCACCTATGCAGCAGTCTTTTTTGCAACACCGACAATGTCAACCTAATTTTAATGCAAAAGCATTTATATCACCGCGGGCTGTTGTATCAGGTAATGTTTGCATAGAAGCTCTGTGCAGTGTATGGCCTAACGCCGTGTTACGTGGCGATTTAAACAAAATTGCCCTAGAACAGGGTTCAAACATACAAGAAAACGTCGTTGTGCACGTAAGTCCTGAGTACGATGTTGTGATTGGACAATACGTAACGGTGGGCCATGGGGCCATTGTTCACGGCTGTCACGTGGGCGATCACTGTTTAATCGGTATGCATGCCACGCTATTGGATGGAGCGCACATTGGAGATTATTGTATTATTGGCGCCCATACACTGGTTACGCAACGGCAGATCATTCCGCCCCACTCTCTGGTTACAGGGGTTCCCGGGAAAGTGGTACGCACTTTGACAGATCAAGATATACGTTGTATCCAAGAGAGTGCACATGTGTACCTTGAATTGATCACAGCTCTGTGACGTTGTGAAGATGTTATACATCTTGGCGGGCCCAACCGCTTCGGGAAAATCGGATTATGCGCTCGAATTTGCAACCCGACATGCGTGTGAAATTTTATCCTGCGATGCTTCCGCTCTTTACAAAAAAATGGACATTGGCACCGCAAAACCGTCGAAAATTCAACAGGCGTGCGTTCCTCACTGGGGCATTGATTTAATTTATCCCAACGAATACTTTTCGATAAAAAATTACCTTACTTACGCACAGCGCTGTGTTTCGGAAATTTTTTCACGTAATCACAACGTCCTCGTTGTTGGCGGATCGGGGTTTTATTTAAAAAGTTTTCTGGCTCCGGTTGTAGATGAATACGAGGGTAATCCGTCCATCATGAGAGCAATCGACAAGTGGGAGGAACAAATGGGAGTCGATTTTATTTTAAAAAAACTCAAAGCACTTAATCCTTTAGGTCTTCCAAATTCCCTGAATATCGGCAACTTAAGAAAAGTGAAAAAAGCCCTGCTGCGTTGTTTAACAACGGGATTACCTTTGCATGCACTGCACAAAAATTTTGAACGGATGCAAACGCCTTTTGCACTTATACCCAAGCGTGCAATATATATCCTGTGGCCGTTAGAATTATTGAAGCTACGCGTGCAAAAAAGGACAAAACAAATGCTCCTGGTCGGTCTTATTGAAGAAGTACGCTTCCTGCTAGAAAATAATTATTTATTGGAGAATACGCCCGCCGCTTTGACCATCGGATATCGAGAAACGGTACGATTTTTGACGTGCACAAGTCAGTCAAAACAAGATTTGTGTACTCTTGAAGAGCAGATTGTTTACAATACCTGCCAATTGATCAAAAAGCAAAACACTTGGTTTCGTCACCAGTTTAAATTTGATGCCTATTTGTACCATTAAGCATATGTAAGGTTATTTTACGGACGCTTGTTAAAAATGCTTGCTTAAATTTGTTTTTCAGGCGGCACGAAACCTGCAGTTTTTTTACATGTTAGAATGCCGAATAGTCAATTGTCTTCAACCGTTCTTTGCGTTGACCTAGGGTAGGGATGCAGGCTATTAAGGCTTGCGTATACGGATGTTGTGGATGGGTTATAATTTGTTCCGATAGCCCTTGTTCTACGATTTGCCCTTGAAACATGACAATGACGCGCTGCGCAAAGTCCCTCACAATGCCAAAGTTATGAGTGATCAAGACAATCGTTAATTTTTCGGTGCGCTGCAGATCCTTTAGCAACTCAATAATTTGCTTTTGAATGGTCACATCCAAAGCCGTGGTAGGTTCATCGGCGATAAGGACTCTAGGATGACACGCCAATGCCATGGCAATCATGGCACGCTGCTGCATCCCTCCACTCAGCTCATGTGGGTAAGCTTCATAACAGCGTTGTCCTTCCAGCCCTACCTTGTATAGAAGTTGAATGGCGTAAGCTTTAACATCCTTAACGTCCGTCAGGTGCAATCTAATGGCTTCCGAGATTTGATAACCGATGGTGAATACGGGATTAAAAGAAGTAGAAGGTTCTTGAAAAACATAGGCAACCCCCGACCCACGAATTTTACGCAATTGTTTTTCCGTCAATTTCAGAACATTGAGCTGCCCATAAGTAATTTCACCCCCAAGGGTGCAGTAGGGTGGAGGGGGCAAAAGTCGCATGATCGAAAGCGCCGTAACCGATTTTCCACTTCCACTTTCACCGACGATGGCTAAAACTTCTTGGGGAAATATATCGAATGAAACATCTTTGACAACACGCGTTCTAACCTCCTGTTGCAAGAAAGCTATATCCAAATTTTTGACGGCAATAAGCGGTTCCATTTTATTTTACGTGTGCAATTTAGGATCCACGCTATCGCGTAAAGCATCTCCTAGCAGATTGAAGGCAATAATTGTTAAGGAAATGCCGACACCCGGGAGTAAGAGCCACCAGAGATTAAGCGTAAACACTTTGAGATCTTCCTGCGTATACTTTAGCATTAATCCCCAAGAGGTACTGGGTTCTTGAATACCGATGCCCAAGAAACTTAAAGCCGCTTCATACAATATGTAACTGGGTATGCATAAGGTGGCTGCGGTTAGTAAATAACTGGCCAAATTGGGCATAAAATGCTTTAAAAAAATTTGCAATGTACTTTGCCCCATTGCTTGTGCAGCCTGTACGAAAGCGGCAGTCCTTAATCCGGCAACCATACCTCGAACGACGCGAGCAATTTTGGTCCAGCCAACGCAAGCCAAAATAGTCACAATCATAAAGTATGCCATTGATGAACTAAAATGCATCCCAATGGATGCCCGCAGAGCCAATAGTAAATACAAACTTGGAATAGCCATCAAAAATTCGACGCATCGCATCGTGAGAAAATCGCACCAACCTCCCCAAAAACCTGCCATGCAACCCGCAAAACATCCTATCCAAAGCGTAATCAAAACGCCCACAAGGCCAATGCTTAAAGAAACACGCCCTCCAAAGAGTAATCGAGAAAAAAAATCGCGCCCCAAATTGTCTGTCCCAAGTAAAAAAAATGGATACCGCTCGTCCTCTCCAAACAATTTATGACTGCAGGGAATGCATCCCAAAATACGGTAAGTTTTACACGGTACCCACCAATGTACAGGTACGCAAGTTTGCGTTGGCATGTATTGCACCGAAGGCAGTTGGGCCCTAACGTAGGTTCTGTAATGCAGGGCATTGTGAAACCATTTTAAAGACGTGGGCGGATGAAAAGAAAACTGTAAGCGTTGTTGACCGATCTCGTAGGGCGATAACAGTGGGGCTAGCGAAGTTACTCCGTACAAGGTGACCAGCATCAGCACCGACAGCTTTCCCTGCCAGGTGGCCAAAAGCCTTCGGAGTAAAGTTTTTAACATTACAAAATTTTTTAGCGTTTATCCTCAAAAACGCAATTCATTTCTTATTGAGTATTGAAGGAGACAGATGGGATAAAGGTGAAATGGAGAAGGGATTGTTTGGAAAGGCGTAAGTATCGATTGGAGGTGAAGGAAGAAGGGTTTGAGAAGAGTAAGAAAATGTGAGAAGTCAGGAGGAAATGAGTAGAAGTTTAAATTTACGAAAGCTTCCTAGAGATTAGAACCTCGTTTTGAAGGTGCTTGAGAGGTGTTGGTGTAAATGGTAAAAGAATCTAAGTCAGTAAAAGTATCAATGTTTTAAAATCAATGTACTTGATTCCGGCTTGAGGCTAAAAATATTTCGACTATACCTGACAAAGGGTGATTATTGATGATCCTATGCATTATATAATTTTAAATAAAGGAAATAAGATGAGTAAAACAATAAGTACAATTATAAAAGCGGGTTTCATAACGGTAGGTTTGATGGGTGCAGTTACCTTAAATGCCTGGTGGTGCGAGCATTGTAAAAGGGATCATATAAGTCAAAGGTGTCCCATAACGGGTAATACGAAAAATGGACCAATTCTTCCTCATGTTCGCATTGTAGGACGAACACCCGACGACCATACTGTTGTTCAACATGATGGTGACCTAGTGATGTATACTTGTCGTGATAATGAAGAGATAGAGGTTCGAAATATTGGAGATCGCCTTTTATATTATGAGAGTGGAATAATTGATGACGGGCTAGGTGGTTTTTATGATAAACATGGTGAACCATTACAACCTATAGGTCAACTTGCCGATGGCAACTCTATTTATCCTCAACCGTTGGATATAGAGGATCCAGATAATGTTCTTGAAAAGCTTAGATTTTTTGCCCTAATAGATAATAAGCCTCAAAGTGTCTATCAGCTTAAAAATGGTCGCTTCGTTTACGTTAGCTTCAATTCACGTGGAGTTTATTCTCCTACCCCTTACCGGTACTTCGATGGTCAGGAATATGTTGACTGGGATGGCAATGTCGAACCTCCTCATCCCTTTGAGTCGTACGATTGCTGATAATACTCTTAAAATGTGTATTCTAAAGAATGTTACCAGCAAGGTAGCATTCTTTGCTTTTATAGTAAAAGAGAAATGACGACGTTTAATGAAAACCGACTGCAGTGATTGTTAATGCAAGTTTTATAATATGCAAGATCTATATAAGTAGACGTACTCGATTAAGGAGGCAGTTGTAAGATTACAAAAGTAAAATCGGTTAAGCAGTTATCGTCGGGTATCTCTTGTCCTACTCTTACAATTGAAAGCATGCGCCCTGTGACTATTTTAAAGATAATCTAAGAACATAAATATACCTTTAAAGATTTCTTGTCTACCACCGAAATATGTATGGGAAGATGATGCAAACCTGCAGAATGATTCCCTAGTGTAGGTAGACAAATAAGTAGGATTAAATGATTTAAAACGTCTTTATTTTATTGCAATGCTGTGTTGCATTGCACGCCCATAAAGTGGACATGATGCGTATTTCGCATAAAAAATAAATGCTTCCCCAAACTTTCGCTTGATTTTTTATCGTCGTATATGTTATCGTTTCTACATCTTATTGGAGGCTTTTATGACAATGTATGTGATTTTAATTCTTTGTCCACTATTTCTAGGATTATGGGCACAAATTCAGGTTCAATCTAAATATAATCACTGGTCTAAAGTAAAATCTTCAGGTGGTATAACGGGTGCGGAGGCGGCGGAAGCGGTTATGCAGCAAGCAGGGATTACGGATGTTTCAATTGTGAGCATTCGTGGAAAATTAACGGATCATTACGATCCACTGAGCAAGCGTTTGGCTTTAAGCGAAGAAAATTACTATGGGACGTCTTTGGCGGCTTTGGGGGTTGCGGCTCACGAAGCTGGGCATGCCATTCAACACAAGCAAGCTTACGCTCCTTTGCAGTGGCGTTCTACCTTGGTCCCCGTTACCAACATCGCATGCCAAATATTGCCATTTGTAATTTTGGGAGGCTTTATATTGAATTTTTTTGGTTTAATAAAGATAGCCGTTTGGATTTATATGCTGCTTACCCTATTTCAGTTAATTACTTTGCCCGTTGAATTCGATGCAAGCGCTCGAGCGAAAAAAATTCTAGTCAATTTAGCCATTGTTAATAAGCAAGAAGCTCGCGGCGTTTGCGAAACGTTAAATGCGGCAGCTTTGACTTATGTTGCGGCCTTTGTGGCTTCTCTCGGAAATTTAATGTATTACTTGTTACTCATATCTCGGGGTCGAGATGAATAGTAACGCGTTGGCATCCCCATCGAGCAATCCACCTCTGTGGCAGTTAGGCTCCGAAGAAATGCTTTGCAGCATCCAGGAAGGAGCTCGGTTGCTTAAAAAGGAAGGCAGGCATCCGGATGGTCGATTACAAAGTTTTTGGTTGATCGAATGTAAAGATTGGGTGCAAAGCATCGCGTTAACGGACGACCACGAAATCGTAATGGTAAGTCAGTTTAGGGTAGGAAGTAATACCTTAACTTTAGAACTGCCCGGGGGTGGTATAGAACCCCATGAAGATCCTCAGGTAGGTGCTTTGCGTGAATTAAAAGAGGAAACGGGGTATGCGGGTGAACAAGTGTCTTTGCTGGGCCGTTATTACCCTAATCCTGCGATGCAAACAAATCATGTTTACTTTTTTTTGTTTAAACACTGCAAGAAGCTTTACAATACGCATTTTGATCCATCGGAAGATTTGGTAACTCGTTTGATACCTTTATCCCATTTAGATGCGATGATCAAAGAAAATGCTTTTCAGCACATCGTAACCTTAAGTGGTTTGTTATTGTTTCAAGCGTACTACGCAAATTATAAGGCGTAAGTGAAGAAGAAATGCCGCGACGCAGCGGTTTCACTTAAGTTTCTTTGGTTCAATTTTAGAATAAAAATGTGAATTTGTGAGTCTTTTTACAGGCAGAGAAGATTCATGGCAATTATAGCGCTCTTTTTAAGCGAAGAGGGTCTTTCATCAACGAGTTACGGGTAAAATCGAATGGATGGAATCGACGCAAATTTGAACGGCCACAGTGATTTCTTCTTCACGGATAATGAGCGGTGGATTGAAGTAGAGGACATTACCCAGTGGACGTAAAATAAGTCCCTTTGAGAGTGCCACTTTATAGATTTGATAACCTATGCGAAGTGCGGGATCAAAGCTTTCTTTGGTTGATTTATTTACGACCAGTTCGATGGCATTTATAAGTCCGATATGCCTAATTTCACCGACATGTGGATGGTCCGATAGTTTCGATTTTAGCAGTGTATGCAAGTAATGTGCCCGTCGATGCGCTTTTTCTAAAATTTTATCCTCATGTAAAATTTGCTGCACCGTTAAAGCGGCTACACATCCGAGCGGATGACCACTGTAGGTATGGCTGTGCATAAAAGCTTTTCCTTCATTGTAATCTGCATAAAATGCATTGTAAATTTTATCCGTCGTAAGGGTGAGGGCCATGGGCATGTAACCTCCCGTCAATCCTTTGGAAAGGCACAGGATGTCGGGGCTTACCTGGGTATGATCAAAGGCAAACATTTTACCGGTTCGTCCAAATCCGGTTGCAATCTCGTCGGCGATTAAAATAACCCGATATTGATCGCACAGCGCGCGTAGTTTATTCAAATAATCGGCTGGATAAATTCGCATGCCCGCACTCCCCTGCAGCAAAGGTTCTATAATAATCGCACAGATTTCTTCGGCATACCTATCAAAAGCTTCTTTAACCCACTGGAAGCATTCTAGTTGGCAATGATTACGGCATTTTTGAAAAGGACATCGATAACAATCGGGAGCCTGAATGCGTCGAGTTTCCATCAGCATAGGCTTGTAAATTTTTGCATACAAATCCATACTTCCGACCGACAGTGCTCCCAACGTTTCTCCGTGATATCCGTCCGACAAGCACATAAATTTAGTTTTCTTTTTGAATCCTACCTGATATTGATACTGAAAGCTCATTTTAAGAGCGCACTCGACGGCCGTAGAACCGTCATCCGAAAAGTAGAATTTTGTAAGTCCTTGCGGAACTATTTTGGACAAAGTTTCACAGAGTTTAATGGCGGGTTCGTGGGAAAAGGTTGCGAACATAACGTGCTCAAGGTGATCCAATTGCGATTTAATGGCTTCATTAATTTTTGGGTGACAATGTCCTAATAAATTGCACCACCAAGAACTTATAATATCCATGTATGACTTACCCGACTTATCGTACAAATATATACCTTGGCCGCGATCGATAACAATAGGTTTTAAATCCTCGTAATCCTTCATCTGGGAACACGGATGCCATATGTACTTCAAATCTTTCTCACTCCATTTTTTCATAGGCTTAATTTATTGAAATAGTGATAACAGAACTTCAGCATTCATCTGTAGATCCTCTGCATCTGCTTGTACGCAAGCAACGATGGGAATACCTGTAAGTTCACGTATCATGTGAATATTGTCTTGTTCCATGAAATTATCGGGATGGTAACGATTGCATAAAATCCCGCGAATTGGAATTTTCTGCCCTTTTAGATATTCTATGGTGAGTACCGTGGCGTTAATAGTTCCCAAAGTTGTGTGCGCAACAACCAGTACACTTAAATTGAGTTGCCGAATAATGTCTGTTAAGAATATTTTTGTTTGGTCGTAGCGAATGGGACAAACAGCCCCACCACAGCCTTCCACCACAACATATGTGTATTGTTCGGAAATCTTTTTATAATCTTGAATAATTTTTTCCAAACGAGCGGGCATACCTTCAAGTTTAGCTGCCAAATGAGGTGATAATGCTTGCTCGTAGGCGTACGAAAACATTGTTTCGGGAGGGCACTCCAGGGGAACAAAATTTTTTATATAATTTACATCCTCCGGCAGAAGACCTTTTTCAGTCTTCACCGATCCACTCAGTACGGCTTTGTAATATCCGGCCTTATGGCCTAAGGCGTACAGTTTTTTTAACAGGAGTCCCGATATAAATGTTTTACCTATATCGGTTCCCGTTGCCGTAATAAAAACAGATTTACACATTGTGTAAGGCGATGGTGAATCCCAATTCGGTCAACATTTTGACATCTTGCTCGATCGCGGTACCACACGTCGTTAGCATGTCTCCAGAAACGGCTGCATTGGCGCCCGATAAAAAACATTGCCTGCCATTGTCGGGTAATAATCTACGGCCGCCTGCCATACGAATAGAAGCTTTGGGAAGCAGAAACCGCGCTATGGCAATAATGCGACACATCTCGTCATTCGTTAAGATTTTGTTATGTGCATAAGGTGTTCCAAGGATGGGATTAAGCAAATTGACGGGTACCGACTGAACATTAAGCTCTCTAATGGATAAAAACATGTCAATGCGATCTTCCATGCTTTCACCTAAACCTACGATGCCGCCACAACAAACGCTTAAACCTATACGTTGTGCTGCCTTAAGTGTTGATATTTTATCCTGATAGGTGTGGGTTGTGCACACATTGGGGAAATTCCTTTCGGAAGTTTCCAAGTTATTGTGAACACGGCTTACCCCCACTTCTTTAAGTTTTTTGAAGCTTGATTCCGTTAGCAGCCCACCCGATACGCAAATTTCCAAATGCGTCTTATGCTTGATTGTCCGAACTGTTTTACACATTTTATCGACTTCTTCTTCATTCAATTTGCGTCCCGAAGTGACCAGTGAAAAGCGAACGACCCCTTGAGTGTTATCGTGAACAGCTTTTTCTAAAATCTGTTTTGTATCCAAAAGCGGATACGAGGAAATTTGAGTGTGATAACAAGCGGATTGCGAGCAGTATTTGCAATTTTCAGAACACCGCCCACTTTTGGCATTGATGATGGAACAAAGGTCAAACGTAGTTCCACATAGGCGTTCTCGAATTTCGTTCGCCGCAGAACATAAATCTTTCAGATTTGCATCTGCAAGCCTTAAAGCATCAACCTTATGAATGCACTCTCCACGCAAAATTTTACTTTTGTAGCTTGTTACCTCGTTCATGGAAACAGTTTTTATCCATCATCTATTTTTTAGCAAGCTTTTTAGCAATAGGATACAACTTTTGGAAAAATGAATGACAAACACGTAGGGCACTTAGAGCATTTGAAGCATAAACCTAAAACAATCTAAGCGTGAGCCGTAAAACGTTTACATAGCGTAGATGTAATCCCAACTAACCTAGAGTGTGAGTAAGGGTCGTACAGGGTTCTGCAAACATGCCGTTAGGATGACAACGGGTATGATAATGCTGGGAATAATACATTTGATAAATGGCACTTGTTGTAAAATTTAGTCTTCGCAATAGATGTAAAGAAGCTCGATTTTTAAGCGCTATGCGGTCCGAAAACAAAATTTTGATGGGCGTTTCTTGGAGTCTTTGTATGACCTTATGCCACGCTTGCGACATGATTCCCTGCATTTGGAACTGCGGGAGAAGTCCGTAGGATACGTTGGCGACAAATTGATCAGAGGCCAAATGTTTTTTTAATGCGTATAAACAACGGAAGCTTTCGGCGACAAAATTTTTCCAACGCACGGGTACTTTTTCTAAAGATTTGCAGTGTGCGCCCTTTAGGTGTAAAAAATATTGTTGCAGGGCGCCTTCTTGGGTGTGTTCATTTAGCCATGTCGTAAGAACATTTACATCATTTGCGCCTAAATGTTCTTCTCGAAGTGGACACGTTAAAAAGTTATTCCACTGTGGAAAAAGAACGTCGTTAAAAATTTTGTCAATGGTCTGCAAACTGTACGGATCTATTTGCAAAAAGCCGATGGGTCTTTCCATTGGAAAATCTTGTACCGTGATTACAAAAGTAATAAAATAACGATGCTCCAGGCAATGCGTCATGTTATGGATGATGGTCGCAAGTTTCTCCTCGGGGAAAAATTCTAGATTCTTATAATTGGAATTACTATGTCCGTAGGCGTACAAAACTTTTCTAATTAAACCCGCATCTTGCGGGCTCGCAACCCGCAAGGTATAGGAGTGCCCATTGGCGCTTCTTATTGGTTCTGAAAAATTTAAAAAGTGGACAATGGGTAAAGGCAGTTGCGAACAAATTCCCTGTGTGAATGGGAAAACCCCCATTCCTCTAGGAAAGCTTTTTTGCATCAGCGATAGCAGAAATCTCGATGACATGGTATAATTTTTTAATGATAAGGTACGGGGAAGATGAGTGCAAGATTTTCTCCCCCTAGCCATGTATAAGCATTTTTCATGCGAGAATGGTCCAAATTTTAAATTACATCATAAAAATTAAAAGTTGCCCTAAGGCTAGAACGCAAATAATCTTGCCTTAAACATATGGGTTGACAGCATTATTTTGACGTTTTTAAGAAAACAATGGAGACGGCGACGGTAGGGCTTAGGATGTTTGGGCAAAGTTAATTTTAAAGCTCAACATAGGAAAGCAATTGTTTTGTAAGGAGGGGAAATTTATATTTTACAGGAGAAAATTATGACGGAAACGACTATAGAATTAACAAAGGATAATTTTGACGACTTTACGCGTCAAGAAGGGCTTGTCTTAGTAGATTTTTGGGCACCCTGGTGTGGCCCCTGTCGTGCTTTGGCACCTATTTTGGATTCGGTGGCTAAAAAAATTGGGACAAAAGTCAAGGTGGGTAAAATGAATATTGACGGCGACAATGCGCAACTTTTCACCGCACGCTACAATGTTCGCAGTATTCCAACGCTTATTTTTATGAAAGATGGGCAAGTGGTTGACACGCAGGTTGGACTGTTATCGGAGGAAGAACTTGTGGCTAAAGTTGAGGCACATGCAAAGTAAATATTTAGATGTTTTATTGGAGCGTTACCCTCAATTGATGCCTTGTAAATTGCATATTCAATCGGCTTTTACTCTATTATGTTTTTGCTTTAGGAAAAAAGGGAAAATATTGTTGGCCGGTAATGGCGGGAGCGCTTCCGACACCGATCACATTGCAGGAGAACTTTTAAAAAGCTTTGGAGGTCCTAAACGCTTATCTAAACGACTTGAATCCTCTTTGTCGGTAGATGCAATGCAAAACCTTCAACATGCTTTACCGGCAATTCCGTTGCCCAATTTAACGGGCATTATGTCCGCTTTCTGCAACGATTGCAATGCCGAGTGGTCTTTTGCTCAATTGGTATGGGGTTTGGGGCAAGAACGGGATGTATTGTGGTGTTTGAGTACTTCGGGTAATTCAAAAAATATTTTACGGGCTGTGGAAATTGCGCGCGCAAAAAAAATGGCCATTTTGGGATTGGCGAGTGAAAGCGGCGGACAAATGAAAAATCTTTGCGACGTTTGCATTTGTGTGCCGGAAACAGAAACTTTTAAAGTTCAAGAATTGCATTTGCCGGTCTATCATTGCCTATGCTTAATGCTTGAATCTTACTT
Source organism: Puniceicoccales bacterium (assembly GCA_031266455.1). GTDB lineage: Bacteria > Verrucomicrobiota > Verrucomicrobiia > Opitutales > UBA9783 > CABUVL01. The sequence goes on from JAISBA010000020.1 coordinate 13,366, forward strand.
TTTCTCCACCGATAATGACCCTGCCTAATTTTGAAATCCCCCAGTACTGTGGGCGTTTGATAAAATGTATTCAAGAAGCGGACGGTAAGGCAATTTTGGTAGGAGGGTGCGTTCGTGATATTTTATTAGGAAGGAGCATCCAAGATTTTGATATCGAAGTTTTTGGATTAACTCTGGAAAAAGTACGGAGTGTTTTGGAACAATGTTTTGGCGACGTCGATTTGTCAGGTTATAAATTTGGTGTTTTTAAGCTTAAATCCTATCCCATCGATGTCAGTGTTCCACGGACTGAATGGGTAACGGGTCACAAACATACGGCCTTCGCGGTGCACCTTGCACCTTTCATTACCTACGAAGAAGCAGCTCAGCGAAGAGATTTTACCATCAATTCCATGGGAATTGATTTAACATCGGATACGCTCTTGGATCCTTTTGGAGGTACAGACGATTTGAAAGCAGGTATCCTAAAACATGTTTCCGCTCATTTTTTTGAGGATCCTTTGAGAGTGCTGCGGGGAATGCAATTAACCGGTCGATTTCATTTAAAATTACATCCCTATACATGCCATATGTGCCAAGATATGTCTCCGGAAAATTTAAGTCGTCGGAAAGTGTTTGATGAATTTAGAAAGCTTTTTGTCGAGAGTCAGAATCCATCGCGGGGATTTTTATTCCTTCAGCAAGTCAATTGGCTTCAATACTTTGAGCCTTGGCATCAATGTTGGCAAAAGTTTCCGGTTCAATGGAATGAAATTTTAAAGCTATTGGATCATTGCGATGTTACCCTAGACTCTAGCCGCATAGAATGGATGTGTACTACCCTGTGGCGGCAGCTGGAAGCGGTACACATGGAATGTCGAAATTTTTTCAGACAATGGGTTTACGGTGAAGAACTTTTTAGGCAAATTTTATCGAACGTTACCTCATTTTTAACCAAATAAGCGGATTAACATGCCCATTATTTTGCAAAAAAGTATGAGACGGATACTTACTTATGACTAACTTTTAAAAAGTAAATCCATCTGCTGCGGGGTTGCTTCATCCTAGGATAAGTTTATTTTTATAGGCATAGGGGGTATGCGACCCTGTATAATTGCTTCTAAATGTTTTGGAAGCGTTGTGGGGTATATGGTCTCCGGACTATTTTTTATTTGATCCAGCGAAAACCATTGCAATTTTTTAACCACTTGCTTTTCTTCCTGCGTTAAATTTTGCAACGAAGTGACCGTTTGGGAGGTCCGAGCCATGATAAACTGCTGCTCTATGCGCGTTACCGTACCGTATATTTTAAGATCGCATTGCCCTTCCCAAATTACGTTGCCAAAAATGACTTCGTTGCGCGTTAATCCCGTCTCTTCGAATAATTCTCTTGCGGCAGCTTGTTCCAAAGTTTCACCGTCTTCTATTTTACCTCCAACAAGGTGCCAAAATCCACCTTTGTAAACGTTGTCAACGGATGTAATGTGCGGATTTTCCATAAAAAGCAGCAGCAGTTCATGGATATCGTTCAGGAGAACAATTTTTATACTTTTTCGAAAAGCCTGCCTATTTTTAAGAGACATATGTTGTTACCTATGTTTAAATTTTTTATTTGATCTGTCGAGTTCGAAATGTTTTAGTGGCAGGAAGGGTATCATTGGAGGTGACCTCATTTGTGTGTATGAACAGACGTTACGAAACATTTAGTATAACGCCTAATAATCAATTGCAGGAACCTATTTTTTTAGGTCAGGCCGTTAATGTTGCTCGATACGATCAGCAAAAGTACCCCATTTTTGAAAAACTCATCGATAAGCAACTTTCATTTTTTTGGCGTCCCGAAGAAATAGATGTTTCGATTGACGGGATTCAATATAAAACGTTGGCTCCTCACGAAAAACACATTTTTCTCAGCAATTTAAAGTATCAAACCTTGATGGATAGCATACAAGGGCGATCTCCGAACATGCTTTTTTTACCCATCGTATCTTTACCTGAAGTTGAAACCTGGATTGCCACTTGGTCGTTCAGCGAAACGGTTCACAGCAGAAGCTATACGCATATTATTCGAGCCATTGAACGACATCCGGACGTCGTTTTCAACGACATCGTCATTAACCCAGAAATTCGAAAAAGAGCCGCTAGCATTTCCTTTTACTACGATCAATTGTACCACTACAACATCCTTGCGGATGCTCAATCGAATGGCATTCAGGTCCCTTATGATGTAAAAGAGCACATGAAAATGATTGTTTTGGCAATTCACGCAGTCAACGCGTTGGAATCCATCCGTTTCTACGTCTCCTTTGCTTGTTCTTTTGCATTTGCCGAACGGGGATTAATGGAAGGGAATGCCAAAATCATAAAACTGATTGCGCGTGACGAAATGTTGCACTGGGCGGGAACTAGGAAATTGATTGCCTTACTGTCGGATGGTAGCGAAGGTCAGGATTGGAAAAATGCATGCCAAAGCTGCCAAATTGAATGCGAACAATTGTTTTTGGATACGGTAGCACAAGAAATAGAGTGGACAAAGTACCTTTTCAAAGATGGATCCATATTGGGGTTAAATGAAAAGATTTTAAAAGATTACATCTTTTATTTGGCCAATGCACGCATGGAATCTCTCCATATGAAGCCTAGATTTAACGTTACATCTAACCCTATTCCGTGGATTGATACGTGGTTCAGTTCCGATCATGTTCAGGTTGCACCACAGGAAGTTGAATTGAGTTCCTACCTCACCAATCAAATCAATGCTACGGTAGATCCATCCGACCTCAACAATATAGAAATTTAGCACTATGGGAATCAACGTTATTAAAAGAGATGGACGTAAAGTCCCTTATGAGGAGGAATACATTCACAAAATTGTAGGATACGCGTGCGAAGGGTTGGAAGGCGTATCCATGTCGGATATTGTTTTGCACGCAGGCATTCAAGTCTACGAAGGAATCACAACGGCTGAAATTCACAATATGACCATCAAGTCGGCGGCCGATAAAATTTCTCTGGAAACATCCAATTATCAATACGTAGCTGCCCGTTTAGCCATTTTGAAAATCAGAAAAGCGGCCTATGGATGTTGGGAAGTTCCGGCACTCTACGATCACATAAAAAAAATGTGCGAGGGCGGTTGGTATGATTCTCAATTATTGGAAAAATATACAAAAGAAGAATTAGATTTTTTTGACACAAAAATTAGACACGCATTGGATTTGGAACTTTCCTATGTGGCTACCCAGCAATTTGAAGGAAAATATTTGGTGCAAAACAGGGTTACGGGGAAAATTTTAGAGAGTCCCCAGATGTCTCTCATGTGTATTACCTTAGCTTTGTTTCAAGATTTTTCAAACGATCCTAAGGTAAGATCCCATATCGTATGCGAATTTTACAAGCATTTGTCCGAACAGGATATTTCTTTGCCAACCCCTATTATGGCAGGCGTGCGTACACCTCTTAAACAATTTAGTTCATGCGTTCTCTTGGAATGTGGAGATTCGTTGGATAGTATATCGGCAACGGGCGCTGCCATTATCCGTTACGTTTCCCAAAGGGCGGGTATCGGTATCAATGTAGGACAAATTCGGACAAAAGGGGCACCTGTACGTAATGGGGCCGCCTATCATACCGGCATTACACCTTTTATTAAATTCTTTCAATCGGCGGTGCAAAGTTGCTCTGCGGGAGGCATTCGTTCAGGTGCCGCAACGGTTTACTATCCATTATGGCATTACGAAGTCGAAGACATGTTGGTATTGAAAAATAATCGAGGTATTGAAGAAAACCGAGCACGCCACTTGGATTATGGCGTACAGATTAACGGTTTTTTATACCGACGGTTGCAGCAGGAACAGGAAATCACCTTATTTTCTCCCCACGAAGTTCAAGACTTATATCAGGCATTCTTTTCCGATCAGGAACTGTTTGCTCAATTGTATCAACGGTACGAAAAGGATGCAAAAATTCTTTTTAGGAAAAAAGTAAAGGCCGTGGACTTATTTTCGCTCTTGATGCGAGAACGATCAAGTACGGGACGCATTTACATCATGCATGTGGATCATTGCAACACGCATTCTGCATTCGACCCATCCATGGCTCCCATAAAACAGTCCAATTTATGCGCAGAAATTACTTTGCCCACAAAGACGTTAAGTCTAGAAGACAAGTCTTCCGGAGAAATTGCACTGTGTACTTTGGCGGCTATCAATTTGGGGAATATTGGTATGGATCAAGAAAAAATGCAAACGTGTACGCGCTTATTGGTGTACGCGCTCGACAGTTTAATTGATTACCAAAATTATCCCGTCCACGAATCAAAACATAGTACCATTGAACGTCGTGCACTGGGGATTGGTGTTATTAATTACGCAACTTTTTTGGCCCAAAGGGACCTAAAATTTTCCGATGTAAAACACTTGGAAGTTACGCACGAATTGTTTGAAATGTTCCAATACTACTGCATCAAAGCGTCCATTGAACTTGCAAAATTAAAAGGTCCCTGCAAACGTTTTTCAGAAACAAAGTATTCAAAAGGCATTTTGCCGATAGATACGTACTACAAAAAAGGAATCGACAAAGTGGTGTCTCCGGATTGTTTAAAAATGGATTGGGAAGGTTTACGCAAAGAAATTATGCGGTATGGTATGCGCAATAGTACGTTAACGGCCCTGATGCCTTCGGAAACCTCTTCACAAATTAGCAATGCGACCAATGGGATTGAACCTCCGAGAGCGCTCATTTCCGTAAAACAGAGTAAAGATGGCATTTTTAAACAGGTTGTTCCCAATGTGGAAACGCTCGGGCACAAATACGAACTTTTGTGGGCGATGCCCAATAACAGAGGGTACATTACAACGGTAGGCATTATGCAGAAGTTTGTGGATCAATCCATCTCTGCGAATACAAGTTACGATCCCTACCAATATCCAAATCAAAAGATTCCCATGCAGATCTTATTAAAAGATCTTCTATTTTCCTATTCTCTGGGCATTAAGACACTGTATTACCACAACACACGTGACCACGGGTCCGAACAGGAAGCCATATCGGACGTTTGCCTAGGCGGTGCGTGTAAGATCTAAAAGCTTCCGGTATCCTCAAAATGGTGAATAGGTGCAAGTTTACCCATTGATAGATTGTAGAAATTGCTGTACCTGTGAATTGTTGACATCCAACAATTTTCCACCTTTTACTTTTTCAAATTCGATGCAGCGTAAGGCGTCACGTTGCGTTTCATCGTGTCCCACAAGACCACTGATTCCCTTGAATGCACATTCGACTGCAAAATCCACGCACGACTGAATGAGATGCAGATCAAATGCATTGGGTGCGGCTGAACGGGCGAAGTAGCCACTTTTTTGCACCAGCATTTTTTGCGCGCCTAAGGCTTTTGAAAATTGCTCCCCAACCCATTTGCCCGCATTGATGTGGTCCAATTTTATATGGCCGAACGCGTCCCGTGCAACTTCTTCACCGTTTCTTTCCAATTCCTTGACAATGGCAGTAACGCAGGCCCCTTCGCTGACGAATAAATTCAGACATCTCAGTTGATCGAACAATGGTTTTAAGCGTTTAACCTCGTGTTCTAGGTCAAATTCAATTTCTGGAATGTAAATGCCATGAATTTCAAATTTCTCTTTCGGAAATCCCAAAGCGGGAGTAAATGTTTTTTGGACTAATCTCGACATGTAACACGCTGCAGTTGCATAAGTTAACCATCCACAATTGCGTCCCATAATTTCATGTATAATTAACATGTTAGAATTGGCACTGTGTTCGTGGACAACATTTTCAAAAAAGACAGCGCCTTGTTCTGCCGCAGTCGTTGCGCCGAGGCTTTGGCGAATCGGAAAAATGTCGTTATCAATCGTTTTGGGTAAGCCAACGATGCGCAAAGGATAATTGTTCTGTGCCAAAAAGTGGGCCAATTCGGCAGCCGTTGTACTGGTGTCGTCACCCCCAATTGTGTGGAGTATGTTCACCCGATCTTTCATTAATTGATGTGCGGCGACCTCGAATGGGTTTTGGCCTACATGAATAAGTCCTTTTTTTTCGCAATCTTTTACGTTAGACAATTTTACACGGCTGTTGCCAATAGGGCTGCCACCAAATTTCAATAGATGGTAAGCCTCCGAACGAGCTTGTTCGGTGATCGTACGCGATTGCCCCAACAAGAGTCCCTGATATCCATTTAGGTACGTTATGATTTCAACGTCTCTATCGAGCTCGGTATAACGTTGCACGAATCCGCCTATGGCCGCCGAAAGACAAGGAGCCAATCCTCCCGATGTTAAAATAGCAATTTTCATAGAAATTTTATTAGATATACGTTAAAGATATTTTTCAACCCATAAATGGAAAAATGTCCACCCTTTAGTATAGATATCGATATGCATGAGATACCTGCAGATGTTTAATTCTAGCAACACATTTTCAATAGGCTGGCTGTTCATACAATTTTTTTCTTATTCAAGAAAACAAAACCTACTTTTAAAGTAAATTTTTCTAACGTGGAAACTTTACTGTACATTAAATACCCACTTGAACGCTACTATTGCTTGGGAATTGACCCTGGCGGTATTTTCTTGCATAAACTTTGCAAGTCTATTCCACTCAGGTGTTCTTCCTGTGCCTAATTGACCATAAAATAAACCACCTAATATAAACATATTTCGGTTATCTCTCGTAAGTCCAATGGAAGGCCTGGTATCTCCCTCGTGCGTCCACATATAACATATCCGCTGTCCCCACTCAAAGGCATTTATTTGATCATCCGTCAACCTTGTAAAGCCTGCCTCTGGATAGTTTGTGTCTCTGCCTACTAAAAAGACGAACAAATCACGTATATTCGGTAAATAATCATGTTTACCGTGGTCATTTTTTAGATCTTCAAGATACGTTGCTTGCGTTACTTCGGGATACTTACTTTGATAAGCGCCCATGCAGCATCCCCATAAAAAAGCTTCCCTTTGCTTTTTAGACAATAAACTTAGAAAAGGTCCCTTTGGCTCTCCAGATAATAAACGTAGAAAAGCAGTCCTTTGCGATTCAGGCAACAAACGTAGAAAATCGTTTCTTGGTATTTCGGGCAACGAACTTAGAAAAACGCCCCTTGATTCTTCATCTAATCCATTTAGAAAAGTGGCCACTTTCTCGTCAGTCGCTAATGTTGACAATATATTTGAGATCATACGCTGACTACGACATAGTACATATCCCCACCAGAAAGCATCCACGTCATTTTTTGATAAAGTAGAACTAGGGCAGTTACCCTTATGTTCTTGATTGCATAGCTTGCAATGCCAAAAACTATCAGTAGCGCTTAAACTTACACAACTTATTAAATTTGTGGTTATAAATATCGCACTTTTAAAAAAACGGATGTTCACAAAATTATTTTAGGACGCAAACAGTAGTACGACAAGTATATTGTTTGAAAAAAACATTTTCTAAATCTTAGATCCTGTCATTTTATAACAGCATGCGTAGTGAACTTGTAGAAGTTGTCATTAAGAATGTTATTACAACGCCTAAAGGGGTTGCTTTATTTTTAGGTAATAACGAAAAGACGTTCATTATTTACGTGGATCTTTTGATGGGGGAACAAATTACGTCTTATCAACAAGCTCGCAGCATAACGAGACCTTTAACTTACGATTTTATTCGCAGCTTGTGTGTTGGATTCGATATTGACGTGCAGTGCATCGTCGTCACAGATATGAAAGATGGTATATTTTTTGCTCGAGTTTTACTAAAACAGATATGGGGGAAGATGACTAAAATTGTTGAATTGGATTCAAGACCGAGTGACGCAATTTTACTAGCATTGACGCATAAAAAACCCCTATGGGTAGATCGTAGTTTGTTTCAAGATTTGCCGGATGCTAAGGATTTGGTAAAAAATTGGACAAAAAGTTAAATGGCGCGTTGCTTCCCCCAAGGTGGTATTGCATTGGCTCCCATGCGGCATTTAACGCAGGGACCCTTTTGGCAAATATTAAATCGGTACGGCGCACCCGATGCGTACGTGAGCGAATTCGTGCGTGTGCACAAAGATTTTACCCTCAATCCTCACCAAATTGAGGACAATTTGGCGTATGCGGACAAATGTCCACTGTGGATACAATTAATGGGTAATGATCCAGATGCTTTGTTGAGGAATGCAGAAATTTTACAAAAATATCCCATCGCCGGCATTGATTTTAACGTGGGATGTCCGGTTCCAAAAATTTACAAAAAGCAAGCGGGTGGAGGATTGTTAAAAGATTTGCCTCTTTTGAAAACATTAATTAGCTCACTGCGGGCAGGGTGTTCAAGGCCTTTGAGCGTAAAAATGCGAATTGGTTTTGAACATACGGAGAATTTCGAAAAAATTTTAGATATTCTGCACGAAGCGCAGGTAGATTTCATTACCATTCATGCACGTACCGTAAAAGACCGCTATGGAGGGCAAATCCGATACGACTTTATCCAACGTGCCGTAGAAAAATTACCCATTCCCATCATTGCCAATGGAGACATCAATACACTCGATGATATCAAACATGTTTTGAGTTTTTCCCGATGTTGGGGGATTATGCTGGGACGAGCCGCCATACGTAATCCATGGATTTTTTCCCAGTGGCGTAGCCAAAATAAAGGTCAATCCATCGATTACCCGCGCTATAAACACGTATTTGAATACCTGCAAACAATTGACAAAACCTTTGGGGAAAATGGAAATTCCAATAAATTAGGCCTTTTAAAAAATTTTTGCCAATACATAGGGCCTGCCATAGATGGAGATTTTTTAAGTCAGATTTTAAGGAGCTCTAGAGAGCTTGAGTTTTGGGAAAGGTGTGAACAAGGACTACTCAAGGGCTTGCGAGGAGAAAAGGTATTTCGGGGAGAAGTTGTGAAAACCGGTGAAATATTGCAAGCAGGCTGAGTAGCAGCAACGCTGATGATACAATTAAAGGAGCGTTTTAAGTACTTTCTGCTCGCCTTATAAGCCAAAATGCCATTTATTACAAAAACAATAAATATGAAATTCCCAGACAATGTAATGCATTCGGTCTTATTAAAAAGGCAGTTGTTGTCCGGTGTGGAAGGCGAAAGAAGCGTTTACCTTGTGGTACTTTCTGTTCCAGATGAAAATTGTATATTTGAACCGGGAGATGTTGTATTTATTTATCCCCAAAATAATGCAATATTTGTTGAAAAACTGCTTACCCTAACGCAATTGTCTGGCGAAGAACCCATTGTGGATGCCGATACAAATCAGACATTGACCCTACGCGAAGCCCTAAGTTCTCATTTTGAATTACTATTAAAACCCAGTGTATTTTCCACCTTGCCCAGTCGTGATGGGGTCGATTTTTGGACGGCCTTAACAAGTTTGAAAAATCGGCATAAAACGGATTTCTCGGCATCCATTTTATGCAATTGGCTGAAACCTATGCGACCGCGTGCCTATTCGATCGCTTCTACGTATGCAAAAAATCCGCATGTGATGGAACTCATCGTGGGATTGGTTACTTTTAAAAACGTTGAAGGTGGTATTGGTGAGGGTTTGTCGAGTGGATTTTTATGCAAAAGACTGCACGTAAACGAATCTCTAAAGATTTATGTCAAGTCTTCCCATTTTAAATTGCCCGCAGATGATACAAAACCTGTCATTATGGTAGGACCAGGAACGGGTATTGCACCTTTTAAAGCGTTTCTGGAGGCCAGGCTCCTTTCCAAAGCAATCGGGCATAATTGGTTATTTTTTGGCGGTCGGCACCGTAATGTTGACTTTATCCTCGAAGACTTTATCACCCACTGCCGTCGAGAAAACGTACTCACGCGGTTGGATTTAGCGTTTTCGCGAGACCAAGAGCATAAGGTGTACGTTCAACATAAGATGATGGAAAACGCAAATGTTTTGTGGGAATGGTTGCAAAAAGGTGCTCATTTTTACATCTGTGGAGAAGCCAAGTCGATGGCCAAAGATGTTGAATCAACACTCCTTAAAATCATTGAAAATTGTGGACATTTGAACAGTATGCAAGCTGAAGATTTCTTTAAAATGTTAAAAAATTCAGGGCGGTACCAAAAAGACGTGTACTGAGGCTTTGGGTTCTGGTTTATAGCATAGATACATTTTGAGGGATGCGCATTTCTTTAATAAACTTGCATATCTAGTAATAGCAGGACAATTCAACTCAGCAACAAGCTTATCTGATTTAGAATTTCACCCGCTGAATAGCCTGCAGGATACCGGAACAGGTCAAAAATCTTACTCTAGGGATTGAATTTCCATTGCCTCTTATCCCAGTCTTGTGGCATACGATTTTGCCACTGCCAATCTTAGCTTTTAATCCAGCCTTGCCCTAACCGTCGAATTAAACAACCTAAACCCCTCCGAAAAACCAAGAAAACCCCTTGACAGAGGTAGAGAAGGAAGGATACAATAACTTAACTGTGAAGACTCAAGACTCAAGACTCAAGACTCAAGACTCAAGACTCAAGACTCAAGACTCAAGACTCAAGACTCAAGACTCAAGACTCAAGACTCAAGACTCAAGACTCAAG
>JAISBA010000021.1 GCA_031266455.1 Puniceicoccales bacterium
GCACCCATCAAACCTGCCGTTATGAAACCCACTTTTATAATTGTACTCATCGTTTTATTTATCTTATTTCCTTTATTTAAAGTTATGTGATACATAAAATCATAAATGATTACTCTTTGCCAATGGGTATTCGATGCGCTTTTTAATTGTGCAAGTGTAATTTATGCCCAAAACATGAGTCATAAAGATGAGGAAATGCATATGCTGGACATTTCTGAAATACTGCAAAGACACAAATAAATTACTTTCCCCTGCAGACGCAGTTAAACGCATAACCTTTGTAGAACTCTTAAAATCTATTTCTAGGGTTCAAGTGTACGTTTTCATAGTGATGGAGCCTGTAATTATCTTTACCTTCAATCCAATCAATTGAAACAACATCCAGGCGAAAAGTTTTTACGTAGGGTGTTTTATTGAGGTACAACTTGATGCCACGCTTTAGAATTTGTTTCTTGCGCTGATTAACACTATCGTAGCCGGAACATAATTGATTTTCTTGCCTGGTGCGCACCTCGACAAAAACAATGCACTCTCTATCTTTTGCAACGATATCAATCTCGCATCGTCCACTGCGCCAATTGCATTCTAAAATTTTGTAACCCTTTTTTTTGAGATAGCGACGGGCCAAATCTTCCCCTCGAATGCCTTTTTGCCATGAAAGATTTTTGTTGGAAATCTTTTTAAATTTGCCGATAAACTTTTGAAAAAAAGTACACAAACTGGCCATAAGTCGAAAATTCAAAAGCTTAATCTCTCAAAGACCTCAAATGGTGTTTTATGTGGCGGACTAATCCAAAAAATACGTAACTTAAGGAAAGAATTGCAAAGGAAAATTCTTTAAAAAAATAAATTACGGCACCGGCGGCCACAATGCCTACAAAAGTTCGAAAACGCATTTCCGTATTCCAGTCAATGTGCTTAAAACTCGGATAATGAATATTGCTCACCATGAGCCATGCAATGAGCAACATAAGTCCGGGGAGCAACAAGGACCATGATTTTAAGTCAAATCGATTGATAACCAACACTAAAGATGCAATAACCCCTGCCGCAGCCGGAATGGGTAAACCAATGAAACAATAAGAACGCTTGGGTGACAATTGCTTATTTTCTATCAACAAAGGGTGCGTAATAACGTTAAATCGAGCGAGTCGAACGGCGCCGCACAGCAGATAAATAAATCCAATGATCCAGCCAATTTTTCTAAAAAAAGGATAATTATGGGTGGGTGACAAAATGAGAAAAAATACCATCATTGCCGGTGCAACACCAAAAGAAATAACATCCGCAATGGAGTCGAATTCTTTTCCAAATAAGGATTCTTTCCCACCCAACCGAGCAACGCGTCCATCCAACCCATCGCATACAAATGACCAAAAAATACACCAAACGGCCTGGTTATAATAGTGCGAAGATGCACCTTCTCCACAATACTTTGCTTGGATGCAACGAATAATGCACAAAAAACCAAAAAACAAATTACCCGCCGTCAATAAATTAGGGAGCAGGTAAATCTTCGACAAAGGTGTTCGCGATAGATCGGGTTTTTCCATAGTTTCACTCTTCTAAATTTTCTAAAAATTTTTCTTCGATGACCGATTCTTTCAAGGGTAGTTTAACTCTAAATAAAAAGTCATCCCACGTATGTTTAGGTAAAAGATGGCGAATGGTAAGCGCATTGTCTCCCGTACACTCGAAGTAAATTCGAAACTCTTTCCAGCGGATACGATAATAGGTGGTTTTGTTGCGAATAATTTTACCGAATTCCAACAGCGATTCCTGCTCAAAATTGAGCCCACTCAAAAAATCGATAAGTTGCATCTGCATTGACTGAGCCAACTTATTTAAAACAGAGGTACTTTGTTGGCTGAAAGTTAATTGGTACATAGGGCAGTCGTTATTTACTTTCCGGAAGATGTATGAATTTGTCGTGTTATCTTGTTTAACTGCTTTTTTACTTCGGTGGCTTGTTCAAAACGTTCCATTGCCACCAAAGCGTTGAGACGCTTTTTGAGTAAATCTAGTCTCGGTAAAAAACTATCTTTCTGCAGGTACTTTCGAGGAATTTTCCCAAAATGTACGGGTACTTCGTACAAACGTTTCAACACCGTGTCCGTAATATCCGCAAAAAACTTGTAACACATCCCGCACCCCATAAGCTTATTTTTTACAAACAAGTCGGTTGTATAGTGGCAATGAGAACACGCATGCGTCGTCACTTGAGTAACTTCGGTATTTGCGGAAAGTGAATCGATAAGCTGATAGCACGGTTGGGTTAAAAATCCTTGCTCTTCGGCATGCTGTGCACAGAATCCAACACGTTTAACGGTATTCCCCTGAACGAGTGCCACGAAGACAACAGCATCCTTATCGCACAAAAAACATTTTTTGCCCCCCGTCATTTTAGTGATTCAATAACCAACTTTCCGCTTCCAGAGCGGCTTGAATACCCATGCCTGCCGCCACACAAGCTTGCCGATACTTTTTATCCGTGCAATCCCCGGCGGCAAAAACACCCGGCAGACTCGTTTCTACCGGGATCCTTCCCGGTTTGATGTAGCCATCGATCTCCAAATCTACGAATCCTTTGAATACGTCCGTATTAGGTTTCCAACCAATGGCCAGGAAGATCCCCCTACACATTACTCTTTGAACACTTTGAGTTTCTTTGTGAAATACGTTTAAAGCGTTTAAAAAACCATGTTCATCGCATTCAAATCCCTGTGGAACACTGTTCCAAAGGACCTCGATACGATCATTTGAGCAGACACGTTCGGACATAATTTTTGAGGCTCTCAAGCGATCTCGACGATGTACCAAATAAACCTTCTTGCAAATTTTACTGAGACACAAAGCCTCTTCGCAAGCCGCATCCCCTCCTCCGATAACGCAGACATCTTCGTTGCGATAAAAAAAGCCATCACAGGTTGCGCATACGCTCAGCCCTTTTCCTAACAAATTTTGCTCACCTTCCAATCCTAGGAAATTATGATGCGATCCCGTTGCAATGATAAGTGCTTGTACCTGCAGTTCATGACCGTTGGATAAAAACAGGCGATTGATGTTTTCTTGGATCCGTTCTATCCTTACAAGTTCAGCATTCTCAAAACGTGCAGCAAACTTTTCCGCTTGTTTACGCATACGGTCCATTAAATCCATACCTTGTATATTTTCCGGAAAGCCTGGAAAATTTTCAACCTCGGTGGTTTGCGTGAGTAAACCTCCGGGTATTTTCCCTTGAATTACCCAAGGATTGAGTTGTGCTCTCGCCGTGTAAATCGCAGCAGAAAGCCCTGCACAACCACTCCCCACTATGACAACCCGTTCGAAATTTTTCGACATGACCTTTCTTTTACATTCAAATACTTTTTATGAACTTGTCAATGCATAACTGCTTCACATCGGAAAGAGGATATTCATACAAATATGCGTATTGAGGGTCGTAAAAACGACTTGGCTAATAAGATCCACCTTTTTAACGAGCGTAAAAATATGCTTGAGATATTTGTTGTATCTAATTATAACAATAAAACGATTCAGCCAGCGGCAGGGTTATCCCATTTAAAATCACCCGCTGAGAAAAATATTTATGCCATTGAGATAGGTAGGTAAAGAAATCTCATGGTATCATCTTGGTTTGAATAAATAATCGGCGAAAACACATTGCAAAAACGAATGGAACTGCTCCTTATAAGCCAAGATTTGTTCTGACTCCCATTGCGATGAAGAGGCCGTAATTTCATTGACTTAGCCGTTCTTCGCAAAAACAGGCTTTTGGGCTAAGACAGTGGGGCTTTGTAGGAGATCTGCCATCCATTTGACGTTATGACACCCTAGGTATTGATATTTAAACAGGAGACTCAACCCCTTTGTTTCAGGTTTAACATTAACTAACCTCGCAATGTAACGATACCATGAATCCAAAGGCTGCAGCATTCTAAGCATATGAGCCCTATTGAAATAACTTGCAGGATGCCAGAACAGGTCAAAAGTTTTGTTCCTAGGAATTAAATTTCCATTGTCCTCTACTTCAGTCCTACAGCAAACAATTTTGCCACTGCTAACCTGAGCTTCTGAACTCAGCCTTCCCCTAAGATAAACAAAATACTCTGGCCGTCGAATTAAACGACCTAAAAACCTCCAAAAATCCTTATAAAACCCCTTGACAGAGGTAAGGCAGGAAGGATACAATGACTTAACTGTGAAGACTCAAGACTCAAGACTCAAGACTCAAGACTCAAGACTCAAGACTCAAGACTCAAGACTCAAGACTCAAGACTCAAGACTCAAGACTCAAGACTCAAGACTCAAG